>CAIUWO010000382.1 GCA_903902895.1 Candidatus Hydrogenedentota bacterium | reverse complement strand
GCGCGCGGCGCGGCGCGGCAGTACGGCAAGGAGTGGGGTATTGACCTGTCGCTGTGGTGGGGCGTGTTCTACGGGTGCGTGCCCGACCTCAATGCGTCGCTGTACACGCGGCATCTGTGGCTGTCGTTCCTGGCCGGGTCGCAGGCCTACCGCATCGAGGGCGGCGGCATGCATTTCGGGCCTGAAGGCCCCGGCGAGGTGGGCAGGGCCGTCGATGCCTTTGGCACTATCGCCAAAGACCTGGACCGCGGCGTGGCCGACACGCCCGTGGCGGTCATGCTTGCGCCGGACCACGGCTGGATGACCCCGGCCTACTGGCGCACGCAGAACGAGGCATGGAACTATGCCCGCCTGCCCTACCGGCAGGGCGACAAGGGGATAGACGGCTTCTTCGGCGCCGCCTATCCCGGTAATATCTATGCGATGGACCCCTACCCGCTGGGCGCGTACAGCGTCGATGACCCGCTGGCAACGCCCTTTGCCTTGTCCTGCATCACCCAGGAATTCGCGCCCAAACCGGAGGACATGGTCAACGCCGAACCGCCCATTCCCTTCGGCAAGTACCCGTCCCGTAACGACGCGCGCGAGGATTTCCAGAAGAATAAGATAGACCCGTCGCCGTACCGTCCCATGGGCGACTCGCGCTGGGGGGATATCTTCGACGTGCTCACCTCGGACGCGTCGCAGGAGGTGATGAACCGGTACAAGCTTGTCGTGTTGCTCGGCCAACAGGATTTCACACGCGGGCTCAAGACCCGGCTGGAGGCCTTCGCCCAACAGGGCGGCACGGTGGTCTGGTCCGCCGGACAGGCAACGCCCGAAGACGCGGCGCTGTGCGGTGCGGCCATCCAGCCTGAACTGCGCGTGGGCCGCGCATGGACCTGGAACGCCGCCGCCCCCGAAGCCGAAGCGTTCCGCCATTGTCCCGTCGGCCCGTTGGCGCAGGACGTGGAAGCACCGGCAAAGACACCCGCCGGCGACCCCTTGGTGCTGCGCAATCCCGTGGGCAAGGGTGCCGTGGTCACCTGCCTCATCCCATGGTTTGAGGCGGGCCACACACCGCTGGCCCGCGTCGCGTCACGCCTTTTCGACGAGGTGTTCACCGCCGTCCAGCCGGTCAGGATTGAGGGACTGCCCGTCCAATGGCTCAGCACCACCGGCAACGGCCACCGCACGCTGCTCGTCACCAACAACGACGGCAACGATTGGTCCGGCACCGCCACCGTTCGCGGTGTTGACCCGGGCTTGGTCCGGTGCCGCGACATTATGACCGGCGACACGGTGGCCTTTGAACGCAAGGACGCCGACGCCGTGGTGAAACTCACCGTGCCCGCCTACGGTGTGCGCGTCATGCGCTGGGAGAAGTAAGGCGGCCTGGCTAATCCTGCGGGGTGTGAAGCGGCACTTCGACCACCTTTGCGAGATGCTGGAAATCCTTGTCGGTGGTAAAAACGGGCAGTTGGCTGTTCAGGGCAACGGCGGCGATGAGTGCGTCTATAGTTGAAACCGTGACGCCCTGCCGCCGGGCCGTGTTGGACAGGCGCGCGGCGGTTTCGTGGTCCGCCGTGGCGACGGGGTAATCCTCAAACGGTTCCAGCAGGCGGCGCAGCCTTTCGAATGCCTCCTCTTCGCGGAGGCCCGACAGCAGTTCCTGGCGTATCAACCCCAGCATCACCACCCGCCCTTCCTCGACAAGTCCCTTCAACTCGCCTGTCAACCGCCGTTCTCCCGCGGACAGCGCGCCTTTCTTCCTGCGCAGGGCCAGCGACCATACCGAGGTATCCACCAGCACCTTCATTTCTGGTGCCGATTTCGCAGTGCTTTATGGTCATAGTCCTTGTCGAAATCCACCTGCCCAAAGGCCCCCAGGATGTCCATCTGTTTGCGCCGCTGGACATATTCCTTCAGGGCCGCTTGCACCGCGTCCCGTTTGGTGCGGTGCCCGCCGGCCTTGACCGCCTCAAGAATAAGTTTGTCATCCAATGCAAGGTTTGTGGCCATGATCGAAGGCTCCTTGTCCACACATTATATCACACATTATAATGTGTGAAGGCGATTGGATGGGTCCATTCATGCCTGATGCGGGACACGGTCCCCGCTTGGCGCCCCGGCAGGATTATGGCGTGAAGGGGGGCCTGACTTGCCACCATAACCCCCTGTTTTCAAGCTCGACAGGGTTGCCGTGAAACCCGGCGCGTGCGTTCTTGCCTTTGTTCGGATACCCCAACGGGGTTATGGAGCACAGGGTACGAACCGGGGACATGGGTGACAAATAATACCGGGCACATGGGTGACACATTTCGGCAAGTGCCTGCCTGGTCCGCGCCGTGACCCGAATCCCCCCGGGTCATCTTGCGAGCCTCAGTCCCCCTGTGGCGTCCGCCGGGGGACTGCCACCGATTTCAGCCCAAAGCCCCGACACGGCCAGGCAAAGCGGCCCCTGAATTCGGTGGCTGTACCCGTGCCCGCGCGGGATGGTCTGGCCTTGGTTTCACGGGTACAGGCACCCATTTCCGGTGCGGGATGGTGCCTATGCCACGGGGCCATTGGCGGAAATGGTTGCCAGTCCCCCTGCGGCACCCGCGCGCTCTTGGCAGAAAAGCAGCCCGCGGCGGCATTCGTTCCAGGAAGCAAAGTGCGCCGCCCCCCCCTTTTCGTCTAAAATCACCCATTGTGGCCCGATTCCAACCCGGAGATTTCCCATGTCCAGTCTGAACACGCTTGAACAGATGATCGTCGACGGCATGCTGGGGCGTCGTCCTGATTTGGAGACCTGTGCGCAGGAACTGATCCAGGCGCACGAGGCGCTGGTGAAGTGCTATGACGGCGGCGGCACGCTGTTCACCTGCGGCAACGGCGGGTCCTACGCCGACGCGATGCACATCGTCGGCGAACTGGTGAAGAGCTTCGAGCGCCGGCGCACGCTTTCGAGCGCGTTCATGGCGGCGCTCGCGCCGCTGCCCTATGGCGAGGACTTGGCGAAGCATCTGGAGGCGGGCCTGCCCGCCGTCACGCTGGGCCTCAATCTTGCGCTGAAGACGGCCGTGGAGAACGACTCCCCCATGCGCGACATCTCCTTCGCGCAGGAACTGAACGCCATGATGCGGCCCGGCGACGTGCTGCTCGCCATTTCCACCAGCGGCAACGCGCCCAACTGCCGCATGGCGCTGTCCGTGGCCAAGGCCAAGGGCGGCGCAAGCATCGTCTTCACCGGCCCCAAGGGCGGCGCCATGGCCGAGTTCGCCGACATTGTCATCAAGACGCCGGGCGACTCGACCAAGGTCGTGCAGGAGGCCCATGCCACACTTTGGCACACGCTGTGCTGCCTGATTGAGGCGCACTATTTCCCCGAGCCCCGCTGCTAGTGTGGTGAGTCACAAATAACACAACAATCGAAGTATCGTCATTGCGAGCGAAGCGAAGCAATCTCTTGTGCCCACAGCCTGACGCGCGCAAGAGATTGCCGCGTCGGACTGCGTCCTCCTCGCAATGACTGCATTTCTTCGGGTCTGGCGACTTAAACATAAGACTCAATCAGGAT
>CAIUWO010000381.1 GCA_903902895.1 Candidatus Hydrogenedentota bacterium | reverse complement strand
AGCCAAATCCCCCTTTCCTCCCGCCACAAGTCCAATACGTTCTGCGCGAGCGAATCAGCCATGCGAAAGGTGACCCAGTAGATCACAGATTCGCAGGTCCAATGAGGCAGGCGGCGGCTTGTTTTCTGAATGGGCAGACCCGATACACAGCCTGGGAACGGGGAGGAAACATCGGCAGGCAGGGATGCCTGCTCGGCCGGGTTGGCAGGTAGGACTATCTGCCCAACATTGGGCGCCTTTTCCATGGCCACCTCTCCCTTTTGCGCAAGGACAAGCCGACGACAACACTGGGGACGGACCGCTACTTTCGGTTCAATAGTAGTGTTTTAGGATGACCGTCATCAACTTGCCGCCCACCCAATGTGTGGCAGACATTCCTGTCTGCCCGTCTTCCTGTATTCCCTTCTCGCCAACGCGCATGAATCCCGGAGGGCAGACAGGAATGTCTGCCACACATTGGCGAACGCCCGTGCCGCTTGCGTGCCGCCGCCGCGATGCGAATAATGGCAGCCACGATGCGCCGGGAAGTTCGGGTGGCGCGGCGGCGGGCAGGAGGATGGATGAACAGGGAAGGTTGCCATAAAGTGACGCCTCAAGCATGCGCCAAAGACACGGTGTTTATCAGCTACGCCCATGAAAGCCCCGCGTTTCGCGAGAACGTCAAGGCGTTGGCCGACTGGCTTGCGAAGAACGGAATAATGGTGGTTTCCGATCACCAGCATGAAATTGTGCCGCCTCCGGTTGGTTGGCCAACATGGATGCAGCAGGAAATCGAAGACGCCGCGGTGGTTCTCGCTGTATGCTCGCCCTTGTACAAAGCACGCTTCGAGAAGCGGGCAGAGCCCGATAAAGGAAAGGGGGTCACTTGGGAAGGGGCCATCATCACGCAAGACTTATATAACTCTGCGGTTCGGAACAATAAGTTCTTTCCGATTTTGCCCGACGGAGGCAAGCACGACGACGTTCCGAAGGTGTTACGGCCTTTTCACAACGATCACCGGTTCCCGTCCAAGAACGCCGGCATTCTATTGCTCATTCAGAAGGTTCTTGCGGATCGCGCTGTGGCGGCTACCACGGTAGGGCCGGTTCCTTTCGCTCCCGTCCCCGCTGCGCCCACGACAACTCCCGTGACCTCCTCCGCGCTGCGCCCCGTCTGGAACGTGCCCCATGACAAGAATCTTAATTTCACTGGTCGCGAAGCGTTGCTGTCTGCGCTGGAACAGGGGCTAGCCGCGGGCAAGCCTGCCGCGCTGACGCAGGCACTGGCCGGGCTCGGCGGCGTCGGCAAGACGCAGACCGCCGTCGAGTATGCCTGGCGGCACAAGGCCGACTACCAGATCGTCTGGTGGCTGCGGTCGGAGCAGACGACGACGCTGGCCGCCGACTTCGCCGCGCTGGCCAAGCCGCTGGACCTGAAAGAGAAGGACGCGCAAGATCAGACCGCCATCATTGATGCCGTGCGCCGGTGGCTGGAGCACCACCCCGGCTGGCTCCTCATCTTCGACAACGCCGTCGACAAGAAGCACGTCGCGCCCTACCTGCCGCAGGGTGCCGCCGGCCATGTCCTTATCACGACCCGCAGCCAGGTGTGGCAGGGTGTCGCCGCGGCCCTGTCGGTGAAGACATGGGAACGCACCGAATCGGTGGCCTTCCTGGAACAGTTCAAGACAGCAAAAGACCCCGCTGGCGCGGACGCCGTCGCGCACGCGCTGGGCGACCTGCCGCTCGCCCTGGCGCAGGCCGCCGCCTACATGGACGAGACCGTCACGTCCTACGCCGACTACCTAAACCTGTTCAACACGCGCCGCGCCGCGCTATGGGGTCAGCAGCCACCGCCCGACAGCTATCCCGACACGGTGGGCACCACCTGGACCCTGTCCATGGAGGGGGCGGCCAAGGCCGCGCCGGGCGCGGCCGAACTGATGAACCTCTGCGCCTACCTCGCCCCCGACGACATCCCCCGCGACATGCTGCGCGACGGTAGCGAGCATGTCCCCGAGCCCCTGCGTACCGTGCTCTCAGACCCGCTTCGGATGAATGCGGTCGTGGCGGCGCTCCGGCGCTACTCGCTGCTCGAAGTGCGCGACGACGCCTTCGATATGCACCGCCTCGTCCAAGCCGTCGTGCAGGACCGGCTCGACCCCGACGCCCGCAAGACCTGGTGCGAAGCGGCGGCGCGCGTGGTCAACGACGCCTATCCACCCGAGTGCGATGATGTGACAAGCTGGGCTGTATGCGCGCGACTAACCCCCCATGCTCGCGTGGTGACCGACCAAACAGAAAAGACGGGCATTGTTCAGGCCGAAGTCGGACGACTTCTGAACCAGGTGGGGTGTTACTTGATGGGCAGAGCAGAGTTTGGAGAAGCGAAAGAATTCTTCGAGCGTGCCCTGTTGATAGCAAAGGCCGTCCATGAGCCAACCCACCTTGTTGTTGCGAAGACACTCAACAACTTGGGCTCGGTGCTATGCGAACTGGGTGACTTCAAAGAAGCGATACCGCCTTATAGGCAGGCGCTGAAAATTGGGCTGCTGACAGATGGTCGGCGTCATCCGGAGACGGCAGTTCGCATTAGCAATCTGGGTCTGGCGTGGCAAAAGTGCGGGGCCTTTGTGAAGGCGGAGAAGTTTTTTGGGCAGGCGCTGGAGATATTGGAGACGGAATATTGTCCGGACAAGACTAAGGTTGCGACAGTTCTCAACAATCTGGGAAACCTGTTTCTTGAACGTGGTGACTTGGCGAAGGTGCGCAAACAGCTTGCGGAGGCGAGGCAGTTCTTTGCACGCGCGCGTACGCTCCTTATGCGGGCGTTGGAGATAGAGGAGGCGGAACTCGGCCCGGACCACCAACGCTTGGTAGTTGTTCTCAGCAACCTTGGCCGAACATTGCAGAACATGGGTGACTTGAAGGGGGCGCGGGGTTCTTTTGAGCGAGCACGGAAGATAGTCGAGTCAAAGTACGGGCTGGACCATTTGAACGTGGCAATAGTTCTTAACAACCTTGGCGATGTGCTTCGTCAACTGGACGACCGGGCGGGAGCTCGTGAACTTTTTGAGCGGGCCCTGGCCATTGCGCGTGTCCGGCTGGGCGAATCTCATCCCACCACAGCGACCTTTGCGAAGAATCTTGCCGATCTGGACAAGTGAAGAGACGCAGACCGTAGGCGGGGCGCTGGTGCGGACTTGGCAGGCGGGACCTGCCTTCGCCCAAGGGCTTCGGCGAGACAAGCGCCTGCGGTACAGATGGGACCAGGGGCGGCGCTCTTTTGGACTGCGGTGGCAAAGCGCAGCGGCGACACCGCTTTGGCTGGGTCGGCGCGCGATGCTAACCAAAGCGGCGTCGTTGCCGCCGCACTCCACACCGGACCTCGCGAACGCCGGGGGTGGCAGTCCAGTCTTCCTTTTCCCAAAGCCTATGAATCCCGAACGGCAGACAGGAATGTCTGCCACACATTGGGCGGCGTTGCCAAGGCCATTCCTCCTTTGCGGTACGCCACCCACCCGCAACGCTATGCCCAGGACGCCTCTGCTTCCTCTTCCGGCGGGAGAGCCGCCTGCTGCTTTTTCCCCTTGAACAGCCCGGCCAAGGCTTCCATGTAGGTGTAGAAGACGGGGGTGATATACAGCGTCAACATCTGCGAGACGATCAGGCCGCCAACGACGGCGAGGCCGAGGGGGCGGCGGGACTCGGAGCCGGCGCCCATGCCGAGGGCAATGGGAAGGGTGCCCATGAGCGCGGCCATGGTGGTCATCATGATGGGGCGAAAGCGCACCAGCGCGGCTTCGTACATGGCGTCGAAGGGCTTGAGCCCCTCCTCGCGCTGTTTTACGAGCGCGAAGTCCACCATCATGATCGCGTTCTTCTTCACGATGCCGATGAGCATGACCAAGCCGACCAGGGAGTAGAGGTTCAACTCGCTCCCGAAGAGCAGCAGCGTGAGCAGCGCGCCCACGCCGGCGGCGGGCAGGCCCGACAGGATGGTGATGGGGTGGATGTAGCTCTCATAGAGAATGCCGAGCACGATGT
>CAIUWO010000380.1 GCA_903902895.1 Candidatus Hydrogenedentota bacterium | reverse complement strand
GGGCTGTCCGGCGCGGGCGCGCCCACATTGCTGAGCCCGCAGGTGGTGAGCAGGCCGCCGAAATAGCTGCGCAGCCAGCGCAGGCCCTCGGGCTCATAATACTGGGGCGCCACGTTGCCCGTGGTCGAGCGCCAGCCCATGG
The DNA here is from genome assembly GCA_903902895.1 of Candidatus Hydrogenedentota bacterium. Lineage (GTDB taxonomy): Bacteria > Hydrogenedentota > Hydrogenedentia > Hydrogenedentales > CAITNO01 > CAITNO01. The sequence continues at coordinate 3,173 of CAIUWO010000380.1, read as the reverse complement.
CCCGGCCGCAGTGGCTGGCCGAGGCGATGTCCAAGCCGCGGTCCAGCAGCACCGTGATCTCCAGCCCCGACCCGGTGTGGATGATGGCGGCGCGGGTCGGCCGCTCGTTGCCGTCGTCCAATTGCACCGTGCGCACGCCCGCGACCTGGTCCATGCCGCCCACGCGGCGGCGCAGTTCCTTGACCGAATAGTTCTTGCCGTACAGTTCCATTGCATCATCTCCCTGGGTGGCGGCTGTATGTCCTTGCGCTACAGCATACGAAGCGGCGCGCGGACAGTCAAACGCGCCGTGATGCGCGCGGCACAGCCGGGGGATGGCCACCATTTCCAGCCAGGGGCTTGAACGCTTCAGCAAGGGGGAAGAACTGGAATATGGTGGCCGTGCCCGTGCCCACCGATGTTTGAGCCGCCAGACCCGAAGAAATGCGGTCATTGCGAGGAGGACGCGGTCCGACGCGGCAATCTCTTGCCCGCATGAGGCTGTGGACACAAGAGATTGCTTCGCTTCGCTCGCAATGACGAGATTTCGATAGTTGTGTTATTTATGAGTCACTACCCAGTCCCTTGAAGGGGGGCGGCCTCGCTGTAAGCGTGGCGGGGGGATGTGGCACTGGCGAAAAAGCGACACCCCCGGCGGGCGCTAAGCGGGGCTATTCCCCCCGGACCCACTCCCCCCCGATGCAGCGGACCACCTCGCGGCGGTAGCCGTCGGCATCTACGTGGAGGACGACATAGTTGTGCACCTGCGCCTCCAGCGGAAGGCGTTTGCTCAGCGGCGCGCCGGCCCCGGCCGTCAGCGTGTGGCGCACCCCGTCCGTGATTTTTGTCGCATAGCCGTGGATGTGGCCCATGAACACCTCGTCCACCCGCTCTTCCGTCATGAGCGCGCGGAACTCCTCGCGAAACTTCACGAACCCGCGGCGTCTCGACACGGTCACCACGCCGTCCTCGAAGTAGGTCGGCGGGATATGGACGAACACGAACTTGTGCCGGATGGGCGATTTTGACAGTTCGCGGCGCAGGTAGGCGATGTCGTCAGCCACCATCCGCGCGCGCTTGCCGTTGTTCACCCCGACGAAGCGGCAGGGGCCGTAATCAAAAGAGAAGCGGTCGGCGCCGTGCACCGCCAGATAGCCGGAAAAATCGTTGCGCGCCCCCCGGTCGTGGTTGCCCGGAACGCTGAACACCGGAACCGGTTCCATGGCCCGGAGGTGCGGCAGGTAGCGGCTCACATATTCGCCGGCCGTGCCGAAGCGGACCAGGTCGCCCGTGTTGAACAGAAAGGCCGGGTTTTCCTGACGGGCCAGGCGGTGAATCACCGGCGGTATTTTCTTTGTGGCGCGGTTGTCGCCCAGCACCACGAAAGTGAACGGATCACCGTCTTTCTCCGCCGCCTTGAGCGACGCAACCAGGGCGGCCGTAGTGTACTTTGCGCATTCCCGGGCGAGTTGCTCCCCCCCCTCGTGTGCGCGGACATAACGAAACAGCCGCTTGGACCCCATGAGCGCCGCGATTGCGGCAATGGCGGCCGCGGCAACCCAGACGCCCATAAACACGCCGGCCACGGCCGCCAGAAGAATGGCGAGCATGAGTATCAACCGTTTTTTCTTGGGCATGTTGGGCATGGGGTTTCCTCGTTGCGAGGCGGGGGGCCCGATTCGCAGGGCAGGCGGTCCTGTTCATATTCGCAGTTTTTATTGTAACCAAAAACCTGCCCCAAGCGCGAACTGTGGGCGGCCATTTTCGGTCGCAAAACGGCTGTTGCCATTTTTCGACTTTTGTATTACTATGTCGTTGCGGTCGGGGTGACGCAGGTGTGTAACTGTTAGTCCGTGTCCGCGGGAATCTAACGTACAGGGGTTTGTTATTATGCGCAAGAAGGGATTTACGCTCATTGAACTGCTGGTGGTGATCGCCATCATCGGCATCCTCGCGGCCATCCTGCGTCCGGCGCTGGCCCGGGCGCGCGAGGCGGCCCGCCGCTCCAGTTGTCAAAACAATCTGAAGCAGTGGGGGCTGGTCTTCAAGATGTATTCCAATGAGTCGAAGGGCTCCTTCCCTCCCATGCAGCTCGGGTCGGGACTGACGTCGGACGGCGTCACGTGGAAGGGCGTGCTGGATTTGGGGCCGTGGACTTTTGGCCTCTATCCGGAGTACCTGACCGACCCGAACATCATGTTCTGCCCCTCCGACCCCGAACTCAAGGTGTCCCAGGATAACGCGAAGGAAAATGGTCAATGGTGCTTGGGCTATGCGCACTCCAACGGCGGCAAGTGCGCCCGTTCGATTGACGCCTCCTATGCCTACTGGGGATGGATTTTCGACCGCGCCGACTATAATCCCGCCGACTTGGCACCGTTGAGCAGTTTTGCGCTGATCGGTCTGATTGCACCGCTCCTGAGTCCGGACGAAATGCCCGCCAACATGGACATTCCGGTGCCGATACAGCTTGAGAGCGCCATCGAGGCGCTGGTCAAAGACACGGGCACGGGCGCCTTGGATCCCTCCATCATGCAGTACTACAACGGGACGCTTCACGGGTTGGCCCCCAAGGCCGACCAGGATGCGGACCTCTCCGTCATCGCCCCCGGCATGGGAACCGGCGGCGGCAACATGGTCTATCGCCTGCGCGAGGGCATTGAGCGGTTCATGATCACCGACATCAACAATCCCGGCGCCGGTGCCAAGGCCCAGAGCTCGATCTTCATCATGTTCGACCAGCTTGCCACGGCCCCGGAGATGTACAACCACATCCCCGGCGGTTCCAATATTCTGTACATGGACGGTCATGTGGAGTTCCTGAAGTATGACCGCTATGGCAAGGCCCCGGTAAACGAACCGATGGCGGCGCTCGGGGGGCTCTTCTCCGGCAATTAAGCGTCAATCCTTGAAATGAGACATTGCCCGTCGCAAGGGCGGGTGGGACAATCAGTGCCCCAGGGTTTCTCTGGAGACCTTGGGGTATCATTTTTCGCGCGGAAGGTGTTTTTGTTCCAAGGCCGCCGCCCGGCGAAGTGAGTCATAAATCGGGCAACAATCAAGAGTTCGTCATTGCGAGCCTCAGACCGCCTACGGCGGCGATTCGCGGCAGAAAGGCCACCAGGGGACTGGCTCCCGTTTCCGCCCATGGCCAGAGGGCGGCAGCACCAGCGCGTATCGGAAACGGGTGCCTG
>CAIUWO010000379.1 GCA_903902895.1 Candidatus Hydrogenedentota bacterium | reverse complement strand
TGGCACGGGGCGTGGACAACCTCACGGGCCGTCACGGCAACACGCACATCCCGCTCGTGGTTGGTGCCATCCGCCGCTATGAACTGCTGAAGGACCCGCGTTACGAGTACCTTTCGGAATTCTTCTGGGACCGCGTCATCAACGCCCGCTCCTTCGCCACAGGCGGCAGCACCAACGCCGAGATGTGGGGCGAGCCGTTCAAACTGGCCAATACGCTGTCGCGCAGCAACCATGAAACCTGCAAGACCTACAACATGCTCCGGCTCACGCGGCACCTGCTCTGCGCGACGGCCGACCCGGACTTCGGCGACTACTACGAGCGCGCCTTCTTCAACGGCATCCTGGGCACACAGGAACCGGAATCGGGCATGCTGGAATATTACGTGCCGCAGGACAGCGGCTTTCAGCGGGTGTTCGGCACACCCTGTGACGCCTTCTGGTGCTGCACCGGAACCGGCGCCGAGTCCTATTCCAAGCTCGCCGACAGCATTTACTTCCATGATGCGGACTCCCTGTACCTCAACCTGTTCATCCCGTCGCGGGTGGCCTGGACGGAGAAAGACGTCGCCGTCGAGCAGCGCACGGCGTTTCCGGAAGAGGCGGGAACGACCCTCGTGGTCAACCTTTCCAAGCCCGCCGAGTTTGCACTGAAACTGCGCATCCCCGCGTGGGCGGGAACCGGCGTGCGGGTCATGGTGAACGGCGAACCATTCGAGATTCCCAATGCGCCGGGCAGGTGGATGACCGTAAAGCGCCTGTGGAATGACGGTGACCAAGTGCACCTGGATCTGCCCATGTGTCTGCACACCGCGCCCATGCCCGATGATCCAAGCCTGGAGGCATTCATGTTTGGGCCAATCGTACTGGCGGGCGTTTTGGACGACCAGCCCGACCGGCCGCCGGTGATCGCCAACGAGCCGATCACGCCCATGCCTGACGCCGAAAAGGCCAAGAAGGCATGGTATTTCTTGGCCGAGACCGCTGACGACCTTTCCTGGCTCAAGCCGGTGGACGGCAGGCCGCTAACCTTTGTCAGCGAAGGACAGCCCTTCACGATCACCTTCAAGCCGATCAGCACCATTGTTGGCGAACGCTACGGGCTTTATTGGCCCGTTGTCCCCGAGGACAGCGACCGCCACAAGTCGCTGGCGAAGCAGAACCGTTCGCTCGACTTCCTCCGCGATGCCGATGCGGTGACGAAAGACGGTCCCATTGATGACCTGCGCATAACCTACGACGAACTCGCCGCAGACCGCGAATTGAACGCCTACAGCGGCCGTCTGGTTATGGCCATGGCCACCGCGCTGCAGCGCGCCGGACGCGACGCCGATGCCCGCGCGCTGGTCGCGCCGCTGGCGGAGCCCTTCGTCAGCCGCGAAAACGCCGCAGCGGTGATGGCCATTCTCGGCAATACCGAGAAGGACCTGACCAACGTCAAGCCTTGGATTATTCCCATGGAGGCGGGCGATGGCGCGACCATTCGCACCGAAAAGGGCGGTCGCGCATGCATCAGCAGCGACGCCGTCCGTCTCAAGCCGCACATCTACTTTGCCGTGCCCGCGGGTTCGGTATTGCGCGGACTGGGACAGGAAATGAAAATGACCGTCGACTACTACGCGGACGGGAAGGTCGGCCGCAAACTGCTGGTCGAGTATGACGCGCTGGACAGTGTCGGCGGTCCCTACACCGGTAGCCAACCGGTCGAGTGTCCTGCAGAGGAGGGTTGGCAGCAGGCCGTGGTGAGCCTGCCCGGCGCCCTGTTCACGGGCCGCGAAAATGCAGGCGCCGATTTCCGTGTTAGCGGCGCCGGAAGCGGCGATGTGTTTATCGCCAACCTGCGCATCACGGCGGATCCCATACTCTTTAAAGACATCATGGCCGCCTTTGATGACGGCGGTGCCCGCCCCATTGACGCGGTGGAACCGGGCGACGCCCCCTCCGAAAAGGCCCACAACATGAAGTTTGGCAGCAGCGCCGCAGGCATCCATATGGGTCGCGGTTGGCGCCATGCCGATGACTGGCTCAGCTATGACCTCGCCGTGGACCCCCAGAAGCCCACCACGCTCTCCTGCGTCTATTGGGGCTCTGACGTGGGGCGGCAGTTCAACGTTGAGGTGGACGGCAAGGTGATCGCCACGCAGGAACTGCAACTGCCCAAACCGGCCGTGTTCCTCCGCGTGGACTATCCCATACCGGCAGAACTGACCAAGGGAAAAGACAATGTCACGGTTACATTCCGCAAGGTCAGCGGACTGGTGGGCGGTGTGTTTGGCTGTTCCACGCGCCTAACGAGTCCCTGAGGAAGTACCGCTGCTTTGGCGGGCTTCGCGTAGGAACAAAGGGAAAGTGACCTCTATGAGGGCAGACTGACAAGAAGAAGGGTCGTTTTGACATTGACGGCAGGGCTCGCTGTCGTGCCGTGCGCATTGGTATTCAAGTTTCACGGTGCCTATCGAGGACGCGGAAGAGCGGTCCGAACGTCACGCCGCTGTCGTTGAAGCTGTCTATCACAAAGAAATAATCGAGGCCGCCCGTCAGACCGGAAACAACAGTCTTGGTGCCGTCCCTGACATCCTGGCTGTGATAGAGTTTATCCTTGGCTTGTCCCCAGCGGACCACATAACCGGTTGCGCCGTCGGTGGCGGGCCACTCGACCTCGGCCTGGACCGCATTCAGGCCGTTGGGCCGCTTCACGACCGGAGCCATCGCCTCGGCAGGCGGTTTTCCCAGGCCGCTGCCAAACACCCGCAGATCGCGCAACGCGAATTTGCCGTGGTCGGCCATGTGAATGTTGGTTAGTTTCACATGGCGGGCCGTCACCGGCGTTTCGAGTTGGACATAGTCATGCGGGACATCCCGCTGATTGGCGGTTTTGTCAACCAACAATGTCCAATTTCTTCCGTCGTCGCTGGCCTCCAGCACGTACTGATGATAGAGTTCATCTTCGGGGCGGCGCTTCGCCTGGGCCGTCACATCCTGTTCAGCAAAGTTCGCCTGCACGGCATTGATACGACAGGGCTTGCCGAGATCCACCGCCAGCCATTCGCCCTTGTCGCCGGTCGTCGCACTCCACCAGGTCCTGATGTTCTCGTCGAAGGCGTGTTCTATCGGATGCTCCGGCAGCACCGAGGATGCCGTCGCTTGTTTCTTATGGGACAGCAGCATCCAGCCGACCAGGTTGCCGCCGGGTCCGGCCTTGCGGGCCCCCACCCCACGCTGTGGAAGATCGCCCAGGTAGGTGTCCGTATACAGCATGTCCTTGTCCCAACCGGCGGGATACAGCGCCACCCTCCGCTCAAACATGTGGAACACAGACGTGTCGGCGGTGACCACGCGCCAGTCGTTACCCTTGCTATCGGTGAATGTCCCCGAGTTGCCGGCGCCCCCGCCAAAGCCCACAGGCCGATACGCTACCGGGTTTGCCGGTGAATACTTGAACGGTCCCCAGGGCGACTTGGATGTAT
>CAIUWO010000378.1 GCA_903902895.1 Candidatus Hydrogenedentota bacterium | reverse complement strand
TGCGCAAGGCCCGCCCGGCGGGCGCGCGGGTCGTTTACGTCTCGCTCTTCGCCGACCGCGATTTTACGAAAGACGACGGCGTAATCTGGGTCGACCCGATGTGGAACTGGTCCGACGCCTGCGTTCCGCTGGAGGGCTACGATGTGCCCCTGCTGCCCGCCTCGGGCATCGTCAACGGCGCGATCGCCTGGGAAATTTACCGGCTGGGGATGGCGCCGGACTGAAGCGTCACATTCTCGACGCGGAACGCGCCGGTGCCGCCGCGGATGCCAAAGCCAATCTTGACGTTGCTCAACGTCTCCGGCAGGTACTCTCCGGGCGCGAAGCTGATCGTGTACTCCTGGCTTTCCGTGGTGCCTTCGGCATACATCAAGTCGGTTGTGCCCTCCTTGGCGAACAGCATCACCCGGAACGTGCGGGTGCGGTTGCTTCCTGGAAGCACCTTCTCCAGTTGCAGCCGGAAGCGCAGGGTATAACCTCGGTTTGCCTGCAATTCCGTTGCGGGCTGGCCGCTTTCATCGCGCACGACGGGGAAAAGCACTGTCGGCGTCTTGAGCGCCTGCTCCGCGTTTTCCGGAAGGGCGACCCGGTACGCCCCCCCCGCGATGGCCGCCCCCTCCTTCGGCAGTTCGACGCCGGGCACGCCCTCGGCCAGCAGATTGGGCTGGCGCTGCGCGTCCCCGCCGATGTGCCACAGCGACGAATTCGAATACTGCCCGCGCAACTGCGCGCCGGCGTCCCGGATCACGCCGTTCAGCGTGGCATCCCGGTTGTTGTCGTCAAAAGAGACGACCCAGAACCCGTCGCGGGGCTGCTTCGCCAGCATCTCTTTGAACGCGGCCGCATCGGCGCAAATCTGCATCTTGTTGATCTCGCCGCGGAGCTGCCAGTCGGGGCGCATGCGGCGCAGGTGGTAGGGGATCAGATGGTGGGAAAGGCGGAGCTTGTAGGGTTCCAGAACGAGTATTCTGTCCGTGGGCATCATGGTTGCCGCGAGGGTCTCCGCCACGCGCCGCATGCCGCCGTCGGCATGCGAGTCCGGGGCCGCCTCCCTGCCCGCGGCCAGCGAGGGCAGGTAGGCCAGCACGGCAAGCGCCGCCAGCGCCGCGCAGGCCGCAAGGCCCAGACGCGGTCGTGACGCGCCGGCCAGGCGGCGCAGGACGCGGAAGAGCGTGTCCATGCCGACGCCGACCAGCACCGCGCAGAGGAGAATGTCGAATATGAAGTACCGGTACAGCCATTTGTGGCTGACCTGCACGAAAAAGAGGGGCAGGGGCGCGCATAGAACGCCCAGCACCATGAACAGCATGCTTCGACGGCGGGCGTACAGCCCCGCAAAACCCGCCACCAGCACCACCGCGAGCGCGATGCCGCATAACAGGCCGTGGCATGACAGGTAGCGTTGGGCAATGAACCTGTTGAGGTAGCTGCCGGGCTCCAGCGTGTATTTCTGCGCCGGCCGCTCACCGGCCCTGTCCGCGGGTGCCGGGCTCTCCACATCCTGCGCGGGGTCCGCCGCGGCCGTGTCCTCGCCGCCGAACAGTCCCGCAACCGCACCCAGCGAGGCCGGGCTGAAGCTGACCGTCACGGCCACCTGAACGGCGACGACCGCCACGCACAACCCGGCCAGCGCGGCCACCATGACGGTCCGGCGGCGCCAGGGGGACGCGTCAAAGAGCAGTGAAACCGCCGCGCCGCCCATGATGCCCGCCGTGACAAACAGGAAGGAGAGGTGCGTCGACAGGCCCAGCAGCAGGCCGAGCGCGGTGATCACCCAGCCACGCGGGCCTTTCCCGTCAAGAACCGACTGGACACCGTAGAGCAGCACGGCCCCGGCAAGGCACACCATTCCGTAGAATCGAAGCTCGGTGGAATAGAGCGCGTGCTCCGGCGAAACGGCAAGAAACAGCCCCGCCCAGAAGGCCGCGTTCAATCCAAAGTACTTGCGCACCATGCGGAACAGGACGATCAGCGTGATCAGGCTGATGAAGAAAAAGGGCAGGCGCAGCGTCAACTCGTCAAGGTGCATCGGGAGCACCTCATAACTCACCGGCATTTGCGCGGGGAACCGGAACTGCGCCGATGGCGGGAACAGCGCCATGGTCGCCTTTACCACCAGATAGGTCAGCAGGGTGAAAACGCCGGAGCCCATCTTTCCCGACAGCAGTTTGTCCATCGGCCACATGGCCCGCCACAGCGTGTAGAGTTCGTCGCCCCAGAACCCCTGCAGGAGCCCCGGGATTCTCATCGCCGCCGCCAGTGCCAGTAGAAACGCGAGCGCGCCGCATTCCAGCCACACCCGCCGGGCCGACGCGCTGTCCTGCGATTCCGTTGTCAAGAATGACGGCGTCTTTTCCATTGCGTTTCCTTGGCGCCTCCGAAGAGATGCTGAAATCATCCCCTCCACAAACGGCACGGCGGCCTGCGGGGGAGCGCATGCCCGCGCGCGGCCATACTACCCCATGCCGGGGGCTTTCTCAAGCCGTTGCGTGGACGGCCCCGCGCCGGCAACCCGGCCGCGCGGGCCATGGTTCAGGGTTGGGGCGCCGTTCCGATAGGTTTTCGTTTCACGACAAAATACGCCAGCCCCCCCGCGACAGCCTGGGTGGTGACCACAAGCCGGAACAGCAGGGCGATCAGGAACGCGCGTTCCGGGGACACGCCCAGCAGGCCGAAAAGCACCACATACACGCCCTCCGCCACGCCGATGCCGTTGAGCGAGATGGGCAGCGCAAAGGCAACGCTTGCCACAACGGCGATGGCGGCCACATCGGCCGGGGCCACGCGCGCGCCCAGCGCGAGCGCGCAGCAGTAAAGCGTCAGGAAGGGCCCCAAAAACTGAAATAGAAGCGCCAGGACCATGCTCGCAGCCGCCGCGCCGGGCCGGCCCCGCCAGTTGGAAATTGGTTCCAGCATGGACACGGCGAGCCGGACCAGGCGCGCCGGAAACTTGAGCCGACGCAGCAGGCTGAGCCCGAGACGGTCCAGTCCGGGAAAGAGCGGTATGACGGAGCCGAAGAGCCCGGCCAGGAGCAGGGCCAGGTACAGGGGCCACCACGGCTGCGCGTGAAGCGCCGCGCCCGCCAAAGGCGCAACGGCCAGCCCCGTCCCGAAGACGGCGACCATGCCCAGGATTCGGGACACCACGGTGGCCGACAGCAGGGGCGCCGATTCGCGCGGATTGGCCAGGTAGAACACCTTGAACACATCGCCGCCTATGGAGCCGGGCAGAAAGGTGCTGAAGAAAATCCCCACCAGGTTGACCAGAAACAGCCTCCAGAACCCAATGCGCGCCCCCGCCGCCGCCAGCAGTATCTTCCAGCGGGCCACCGAGAGCAGGTTGGCGGCCGCGGTGAGGGCCAGTGCCGCCGCAAGCAGCATCGGCCTGGCCTCGCGGATCAGTTCAATCGACTCCCCCAGCCGCACCTTGCGCAGCACCAGCCAAAGCAGAAACAGCCCGACAAGGACCTTGGCGGCCACTGCCGCGCGCCTTCTCAGCCTGCTGTCGCGGCGCCCGGCACCCGGCCCTGATGCCGCCGTCTCTTCCCTGACCGGGTCCATCTGCCTTCTGTTCCCTATTTCACGCCGTGCATGCAGCGCACGACAGAAAGCGCATGAAGCGGCGGCACTGCGGCGCAGACACGGTCAACAAGGTCATACGCCGGTATCAGGAACAGAGGGCTGTTCGGTGTGTACACGCAGCAGCGCACGCCCAGCTCGCTCACGCCGCACTGGCGCAGGGCCCGAAGCAGTCTGCCCGCCATGACCTTGAAGGTGCCCACCTCCACATCGGGGTGCTGGAAGTATCCGTACAACTGGGTGGGATAGCACCAGCGCGGCTCCATGAAACAGAAGATGCCGCCCGGCTTGAGCACGCGGACCATCTCGCGCAGCCCGTCCAGGGGTTCCGGAAGGTGGTGAAGCGTGGCCACGCAGAACACCGTGTCAAAAAGGTTGTCGCGCAGCGGAATGCGCGTGGCGTCGCCGGCGAGCAGCGGCGCGTCGGCCAGCGCGGCGTTCTGCCGCGCCGCGCGGTAAAGCGCCGTGGCGGAGAGGTCGAGCCCGACATAGTGGTGGCCGATCCGCGCGAATTCGGCGCCGTGCGTGCCCGCGCCCGCGCCCACCTCGAACACGCTCTTCTTCGGCCCGTCGCCGCCCAGCCCGAGGATGCCCATGATCGTCTCAAACTTGATGCGGTGGTTGCGGGTCTTTGCGCGGCGGTCGAGCAGCGAGTCGCTGCTGTTCGCCATCTCCTCGTAATGGCCGAGGTTCGCCGTGGTGTTGCCCGACAGGGTCTTCGGCACCGCGTTGATCACCGGGCCGCGGCGTTCGATGAAGGTGCCGCACGCCCCGCACTTGAAGCCCGCCGGCGGGCCCTCCTGCGCGGCAATCCTGTCGCTGCGGCAGTCTGGGCACAGCAGCATGTCCGGTGTCAGTACAAACGCCATTTATGGACTCCGTTCTGGCGGTTTCACGACCGCCGGCGCGCAACCTGTTCGTCGAACAGGACCAGATACTGCCTGACCACCTCGTCTATCATGTACTTCTTGATTTCCGCCCGGTTCCGGCTGCCCATCTGTGTTCTTTGGCTTTCATCGTCCGCGAGCCGGTCGAGACTGGCGGCCAGGCCCGCCACATCACCGGGGCTGCACAGCAGGGCATTGTCCCCGTGCGCCAGGAAGTCCGTTTGACCCCCGACGTTGGTGGTGACGATGGGCAGGCCGCAGTGCATGGCCTCCTGATAGACGATTCCATAGCCCTCGTGATGCGTGGCGAGGGCGAACATGTCCGCATTGGAAAGATACTGGTACTTCTGCTCCTCGCTCACCTGCCCCAAAAAGCGGACACGGTCCGATATGCCCAGTTCGGCGCAAATCTCGCGCAAACGGGGCCCTTCGGGGCCGTCTCCGGCGATGAGCAGCCGCAGCTGCCTGGAACGGCATTGGGCAAGGGCCGCCAGGAGGTCGGGGTAGCCTTTTCTTGTGACGAGCCGGCTGACCGCGATGGCGTAAATGATGCCGTCTTCCAGACCCAGCTCGGCCCGGCCCGCCGGGGCGAACTGCGGCGCCTTGAACCCCAGCGGAATGCGCAGGGGGGGGCGCTTCGGGTGGTAGATCGAGATGGTCCGTTCGAGCAGGTCCCTCGACTCGGCGACCACGGCGGAGGCCTGGTTAAGCACGCGCTTCACGGCCAGTTTCAGGACCGGCTGCCGGTGCGGCGAGTACTTCTTGCTTGGGTCGTAGATGTCGCCGCCGTAAATGGAGACCACGTGCGGTTTGCGCCACAGCTTGGATAGAATGTATCCGGCCGGGCCGGTCGGGATGGCAAAGTGCGTGTGGATGATGTCGTAGTCCGCCTCGCGCCGCAGCGCGCGGGCCCGGCGGATCGCCGCGGCGGGAAAGGAGAGCATGGACAGGATGGAGGCCGTCTGGTAGTCCTTGCGGCCGGCAACGGGCTCGCGAAATATGCGCACGCCGCCGACCGTTTCCCGCCGTTCCAAACCCTGGAAATGGGAGGTGACGTAATCGACGTGATGGCCGAGCCGGGCCATCTCCTCCGAGATGTTCGCCGCGGCCACGCCGCCTCCCCCGCCGAGCGGGGGGTATTCGTAGTTGAGCACTAGGATTCGCACGGGGGGCTACTCTCCGCCGATGGTTTCGCGGATGGTGTAGATGGGCTTCTTCTGGCTTTCGTAGTAGGTGCGCACGTTGATTTCGCCCAGCAGGCCCATGCTGATGAACTGCATCCCCGTCAGCAGGAACAGCAGGCAGACCAGCGTCCAGCCGTTCCGGTTCACACTGAGGCCGTCCACCAGCTTTTCGAACACGGTTATCAATCCCGCCACAAAACCGACCAGCAGGGAGAATATCCCCCACTTGCCAAACACCTGCATGGGCTTGGTTGAGTAGGACATGAGAAACTTGACCGTGATCAGGTCCAGCACAACGCGGACCGTGCGGCCGATGCCGTATTTCGAAACGCCGAAACGGCGGCTGCGGTGGTTGACCGGCAGTTCGGCGACCTTCGCGCCCGCCCAGCTTGCGAGCGCGGGCAGAAAGCGGTGCAGTTCGCCATAGAAACTGATGTGCTCCGCCACCTCGCGGCGGTACGCCTTGAGCGTGCATCCGTAGTCGTGCAGCGGCACGCCGGTGATCCAGGAAATAAGCCCGTTTGCCAGCACCGACGGCAGGCGCCGTGAGAACATCTTGTCCTGGCGGTTCTTGCGCCAGCCGCTGACCACGTCGAAGCCCTCGCCCAGCTTGTCCAGCAGGCGCGCAATGTCCTCCGGGTCATTCTGCAGATCGGCGTCCATCGGCACGATGACATCGCCGGTGGCGGCGTCAAACCCCGCGGCCATCGCGGCGGTCTGTCCAAAATTGCGGCGAAAGATGATGGCGCGGACGTGTTCGGGGTCGGCCGCGTGCAGTTCACGGCAGATTTCGGCGGACCGGTCCGTGCTCCCGTCGTCCACGAAAATAATCTCGTGGCGCAGCCCCGGCAGGGCCCGCATCGCCGCCGATATTTCCGCGTGCACGCTCCCCAGGGACTCTTCCTCATTGAAGACGGGCACAACTATGGACAGGCTGTTGATGGCGCGATCCATGCAAACGGACCTTTTCGGTTGACGCGACCCTGGCAATCACAGGCCGGTGACGGCCTGGCCGACGCAGGACCGGTTCAGAAGCATTTCCGGGTGCCACACGGTGCCGCCCCGTGGCAGAATCCTATCTTAGCACCCTGGGGGGGGGGTGGGGAAATCTTTGCCGGACACCGCGATAAATGGCGCAAAAGCGCGCGGGGACGGCGTCCCTGCGCCTATCGCGACGAGGCGGCCGGGCTTATGCCGAGCTGCTCCCGGATTTCCCGCGTCTGGCGCAGGAAGCGTTCCTGGTCGTGCACGATGTATTCGGCCATCGCGGTGAGCCAGGTGTCGCGCTGCGCGTGGGCTTCGAGAATGCGGGCCCGCATGTCCCCGGGGCTGTGGTCGGTAAACAGGCCCAGTCTGTCAAACTCCTCCTGAATTACCGGAGCACGGCTGGCCACAAAAGGTTTGCCCAGCGCCAGGCTTTCACGAATGGACCACAGCAGCGTGTCCCGGCGCAGCGTCAGGGACAGCGTGACATCGCAGGCGGCCATGAGCGCGATAAACACCGGCTTGGGCAGCAGCCCCGTGAGCACGACATTTTCGGGCACCTGGTCCAGGGGCACGCCCGCCCGCGCGGGGTCGCCCGTGACAAAGAAGCGGGCCTCCGGTGTGATGCGGGCGGCCGCAAACACTTCGCGCCACGCATCGTCCACCGCGAAGCGGTTGACCATCAGGACCCGGATGAGACCCGGCGCGTCCAGTTCCTTCTGAAACGGCGACAGGTCGGCGTTCGGATCAAGAATCTCCTCCGCAGTCACTGCGGGCGACTTGAGAAGCATCACGCCCGATGCGCCCCAGCCCCGGAGCAGTGCGGCGTTGGCCTCGTTGTGCACCAGATTTATGCGGATGCGCCGGGCAAGGGGCTTCTGCAGCCAGTGGAACAGTTGCCAGCGCCCGTCGAGGAAGGACGAGTGGTTGTCCGCGATGACCTGCGCCCCGGTGCGCCGCGCGTACCACCACGCCTGAACCAGCGGGAAAACGGGGGGGAGTTGGACACACACGACCCGGGGTTGCTGCTTCCGCAGGATTTTTGCCGTGTCCAGGGTCTGGAGCAGGTAGCGCAACGGCGTTTTCCAGAGGGAACCGGCCAGATTGGCCCGCCACACATAGGCCGACACCGCGCCCAGGGCGCGGGCGAGATGCTCGCCCCGGCCGCTGCCGGAACCCTCGCGGCACCAGAATAGAAAAAGCACTCCCCCTTTTGCCGGGGGGGCTGGCTCCAAAGCTTGTGTCAACAGCCTCGTCCTCACTGTGCGGGACAGCCGCCTCAACATCCCCCCTTGGGGGGTGACCGCCGAGAGGCGGTCAGGGGGTGTCTGTCCCGGTTTTAACCGTCACTCTCTTAACATCCCCCGCCTCTTCGCGGCATCCCCTTCAAAGGGGGACCCGAAACCTCCCCCAGCCTGAACTTCACGCGCATTGACCCATGCGTTATGATAACGTAGTATCCGCCTTAAATCTAACCGAAGCGGGACCATACACGCCGACCATGAAACCCAGCGGGGAAAAGTCATCCAGACCGTCAGGCCGTCGCGGAATCGCCGCATTGGCTTTGGTCCTTGTGGCGGGACTGCTCCTGCGCGGTGCCTACCTGTTTTCCATCTGGCATGCCCCCGACTTTGCGTCGCCCGTGCTCGACCCGCAGCTCAATGATTATTGGGCCCGCGCCATCGTCACCGGCAACTGGTCGCCGCCCGCCCACGCGGACGACCCCGAAATTGCCACCACGCCCTACGGTCGCCCGCCCGGCTATCCCTACTTCTTGGCCGTCGTTTACCGCGTTCTGGGACTGAATTACGGCGCGCCCCGTCTGGTGCAGACCGCGCTGGGCCTGATCAACCTGCTATTGCTGTACTTTTTGGGAAAGGCCTGGTTTGGACGGGGCGCGGGATTGGCCGCGGCGGGGTTGGGCGCGGTCTTCTGGTCGTTCCTCTATTTTGAGGGCGAGCTGAACTCGCCCGTGCTGGAAGTGTTTCTCTACCTGACGATGTCGGGCGCGCTGTGGAAATGGTTCACGTCCCGCCGATGGGACTGGGCGCTGTTGGCGGGCGTCCTGCTGGGACTGCACGCGCTGGTCCGGCCCAATGTCCTCCTGCCGGGCGTTTTCGCCGCGGCGTGGATGGTCTGGGCGGCATGGAACAGCAAAGCCTCCGTGAAACACGGCATGGCCCACGCGGCGGTCTTCCTGCTCGCAGCGGCCATGGTCATCAGCCCCGTCCTCGTGCGCAACTACCGCGTCGCCCATGAATTCGTGCTCATCTCCTACTACGGCGGCATCAACGCCTACATCGGGAACAACCCCGGTTCCACCGGCGATTCGCCGAAGATAGCCGACCTGCGCGAAATCACCGGACGCGGCGAGTGGAACTGCTTCAACTATCCGCAGGTGGTGCGCGGTCTGGCGGAGAAACAGGGCCTGCCGGATGCCTCCTTTTCGGGCGCGTCGCGCTGGTTCTACCGGCGTGCGCTGGATTTCTGGGTCAGCGACCCCTTGGCGGCGCTGGCATTGACGGCGCGCAAGGCAGCGCTGTTCTGGGGGCCGGCGGAGGTGTCGGACAGCAAGGTCGTCTCCATTGAACGATTACATTCGCCCCTGTTGCGTTGGCTTCCGGGATTTCCCGCCATGCTGGCATTGGCCTTATTGTGGACGGCGTTTGCCTTGGCGCGTCATGGCGAACCAACTGCGCCCGGAGCGCCCCGCTTTGGCTTATGGGAAGGCGTTACTCTTTCCCTGGCAGTGGTCGCAACACTTGCGGGGCTGCCGGTGCCCGTCATGGTGGCGATCATGTGGGTTGTCATCACTTGCGGCTGGCTGCGTAACGCAGGTTATATACCCGTTTCCAATGCCGATCTCGATTCGGGGGCGCTTCCGCCCAGCCCCCCCACCTGCGGCAGGCCATGGTCTTCGAAGGGCGATTTGGGGGAAAGCTGTCTGAAGTCCCCCTTTGAAGGGGGATTTAGGGGGATGTTTGGGGTGTCCCTTGCCCTCACCCTAATCCTTGCCCATTTCCTTTCGGTGTTGCCGTTCTTTATCGCGGGACGCTATCGGCTACCCGTGGCGCCGTTCCTCATCCTGCTTGGCGGGGACGCACTGGCCCAACTGAGCCGGTGGGCAACCACGCCCGGACAACGCCGTCATGCGCTGGTTGGCGCCATCGCCGCCGTCGCGCTATTTGGCGCGGTCGGTACGCCTATAGTCGCCGACACTCAGAGCCTGCTTCCGAGACTCTCCACCTGGCACTACCACCGCGGCGTGGCGCTGGCCGATGCGGGCAAGCCCGGGCCGGCCGTTCTGGAATTCAGGCAGGCCGTTCAGGCGGACCAAAAGAACGGCCCCGCATGGCTTCGTCTGGGCTTTGCCTGCGCCGCCACCGGCGACGCGGCCGGCACGCTGGAGGCCTACACCAACGCGGCAATCGCCTCCCCGGACAACCCCCTCGCCCACAACAACCTCGGCTGGGAACTGCAAAAAGCCGGACGGACCGGCAACGCCCGCAAAGAATTTGAACGCGCGCTGGAACTTGACCCGGGCCTGGAGATTGCCGCCATAAACCTCGGCAATCTGCTCATTGCCGGGGGTGAACGCAACAAGGCTGTTGCGGTCTACGAGCAGTTGCTGCTGAAGAACCCCAAAGCAACGCGGGCAAGGAAAAACTTGGAGGCGCTGAAAGAACAGATATCCCCGAGCAATAATAGGGCCAATAAGCAAGCACAAGAATAGAGAATAGAACCTTAAGCACCTAGGTTATAAACCGCATAAATTGGATGCTTGACGGAACAAGAGGGAGATGCTACACTCAATCCGATATATGACCTTGGTAGCGGGGTGCGGATCGTGATTGACACATGGGTTTCTGGGGTATGAATTGGGCTGTAGCGGAAGCTGCTTCGAAACACGTCCTAGAGTTCCAGGCAACGACGGTAAAACATTTCACCCAAGACTGTTTTCGGCGTAGCACCCTTTCAAAATCATTCTCTACGGATACTCCCGTCAGAAGACTCCGCCTTTGTTGAATAATGGCAAAGAGGGCACAGAGATGAATACTAATCGGAACAAGACGGTCAAAGAGCGATGGTGGGCTGTGCTGGTTTGTTTTGGAGCGTTTAGCACCTTCTGCCTTATGGCTTCCCCACCAGGAATGACAGGGGTAGTTTTGGCAGAGGAGGTTACGGCTGAAAAGGCTCCCTTGTCGGACCCCGGACAGGGGAAACCTGATACATCGTCCGGCAACTCCTCCCCGTCGGTTTCGGGGACCGATAACGAAAAAGCAGAGAAGAAGCCTGAGAATAGAAACACCGGCCAGTTAACCACTTCCGATGTCATTGTTGTAGAGACGAAAGTCATTATCAACAAAACCGCCGGGGTTGCAGAGGAACCCAAGAAGAATGAGCAGGTCATAGACCTTGAGGCGGTTACCAAGACCCCGTCAGAAACCATAAAGTACTTTTGCCAGTGCTGGATAAAGGACGACTTCAAGGCGATGTACGGGGTGCTGGACAACACCGTTTCGGATGCGATGGGTTTCGAAAAGTTCCGAAAGCGCTACAAATCTGACGCCGAGACGACCCTAGGCTTGGCTGGCGCCAAACTTCTCGACGACGGCAAGGAAAGCGGGGCGGCGACCCAGGTCCGAATGGAGCTCTATTTTCGCAACGAACGTGTGCCTGCCAGAAGAATTACGGCGCTTTTGCGCAGTACTGCCAAAGGATATCGGGTCTTGGAATCCGGTTTGATTCCAATGGATATGGGCGATATGTAAGCGGTTGCTTGAACCATGAAGTGAGGAGAATGCAGTCATGAGGGAGTGTCATTCAGAGGTTCGGTCGTTTGTGAGTTTCGTCATCGGAGTGGTGGTCGCTGTTTGGCTGACCATTCCAGGCTTGGCACTGGCGCAACCCAATGAGGCAGTGGGAACCAGTGACCAGGCGGGTGCAGACACCTCTACGGCCAAGCCAACCGGAAAACGCTGGGTTGCCATTGATAAGTTTGAGAACAAGACGGGCGCATCAGATGACCTGTTTCAGAACCTTAGGTCCAGAATCACCAATGAGATCATCAACACACGCAAATTCGATGTTGTCGAACGCGAGCAGATCAAATCGGTCATGTCGGAGGTAAATCTGCAGCAACAGGGCCTGACCAACCCGGCAGAAAGCCCGGACAGCCCGACGGAAGGCAAGATGAAGGCCGCAGGTTTTGTGATTTACGGCTCCGTGCTGCATCTTGGGCTCGATGGAGCGTCCGGAACCGTGGGCGATGTCACGGCAAGCCGCGCCAACGCAAGGGTTGAAATTCAATTACGCATAGCCAACGCGGAAGACGGAAAGATCCTATCGTCGAAGGAAGTCATTTCCACGGCGTCACAGTCTGGGGTGGGGTCTTCCGGGACGACTTCCGGTGGAAACTTCGCTGACCAGCTTATAGAAAGCTCGATACGAACCGCGGCAAGCGACGTGGTTGGAGAGTTGATGGCACTGGCCTATCCCATCAGGGTCATAGCCGTGGGCGCGGACAACATCACCATAAACTTGGCACAGGAACAGTCAGCCATCGGCAAGCGCTTCAAGGTCTACTCAGAGGGCGAAGAACTCGTTGACCCGGACACCGGCGATTCCCTTGGAAAAGACGAAAAATGCCTGGGTGAGGTTGTGGTGGCCGAGGTAAAACCCAAAGTAAGTATCTGCACACTAAAGGGTTCGCTCAAGGCGGACACTCTGGAAAAGGGGATGTTACTCCGAAGCGTCTCCGCAGCGGAAAAGGCGCAGGAATCAGCCAAGGAAAAGGCCGAGCGCACCAAGTCCTTCGAGTCCCGTTTCTAACCGGCGTAGGCATTGCGCTGCATCTTCCGCATTTCAACAGGCGGGACGGCGCGGGAGAATCGGATTATGCACAGGAAGCATGGCGCATTGCTTGGGTTGGTTCTTTTTGCCACCCATATCACCGTCTTAGCCGACTCTATGCCGCGCGTTGCGGTGTTGGATTTCAAGATACCGCCAAACGGGGTGACGCTAGGCCCCGGATTTGAAGATGTCGCATGGGGACCCGAGCGCGCGCAGGGTTTCAGCGCCGCGCTATGCACCGTGCTAGCCAACACGGGCAAATTCGTTGTGGTTGAGCGGACTCAATTGTCCAGCGTGAACAACGAGAGGGTGTTTGGGCAGCTTACTTCAGGTATTGGTTTCGGTTCCGGCGGGTTCGGCGGAGCCGACTACTGTGTCCTCGGAGAGGTGACTCTGTTTGACGCAAAACGCGTGGAGACGCCCATCCCCTATTCAGATCAGTACCGGGTTCAGTATTTCGGAAGCGAAGCAGTGAACATCCGAATGGTAAGCCTGCAGAGCGGCAAGGTTCTCAGCGCCAGAAAAGTAAGTGTTGAGCTGGTAAAAGACAATGTCTCCGGGTCAAACGGCTTCATCGAAGAACTGTTGTCCGCAACGGCCAAGAAGGCGGTGAATGCCATTCTGGAAGGAGCCTATCCCGCGAAGATTTCCAGTATATCTGGAGATGCCGTCTACATAAACAAGGGCGAAGACGGCGACTTCAAACCAGGGTCGCGTTTCTTGGTCTACGCCGTGGGCGAAGCAATATTGGACCCGGACACCAAGAAGAAGATCGGCAACACGGAGGCGCAGGTTGGCGAGATCGAGATCATCGAGGTGCTGCCCGGAACCAGCAAGGCACGGATCGTTGATTCCAGTGGTGGCGCGATGGCTGTCGGGATGGTGTGCCGTATGTCCTCATTTGAACCTGTAAGACCCAGCGCGCCGCTCACTCCGGGTTCAAGCGACGCTCCGATTAAATGGTGAGGCCGGAAGCGCCCGACCGCGGGCGCGACCGGGTTGTTTCAACAGCAAAGAGAGGGAGATCCGCAATGAGGATGAGTCGTTTTTTTTCCGTGTTGTGTGTGTCATGCCTGGCAGCCCTGCTGTCGTCCTGCGCATCCACAAGCCTGTTCAAGTCATACAACAGCCAGATCAACCCCCATATCGCAAGTGTGGAAAGGGGCAACTGCGCCGCTCCGCTCGCCCCGCTCGCAAAGACGGCCCAGTCCTCAAACGATGCCGTTCTTTACCACCTTGAACGTGCCCGCATCGCCCAGATTGGCGGTGACATAGAACAAAGCAAGTCAGGCTATGAAGCTGCGATGGACTGTTTCAAGGTCGCAGAAGAACGTGCGGTCATCAGCGCCTCCCGGGGCGCCTCGGAGGGCGCCTCGCTTTTGACCAATGATGCAGCCATACCCTATGACGCAAAAGGCTATGAGAAAGTTTTTGGATATCAGGAGCAGGCACTGAACTATCTGTTCGGAAAAGACCTCGAAGGAGCGGCCGTGGAGGTGCGCCGGGCTAACGAGGAGCAGAAGCTGGCTGTTGCCCGACATGACAAGGAGATAGCCAAAGCAGACAAAGAGCTAAAAGAGCAGATGGTCTCAACAGACAGCATTTACAGCAAGAATTATGCGGCGCTTAATGAAATCGAGGGAAAGGTTAAGAACTCGTTCATGAACGCCTATTCGCACTACATGTGCGGAACCATACAGGAAATCGGGGCCGCGAAAGGCGGTTCAGGCGGGATGACGCTCAATGACGCGTACATAGATTACAAGAAGACGCTTGAAATCTATCCCGACAATTCCAGTGTGCAGCGTGACGCATTGCGCTTGGCGAGACTTTGCGGCATGAACGATGACTTGGCACAGCTTAAGACCCGATTCCCTGCGGCTGCACAACAGGTGGATCAGTCCAACAACGGAGATTGCACTGTGGTCGTGCTTTATGAAGACGGTTGGGTGCCCCAAATGAGCGACCTGAAAGTTCCAGTGCCCACTCCCAACGGACTTCTTACCATGGATCTTCCCTACTACAGGATCGATGCGGAGCCCCTGGCGCAGCTCGAGGTGCGCTGCAACGAGCAACCGGTGGGAAGCACAGAGGTCATATGTGATGTGCGTGCGCTGGCAGTCAAGAATCTCAAAGAGCGCTTCGGCGGAATTGTGCTCAGGGAGGTTTTGCGCACAGCGGCAATGGCCGCAGGGCAAAATGAACTCAAGAAGAAATCAGGGGACACAGGGGCCTTGATCGGGAGTATTATTGATCTTGCCCTTTCCAGGGCCGATACGCGCGCCTGGTACACTCTGCCCCGCTATGTCCAAGTTCTGAAATTCAATGTGCCGCACGGCAATGTGCGCTTGGCCATGGCATCGGGCAATCTGGCTGGACCCCTGTCCCAGGAATTCAGTACGGATTCTTCCAATTACGTTGTTGTGCGCGTCGTGCGCACTGGCAGAAATGGCATGTGCCATATGGTCCAGTACTAATCTGGAAAGGAGAGGCGAAACCATGAGATTTCAGTCTGCAGTTCCCTTGACACTCGTGCTGGGCATTTTTGCACTTACCGTCTTGGCTGGCTGCGCATCCACCACCGTCCGCCCGGCCACGGTGGGAGCGACAGCCACGATAACCGAGACCGGTCAGAATCCAAATGGCTCCTCGACCTTTGATTCCTACTTGGTATACGGAACAGAGTCGCTCCGGAAAAAGGTTGTTGTCAGCAATGTGTTGGCAAGAAAATCTGACGAAAAGACCGGCGGGCTAACGCAAACAACGGTAACTTTGACCAATACCACCAAGAGACCGCTCAATCTGGCCTACAAGTTCATGTGGCTAGATGCGGATGGATTTGAAATCATGCCCGATTCGTTTGCATGGACCCCCATTACCGTACAGGGCTTGGAAGGCAAGTCGGTACAGAGTGTCTCTCCTCGATCTAGCGCAGTCACGTTCAAAATCAAAGTGGCCCTTCAATAACAAGGAAAGGATACGTAGAATGTTCTCACTCAGGACGATGTGTCTGTTCGCCGCCGTTGCCCTGCTTGTCGCAAGTGGGTGCGCAACCACGGCGGGAGGGAGCAGAACTGCCTATGTTGATCCCACTGCGGTCAACACAACCAGCATAGACTTCAGTTCCACCGACCTGCAGCAGATCGCGGCAAAGTCCGTTGATTCCCTGTTGTCCTTCCCGCCGATCGTGGAGGTTACTTCGCAGCGCCGCCCGGTGATGTTTGTGGATTCCATCAAGAATAAGACAATGGAACATATCGACACTGAGTCCATAACAGACACAATCTCAACCAAACTGCTTCAGTCAGGCAAGTTCCGGTTTGCCGATATGACCAAAGTCAACGTAGTCATGCAGCAACTCAACTATCAGAATTCATCTGGGTTGGTTGATCCCAACACAGCCGCACAGATAGGAAGACAGATCGGCGCTGAATACATGATGTACGGGAACTTCTCGTCCATAGAAAGCAGAGACGGTCGCACCAAAGGCGTTTACTATAAGTTCACGCTAAGGGTGATGAACGTTCAATCTGGAATTGTTGAGTGGATGGACGAAAAAGAGATCAGCAAGCAAAGTACACGTAAACTGGTAGGTGGCTGACCTCGTAGCGGCATTCACCGGGCACTGCGAGTCCAGGCGTTGACCAGCGCTCCACTGTGGTAAAGTATAACCCGCGCCGCGCCCCGTAGCCGGGGTGCGGCGCGCTTTGTGTTGCGTGGTCGCTCTTTTGCTTAGAGTACGGTGAAGTTGGCGCGGGCGGAGATTACCGTGCGTGCGGTGCGCACCGTTGTCACCAGCGAATACTGTCCCGGCTGGATATTGCCCGGGAGGCGGAAGGGCAGCGTGCTGACCCAAGTGCCGTCCTGACGGGTGAAATTCTGGGTGGAAATGTCGGCAACGGTGCGATCGCCCTGCATAAGCGTCCGCTGTTCGCCGACTTGCACCCCTGAACCAGTCCCCAGCAATATATACTGGATGGTGCCCGAGATTTCCTCGCCGGGGCGCACGGAGGGCGGCAATACGTCGACTCGGTCCAGCGTTAGCATTTCACCCTGGCTTGGCTGGTAGTTATTGGCGGTGGCTGTCTCCGTTTGGTTCCGAATCCGTTTCACCTTGACGTCATGCACGATCAGGCCCGTCACGGCGCCCAGCGCGCCGCCAATCAGCGCGCCCTCCAGCGCATGGCCCGACTGGTTGCCAATGATCGCGCCCGCACCCGCGCCCAGCGCGCCGCCCAAGCCGGCCGACTCGCCGTAGGTCTGGCAGCCAACCACGCCCAGCGCCGCCACGCTCAGCACCAGCGCGCAACTCAACACCTTGGTCCACATCTTCATCTTTTCTCGTTCCTTTCCTTGCCCGGGAGCGGGCTCCCGCCTCCAGCAGACTGTCGATATCAGCTTTAATATCCCGCCTGGGACTTGGGCCAATATGTACGACACATTGTACTAAACGCGCCGGGCGATGCAAGTATTCATTTGGTGATTAGTGTCAGGGGGAATAAACGCCGGCAGCACACCCGGGGGCACAGGAGGCCAAGCGTCCCTCTTCGGGGGCAACGCGAATCCGGGAACACCCCAACCCGGTATCCCCGCGCTCAGAACAGCTCCAGCGTCTCCGGTGCCTTGGGCGGATTGAGGACGCGGTGCAGCAGGACCAGCACCTCCGCGTCGATGGCCGCGTAGTCCAACTGTTCGGGGCTGAGCGGCCGAACGGTCCAGTCGGACATCTGCAGGGCCTTGTCAAGGTAGAGCCCAAGCTCCCGCTCGCAGACTTCGCCCAGCTTGTGCCCGCCGGCCACATTCTTCTTGTGTTTCTTGCGCGACGAGACAAGCGTGTCATGAACTTTCACGATGCGGATGTGGTGCTTGGCGAACATCTGCTCCTCGAAGGCCGCGTTGTGAATGACCTTCTCGACCCGGTCGCTTTCCAGCACGGCCTTGATCGGCGCGAGGTCGGCAAAAGCGAGGGCGTCCACGATCCAGGTGTGCCCCGGCACGGCCAGTTGGATGGTGCACAGCACGCGCGGGTCCTCCAGCGTGGTCTCCACGTCGAGCGCCACCACCGGCTCGCGCAGCAGGCGCGCGCACAGGTCCTCGAACTCGCCGCGGCCGTCCACCCATTGGTAGGGCCAGGCGGGCTTGTAGATGCCGGCCTTGCGCACCACCGCCGCGGCGGACCGGTCCTGGAAATCCGGCGGCAGCACCTCCATCTCGGCCGCCTCGCACCCGTCCAGCAGTTCCCGGAAGAAGGCGTTCAGCGCCGGCGCCTCAATGCCCGCCTCGCGCAGTGCGGAGCGGCTCGTGACGACAAAGCGCCCGCCGGGCTTCACCTGGGCAAAGGCCTTGCGCACCGTGGCGCGCCGCGCCTCGGGCGTTTTGAGCCGCGTCAGCACATAGTCCAGCAGCACCACGTCATAGGGGCCCGCCGGCAATTCGGCGTAGCCGAAGGGCGGATGGGGGTCAAAGCCCCTCACGTCGTAGCGGCGCAGCCGCAGCCAGTCCACGTCCACGCCCTGCCCGCAGCCGTAGCACAGCACCCGGTGCTCATGGACGAGCAGCCGGCTGTTGATGAGATGCTGCAGCACCGGCGCGGGGTCGCGGCGGATATGGGCGTTTGATGATGGCTCCGGCACGTGCGCTCTTTTCCAGGTTCCGAGTCAAATCCCCCCCGCGCTTCCCGCCGAAAGGATATTTACCCTGATCGGGGTGCCCGATGCAACCACAGGCGGAAGAGTATTTTCAAAACACCCCAAACCTTGCGCGCGGCACGCCCTTTTCTATAGGCTGGAGGCGCAAGATGTGGGACAGGCTGCTTGCCTCGGCGCAGTCCTTGGCGAAACCGGACCCTCGCCTGTCAACCTTTGGGTGTTCGAGACAAGCAGGCTGTCCCACATGTTCAAACCCAGCAGGAGCAGCGGCATGAAAGTACTTGTGGCGGGCGGCGCCGGCTATGTCGGCTCGGTGCTCACACCCCTGCTTTGCGCGAACGGCCACGACGTGGCCATCGCGGACGCGTGCTGGTTTGGCCGCCATTTGCCCCCCGAGGTGCCGGTCATAGAGACCGAACTGTTCGCGCTGGACGAGCGGCGCCTCGGCGGCTACGACGCGCTCGTGTTCATCGCCGGCCTTTCCAACGACCCCATGGCGGAGTTCGACCCCGCGCTCAATTTCAAGCAGAACGCGGCGCTGCCGGCCTATCTGGCCTATTGCGCCCGTCTCGCCGGGGTGCGCCGCTTTGTCTATGGCTCGTCCTGCTCCATCTACGGCCACACGGGCAACCAGTTGTGCTTTGAGGACTCCCCCACCTCCTGCACCTATCCCTACGGCGTGTCCAAGCACCAGGGCGAACTGGGCGCCATGCTGCTCGCCGGACCCGAGTATTCCGTCATCGCCCTGCGCCAGGGCACGGTCAACGGCCACAGCCCGCGCATGCGCTTTGACCTGATCGTCAACACCATGTACCGCAGCGCCATGACCGAAGGGCGCATTACCATGAGCCATCCCGACATCTGGCGGCCCATCATCGACGTGCGCGACACCGCCGCCGCCTTTGTGCTCGCCGTCGAGGCGCCCGAGGGGATGACCGGCGTGTTCAACGTCGCCCGCGACAACTTCACCGTGGGCCAGGTGGCGGAGGCGGTGCGCGATGAACTGCGCCGCCTGGACGGCCGTGACGTGCCCATTGAAAACCTGAACCGGCCCGACCCGCGCAACTACCGCGTCGACTGCTCGCGCGCCCGCGAGGTGCTCGGGTTCAATCCCCGGCATGACCTCGCCTCCACCGTCCGTTCACTGCACGAGCACCGCGCCGAATACGGCGACTTCACCGACGACAATCTCTACAACATCAAAGTCTTTCGAAAAATGCATTCCGGCAGGGAGTAGGCCGCGTTTGTTTCCGATGCCAACAGGGCAACCGCACCAGACTTACGCCCGTCATGAACCCGGGCAACATGCATAATCCCCAGTGCTGCGCGTTCTTAAGTCCCCCTTCGAAGGGGGATTTAGGGGGATGTTGCTCTGGCGTCCGCAGTTACATCCCCCTGCCCCGCCTGCGGCGGGGCTGTCCCCCTTCAAAGGGGGACTTAAATGCGATGCCCTTGGGTGGCCGATGACATTGCCTCCCCGCTGTGGGTATACTGGCTTTGGTCGCCCCAACCGGACCAGATTGGAGACTCATACCATGCGTCATCGCCCCGTCATTCTCCGCCGCCCGGCACCCGCGCAGAGCATCGAGGGTGTCATCAGCTTCCTGCTCCAACTCGTCGCCGTTTTCGAGGCGCTGTACCGCGTCTTCATCAGTCTCTTTGGCGGCGCCAGTTGATCCCGTGACCGGCCCCGG
>CAIUWO010000377.1 GCA_903902895.1 Candidatus Hydrogenedentota bacterium | reverse complement strand
CGCAGATTCAGGCCTTTGGCGACACGTGGACATGGGATCAGGAGGATGAGGCGGTCTACGCCGAACTTGTAATGGCCGGCGGCAAGGTCGCCGACGTGCTCAAGGCGTTCCGCACCTTCCTAGGCCCCTGCGATATGCTGGCCTATATCGTCATGATGGCCCCGCGGTTGCAGGAATTGCGGCGGGTGCTCAAGTCCACCGGAAGCATCTACCTTCACTGCGACTCTGCGGCAAGCCACTATCTGAAGCTGATCATGGACGCGGTGTTTCGTCCGGAGAATTTCCGCAACGAGATTATCTGGCAGCGCACCAACATTCACAACGACAGCAAGACGTGGAGTCGTGTTAGCGACACGATTCTCTTTTACACGATGTCGCAGCAGTTCACGTGGAACCCCATCTACGCTCCACATTCTGATTCGCACATCCAATCAAAGTACAACCAATCTGACCAAGACGGTCGTCAATACTGCCTGAGCGACATGACCAGTCCGAGTCCGCGACCAAACATGATGTATGAGTGGAAGGGCTTCCCTTCGCCGCCCAATGGGTGGCGTTATCAGGAATCGACCATGACAAAACTGGATGCAGAGAACCGCATCTGGTATCCCGCCGAGAAGACGAAGCGCCCAAGGCTAAAACGTTACCTTGACGAAATGAAGGGAACGCTCTTAAGTAATATCTGGACGGACATTCCCCCCATAAATTCGCAGGCGGCAGAACGCCTTGGCTACCCGACACAAAAACCGGAAGCGTTGCTTGAACGCATCATCCGGGCAAGCAGCAACGAGGGAGATCTCGTGCTGGACCCGTTCTGCGGTTGCGGTACTGCCGTGGCTGTGGCACAACGGTTGAACCGTCAGTGGATCGGCATCGACATCACACACCTTTCGATCACCCTGATGAAGGAGCGCATCAAGGACACATTCGGCGATTCGGCCGAGTTCAAGGTGTTGGGTGAGCCGGTGAGCGTGCCCGATGCGGCGGCGCTCGCGGTGGCGGACCCGTATCAGTTCCAGTGGTGGTCGCTGGGGCTGGTGGGGGCGAGGCCGGTGGAGCAGAAGAAAGGGGCGGACAAGGGGATTGACGGCAAGATCGTGTTTCAGGGCGATGCCCAGGGACAGTTCGAGACGGTCATCCTGTCGGTAAAGGCGGGGCACGTGACGGTGAACCAAGTGCGCGATTTGCGCGGCGTGCTGGACCGGGAGAAGGCGGCGATAGGCGTGCTGATCTCGATGGAGCCGCCGACGCAGCCAATGCGGACGGAGGCGGTGACGGCGGGGTTCTATGAATCGGCACTGTGGAACAAGCAGTACCCGAAACTGCAACTGCTGACGGTGGAGGAGCTGCTGGCGGGCAAGCAGATCGACATGCCGCCCATCAAGCAGGTGGGCGCGACCTTTAAGAAAGCGCCCAATGCCGCGCCAAAAGGCGCGGAGCAGGGAGACCTGCCGCTGTAGCGGTCTTCTATGGAGTAAGGGGACAGAGCGCAGCGCCGCCGCAGTCCAAAATGGGCGGACCTCGTGTGCATTATGGAGTGCGGTGGCAGAGCGCAGCGCCGACACCGCTTTGGCTGGCCTCACGCGCGCAAGACGAGCCAAAGCGGCGTCGTTGCCGCCGCAGTCCAAAATGGGCGGACCTCGTGTGTTTTATGGAGTGCGGTGGCAGAGCGCAGCGCCGACACCGCTTTGGATGATGTGCCATGAACGACCCGAACCATTCTGAAGACGCCAGGCAAGGTGCCGCAGAGACCGGTGCATGCCGCGCGGAGTGCTGGCCCCACGCGCCGGTGCACCGCCTTTCTG
Source organism: Candidatus Hydrogenedentota bacterium (assembly GCA_903902895.1). GTDB lineage: Bacteria > Hydrogenedentota > Hydrogenedentia > Hydrogenedentales > CAITNO01 > CAITNO01. Next base: position 2,009 of record CAIUWO010000377.1, on the reverse strand, counting down.
AAAACGGCACCTATTTCGTGACCGTGGGCACATACCGCAAAGAGCACCATTTTCGCGGCGCGGAACGCCTTGGCGTCCTGTGCCGGGGATTGCTCAAGGTCACATCAGATTTTGGCTGGCATCTGGAGGCATGGGCGGTTTTTTCGAATCACTATCATTTCGTGGCCCATTCCCCGGACTCGGAAGACGGGGCGCAAAGTCTGTCGAGAATGCTGGGAACGCTTCACGAGAAGACCGCGAAGTGGGTTGACCGCATTGACGGCGCGCCGGGGCGCAAGGTCTGGCACAATTACCGGGAAACGCGCCTCACCTATGAGAAGTCCTATTTCGCGCGGCTCAACTACGCGCATCAAAACGCGGTGAAACACGGACTCGTCCCAGTTGCAGGCCTTTATCCGTGGTGTTCGGCGGCGTGGTTTGAAAAGACCGCCACAACCGCCCAGGTAATGACCATATATGGGTTGAGAACAGACGCAATTAAGGTGTTCGATGAGTATGAAGTGGCTGCTGACTGGTAGGCTCTGAACTGAAATCAGCCAAAGCGGCGTCGATGCCGCCGCAGTCCATATGGGCGAAAATCTTGTGTCTTATAGAGTGCGGTGGCAGAGCGCAGCGCCGACACCGCTTTGGCTGGCGTGGCGCGCCCATAGCCAAAGCGGCGACGATGCCGCCGCACTCCATATCGGTATTCTCCGTGATTCCGTTATCTTCTTCATTCCCTGTCCGCGAGCAGTTCCGCCGCCTGGGCGACGCAGGTCGCACAGGGATGCACGTTAGCCGCGCGAATCTCCTTGCAGTAGAGCGAGCCCAATTGCGCCGCAAAGGCGGCTTTCAACGCTTCCGCCCGGTCCGGCGCGAGTTGGCAGGCCACGTACACGGCACCGCAGAGTCCTTCCGGTGCCTTGCCGGCGCCGAACGGTTTGAGATCGGCGACGGTGATCGCGGTATCGCCGGTCACTTCGCACCAGGCATGCGCCACGGACTGGGCACAGTTGAGCCGGTCCGGCGGTTGCCGGAAAACGTTCAGGGCAATCTCTTTCATCGGACTTCCCTCACTGGGCCCTGGGCAGCAGCATCCGTTCGGGCGTGAGTTTCTTGGTCCAGGGGCAACCGGAGTTCTTCCAGCCATCCTTCAGCGGCTGGGCCTGCGCCACGCCGTCCGAATCCGCGTTCGCATCACCCTCCATGCCGTCGATGACGTTGTAGACGTTGGTGAACCCCGCCTTGGCGAGAAAGTTGGCGGCAATGGCGCTGCGGCCGCCGGACCGGCACATGACGAAAAGCATGTCGTCGGGCTTGGCCACTTCACTCACCCGGGCGGCAAAGTCGATCAGGGGGTTCATGGGGTACTTCCCCTTCTCAGCGTCCCACGAGTCGATCTGGTCGGCGAAGGGGATCTTCCAGGCCATGGTCGGGTGGCCTACGAAGAGGTATTCCTCGACCGTTCGGACGTCGATGATCTTCACCTTGTCCGGTTCGGCCAGCCACTTCTCATAGGCTTCCTTCGCCGTCGCGTACAGCCCGAGAACGGTCTGTTTCGCCGGGTGAAGTTCTGCGTTTGGCTCAGACATTTTCAGTGCCTTTCTTTGTCATGCATCACCGCTTCGGCGGTGAAGACTGCTTGTTGAAATCAAGGCCCGGACGGAAAGACCGGGCACATTTGGGCTTCTCATTTGAACTGCATGTTCAGTCCGGCGAAGATCTGCCACTTTGGCCATCCGGCGCCCCTGTCCGCCACCGACACCTGCGGTTCGGCGAACACGTTGAAGACCACCTTCTTGGTGGGAATCACCTGGCCGATGCCGAGGCCGATGGGCACGCTGTAGCTGTCGCTCTCAAAGTTGTACGCGCAGACCGCCGTCGAGCGAAGATAGGTGCCGCCGCCGAGTTGGTAGAACATGAACGGCTGGAAGGCGCCCAAGTTCACATCGGGGCGGTTGGTCGGCCCCGCGAAGCTTCCCTGCCAGCTCAGCAGATAACCGTACTGGAACTTCTTCGAGCTCGCGTTG
>CAIUWO010000376.1 GCA_903902895.1 Candidatus Hydrogenedentota bacterium | reverse complement strand
GACCACGTTGCACAGGCCCGTCGACACCACCAGCGACACGGCACTGCCAAAGAGCGCCGAGGTTCCCCCCGCCGGGCTCTGACTAATCACTTTGCCGGCCGCCACAGTGTTGCTGCACTGCTGCGTCACCGTGCCCACCGTGAGGCTTGCGCCGGTAATCGCCGTGGTCGCCGCCGCCTGGGTCTGGCCCGCCACGTTGGGCACGGTCATGCTGCACAGACCCGTCGAGAATACCAGCGATACGGCACTGCCAAAGGGGGTCTGCTGCCCACCCGCCGGAGTCTGGTTCATGACCAATCCGGCGGCCACGGTATTGCTGCACTGCTGTGTCACCGTGCCCACCGTAAGGCCCGCACCGGTGATGGCTGTGGTCGCCACCGCCTGGGTCAGACCCGCCACGTTGGGCACCGTCACGGGGCATCCCCCGGTCGACACGACCAGCGCCACGGCACTGCCAAAGGGCAGTGACGTTTCCCTCGCCGGGGTCTGACTGATGACCAATCCGGTGGCCACGGTATTGCTGCACTGCCGCGTCACCGTGCCCACGTAAAGGCCTGCTCCGGTAATCGCCGTCACCGCCACCGCCTGGGTAAGACCCGCCACACTGGGCACCGTCACAGGGCATCCTCCCGTGGACACCACCAGCGCTACGGCACTGCCAGAGAGCGTCGAGGTTCCCGCCACCGGGTTCTGGCTGATGACCAGTCCGGCCGCAACGGTGTTGCTGCACTGCTGGGTCACCGTGCCCACCACAAGTCCTGCGGCGGCAATGAGCGCCTGTGCGTCCGCCTCTGCTTCGCCGACAACGTAAGGCGCGATGACGTCCACCGTGCCGCCCGTCACCGGCCACAGCCTTGCCGTGCCGTCGTTCGACCCGGTAAGCACGCTGGTCCCGTCGGACGAATAGGAAACGGAACCAACTCTGTCCGCGTGTCCCAGGAAGTTGCGAAGCGTCACACCCGTGGAGGCATCCCAAAGTCTCGCGGTCCGCAAGTCTGACACGGCAAGGACTTTGCCTCCGTCGGGAGAAAACGCGACTGACCACACAGAGGCGCTGGCAGCCGAAAAGGCTCTGAACTCCGCGCCCGTGGCCGCGTTCCACAGTTTCGCCGTGCTGTCAACCGACCCGGTGAGCACCCTGGCGCCGTCCGGTGAGAAGGCCACGGACACCACAGAACCCGTGTGTCCGGTGAATGTGCGCAACAACGCACCGGTGGCGCCATCCCACAGTCTCGCCGTGCTGTCACCCAATCCGGCGAGCACCTTGGTCCCGTCCGGCGAAAACGCCACGGAGTACACCCACTGCGCGTCTGCGGCGAAGGTGCGCAGGACCTCGCCCGTTTCCGCATCCCATAGTCGGGCGCTGCGGTCCATCGATCCGGTGAGCACCCTGGTTCCGTCCGGAGACACCGCCACCGAACGAACCGAGTCTGTGTGCCCGCTGAACGTCCTTATGACCGCTGCCGTGGCCGTGTCCCACAGTTTCGCCGTGCTGTCATCCGACCCGGTGAGCACCCTGGCGCCGTCCGGAGAAAAGACCGCCGAGTTAACCACACCGGCATGGCCCGAAAAGTTTAGAAGCAGTGTGCCTGCGGCCGTGTCCCACAGTTGCGCCACGCTGTCATTGGACCCGGTGAGCACTTTGGCGCCGTCCGGGGAAAGCACCGCCGAACCCACACCGCCCGTGTGCCCGGTGAAGGTGCGCAGATTCGCACCAGAGGCCGTGTTCCAGGCACGAACAGTATTGTCATTTGACCCGGTGAGCACCCCGGTCCCGTCCGTTGAGAACGTCACGGACGACACTATCGACGTATGCCCGGTGAACGTTTGAATGTTCGCGCCCGTGGCCGCGTCCCACAGCTTCGCCGAGTAATCGTAGGATCCGGTGACGACATTGGTGCCATCCGGCGAAAATGCCGTAGAAGTCACCGTCGATGCGTGTCCGGTGAACGTGCGGAGGCCCACACCCGTATCCGCGTCCCACAGCCTTGCCGTGGCGTCATTGGACCCGGTCAGCAAACTGGTGCCATCGGGCGAATACGCCACGGAAAAAATGGGAGAGGTGTGTCCGGTGAAGGTGCGTAGGTTATCGCCTGTTTCCGCGTCCCACAGCTTCGCCGTGTTGTCCCACGACCCGGTGAGCAGCCTGGTCCCGTCCGGAGAAAACGCCACAGCGTTCACGATTGCCGTGTGCCCGGTGAGGGTCTGGAGCGTCGCGCCCGTCGCGGTGTCCCAGAGTTTCGCCGTACAGTCCCGCGACCCTGTCAGCGCCTTGGTTCCATCCGGCGAAAACGCCACCGCCAGCACCCCCTCCGTGTGCCCGGTGAAGGTGTGAAGTTCCGTGCCCGTGGCCCTGTCCCACAGTTTCGCTGTGTAGTCGTAGGAACCGGAGAGCACCTTGGTCCCATCCGGCGAATAGGCCACAGAGAACACTTCACGCGTGTGCCCGGTAAAGGTGCGGAGCACTGCGCCCGTTTCCATGTCCCAGAGGCGCACTCCGCCATCCCCGGAGCCGGTCAGAAACGTTGTGCCGTCGGGGGACCAGGCGACATTCGAACTCAGCTTTCCAAGACCGTACTGCATGGTCGGTACGGAAATGTTGTCCTTTTCGTCCGACTTGCCGGCAGTATCGGCCATGGCCGCGGCTGCAAGCAGCGCCGACACCGCCATCATTGCGATGCATCCCTTGGAAATAAGTGACTGTGTCATGGCGTGTTTCCTCTTCCGTGCGCGAATATCCGCTTGTTGCCATCCCAACGCCCCCACTTCGGGCGCACCATGCCATCCTGGCTCCACGGGAATTGTGCCACCGCGAACCGCTCAAGCTTTATGAGTTGGCCTTGACCGAAAATATAACAGTTTGTGCCGAACTTGTGTGTGAATCATCTTGGAGGGGGAGACTGTCTGGACGGACATGCCACCACTTGTCTCGCCGCTCCGCATTCGGCCCACAGGGTAAAAAGATAGGCCAAATTGGGCGAAAACGCAAGTTTTCGGCGTTTTCCATTCGCCAAGAATGGATGAGGAACGGAACTATTCGCCGTTCGACCCTATTGGTCGGGTGTACGCATAGAACATGCGCATGGTCGGCTGTCGGGCACATCCATGCGCATGATGAGACAAGAAAGGCAGTTATTGCCAACTAGAGCGGCCGCCGTCGGGACAGGAGCGAGAGAATACCAAGACTTAGCCCGGCCAGAAACAGGTCGCCGAAGGATTTCTTGAGATGGTCGAGCGTGAAAGCACCCTTGCCGCCGGCGCACCCGGCGCACCCGGCGCATCCACCCGCATCCACGCCCGCCTCGCCCGTACTGACCTGGCCATTGCCGTCCGCATCGACCACATTGAACACCGCCACAGTAAGTCCGGGCAGGGCGGTCAGCGCCTCAGCGTAACTGACCCCGCCGTCGCCGTTGGCGTCCATCGTGTCAAAGTTTGCCGTAAGCGCGGCGCGCAATTCCGTCTCGGTCGGCCGGGAACTGTCGCAAAAACCGATGGAAATGGCGAACGCGACTGCGGTCCCAGGATAGGCCTGTGTGGCGGCCGTTGGCGTCTGGCTGATGACCAGTCCGGGAGCGACGGTGTCGCTGCACTGCGTGGTTACCGTGCCGGTGGTGAGAACGGCGCCGGTCAGCGCGGTTTCGGCGGCGGCCTGGGTCTGGCCGGCCACATCCGGCACAGGCACCTTGACCGCCCAGAGTTTTGCCGTGTTGTCATCGGACCCGGTGAGCGCTTTGGCCCCGTCCGGCGAATAGGCGACGTCATTCACGCCGGAAGGATGTCCGGTGAAAGTGCCGAGGAGCGCTCCCGTCGACAGGTCCCACTGTTTCGCCGTGTTATCCGGCGACAGCGCCCCGGTCAGCACCCGGGTTCCGTCCGGCGAAAACACCGCGGAGGCCACCGTCGAAGTGTGCCCCGTGAACGTGCGCAGATTCGTGCCCGTCGACGCGTCCCACAGTTTCGCCGTCATGTCGCTTGCACCCGTGAGCACCTTGGTCCCGTCCGGCGAAAACACGGCGGAATACACCACGCCTGTGTGTCCGGTGAAGGTGAGGAGGTTTGCGCCCGTGGCCTCGTCCCACAGTTTCGCGGTGGCGTCCGTTGACGCCGTGAGCACCCTGGTTCCATCGGGAGAAAACAGGGCGGAGTACACCGGGCCCGTGTGCCCGGTGAAGGTGCGGATTTCCGCGGCCGTTTCCGCGTCCCACATTAGCGCCGTGCTGTCAGCCAGCGCCGCGAGCACCTTGGTTCCGTCCGGCGATGACACTGCGGAGATAACGGCGCTCGTGCTGTACGAGGGGAACGTGCGGATTTGAGTGCCCGTTGCCGTGTCCCACAGTCTTGCCGAACTGTCCCCGGCGCTGGTGAGCACCCTGGCCCCGTCGGGCGAAAACGCCACGGAGAACAACCCGTTCGTGTGCCCGGTGAAGGTGCGGATTTCGGCGCCCGTCGCTGTGTCCCACAATTTTGCCAGATGGTCATGCGACCCGGTCAGCACCTTGGTCCCGTCCGGCGAAAAAGCCACCGATTGCACCCAGTCCGCATGCCCGGTGAAGGTTCTGATTTCCGCGCCGGCGGCCACGGCGGAAAGCAGCAGCGCCGCCGCCATGATTCCAAGGACCTTGTCGCCAAAAAGTACCCGTGTCATAGGGTATTTCCTTTTTTGTTACCGCTTCTCTGACCAGCGTTTTTCGAAAGCGCGCACCATCTGTTTTCTGAAAACGGCCTTGAATAGGCCGAAAACTGATGTTGACACAGGCGTCTGCGCGTGACAACAGTGATTAGTACGGATTTGTCCCGATTTGTGCGGAATATTGGGGGCCTTCCGCGCCGGACGACAGTGTAATATTTGTTAATTCGCACAGGCTGGTCTAGACTGTGCCCGGTGATCCCGTCCATAACGGAGTTGACGCCTTGGAACACAAGAGCCTGTTTATCGGAGTGGCCGTGCTGGTCGCGGCGGTGCTGCTGGTGCCCATGACGCTCTCGAAGCTGAACCAGGCACCCGCGCCACCCGTGGTGACGGCGCCGCCCCCCACGACGACTTCCGCGCCTGTCCCGCCGCCGGAGCCGCCGCCGCCCGCCAAGCCGGTCCTGGATGCCGCAGTCCTAGAAAAGTTTCTCTACGGCATGACCTATGACCAGGTGGTTGCCATCGTCGGCACGGAGGCCGACGAAACGGAATCCCAGTTTGAGCGGGACAAGACAGGATTTACCGGGCCGACGCTGACGGTGTGGAAAACCTGGGTGAACCCCGATGGGTCCAAACTGCGGGTCGGATTTGTGGAAAGCAAGCTGGAACAGAAACAGTTCAAGCGCAAAGGTCCCGGCGGCGAGTCCGACGGGGAGAAGGAGAAACCATGAAAGCACTGCTTGTTGCGTGCTGCCTGCTGCTGGTGTCGGCGGTGGCCGCGGCGCAGGAAATCACGCTGCGCGTGATGACGTTCAACGTGCGCTATGGCACCGCGCTTGACGGGGACAATGCGTGGTCCAAGCGGCGCGACACGGTGGTGAACTGCATCAAGCAGTATGACCCGGACATTGTGGGCACGCAGGAATGCCTGGCCATGCAGGCGGACTATATCGCCGCAAACCTGCCCGGCTACCGCTGGACCGGCATCGGCCGCGACCAGAACGGCAAGGGGGAGATGACCGCCGTCTTCTACAAGGCGGAGGCGCTGGTTCCCGTCGAGACACTGAACTTCTGGCTCAGCGAGACCCCGGACCAGCCGGGCTCCATGTCGTGGGACACCGCCTGCACGCGCATGGCCACGCGCATCAAGTTTCATCACCCCAAGACGGGGCGCTTTTTGGTGTACGCCAACACGCACATGGATCACAAGAGCGAGCCGGCCCGGCAAAACGGCATCGGCGTGATAGAAGCCCATCTTGCCCCCTATGCCGGAGACCTGCCGATCATTCTTACGGGCGACTTCAATTCCAGCGCGGGCAAGAGCAAGGCCTATGAATTTGCGATTGGAAAAGGCTTCAAGGATTCCTGGGTGGAGGCGCCGGAGAAGAAGGGGCCGATTGTCACCATTTCCAATTTCAAGGCGCCCAAGCCCGAAGCCGATGAGCGCATTGACTGGATTCTGTACCGGGGAAATGCGCAGGCGCTGGAATGCGAAACCGTCACCTACAATGAGAACGGCCGCTATCCGACGGATCACTGCCCCGTTTTCGGCGTTTTGCGCCTGCCCTGACCCTGAGACACTCGCCAGGTCCCGAGCTTTTCCGCATTTTTGCCATTGACAGGATCTGTCAAAAGTGGTAAGTTGAAAAGCGTTGGAGAGGAACAACAAAAGGAGCGAGAGCAACATGGACAGTGCGAAACTCAACCCGCAGCCGGATCCGCCGAATGGAATCTTCAGCATTTTCAACTGGCTTTGGTACATCGTCCAGTATGTGTTTTGGGCGGTGCTTTATCCGTTCCGCTACTTTGCGTAGGAATTCATTGCCCGCTTGGAGGCGGGCGGCCCCCCTTGAATCGAGTCCAAAGAAAGCACGGGAGCAAACCCGTATGGGTTTGCTCCCGTGATGCTTTACAAGTCTCTGAAAACCCTACTCAACGACCTCAAACTTCATCGTGGCCACATTGTTCGTGTTCATCGCGGCTGTAAGGACCACCAGACTGCCGCGCTTCACGCCGGTGAGGTCCAGCGGGTTGGGGGCCAGCGCCTGCCGGAAGATTTGGTTCGCGCTGTCATAGAATGTGACGGACACGTCCTGCACGTCTTTCCGGAACAGCCAGGGCAGCAGGGCCTCGTCATTGGGCAGCAGGGCTATGGTCGAACCCGAAGCGTCCTGCGGCATTCGGTTGACCTGTGATTCCGGACCGGGCGTTTCCCCCTCGGCCACCATGGGGTACACCAGCACCTCCGTAATGGGGTAGGCACCCTCGTTCACCAGTTTCATTCCGATGCTGGCATTGTTGCAGCCGGACAGTGCGAACACGGCGGCAACCGCAACTAACATCCAGGCAACGGCACGCACGGTGCGAATAACCATATTTCCGCTCCTTCTCATGGCCTCCGATGCAAGGCCCCTGTTGGGATAGAGTTTAGCATGACCACCGGGCAAATGCGCAAGTATTTTCTTGACAAACCCGCGTCCCGTGTTTGGGGGGGGCGGGGTTGGGCCTGATGGTGCCGGCCGGTGTCAGGCATTCGGGCGGCGTTTGCCGTCTCGGATGATTTTTCTCGCGAGGCGTTCGGGCGGACCCATGGCGGCGCGGTCATACGAGGCGGTCACTGTGCTGCCCAGGCCACCGCGCGGGTTGCATTCGATTTCCACCGTCATGCGCCGTGGTTTGCAGGCCCGCACGAGGTCCTCCAGCATGCGGTTGACGAGGTGTTCGTACCAGATGCCCACGTTGCGGTAGGACAACAGGTAATACTTCAGAGAGCGCAGTTCGAGGCACAGTTCGCCCGGCACATAGCGGATGGTGACTTCGGCAAAATCGGGCAGCCCCGAGAAGGGGCATACCGACGTGAACTCGTCGGTGGTGGTGACGATTTCCATGGCGTCGCCGTGCGGCGTGCCCGCGTAGTCGTAGGCGAAGCATTCCAGACAGGCGGCATCGACGGCCTCGGGGCCCGTGAAGGGGATGGATTTGTCGAGCGCCTTAAACTGTTCGCGCGGGGCAGGTGCCTTGGCCATGGTGTGTTTTCCTATTCGCCGAAATAGAGACAGCGGTTGTTGGGCGTTTCCTGCATCGCCACCAGTGTCGGTCTTGCGCCCCGGTCGGCCATGAAGCGCCAGACCCACGCGCACAGGCGCTCGCAGGTGGCCTGCTCCAGGCCGGGGATGTCGTTTACCAGCGTGTCATGCAGCCGGCTGTGCAGTTTCTTGATGATTGGCGGCAGTCCGTCGAGGTCCACCGCGGCGATCTCCACCTGGTAGGTGTGTCCGTGCAGATTATGGCACGGATGGGAGGGGGGCAGTTGCGGAAGCGACTGGGCCGCGGCGAAGGAAAAGGACCAGCGGCTGGGCAGCCGCTCAAAACTGTCGGGGGGAAGCAGGACCGGGTCAAACGCGCCGTCACCCAGCACGGACACGCGCACGCCCTGAAACCATGCGGGCCAGGGACGCAACTGGTCCTCGATCCAGTCGGCAATGTCGGCCGGGTGCGTCTTGCCCGCGAGGCCGGGCACGTCGTCGAGGCAGCGGTGGTCCAACTGCACGCGGGCGGGCTCAAACAGCGCCTTCAGGTCCGCATAGTCCGCCACCCAGCCGCGTTCGGGGTCCACTTCGCCGCCGGCCAGCAATTCCACCTTGTAGCTGTATCCCGTGAGACGGGGCGGCTTTCCCGGCCCCTGCGGCAGGCGCCGCGCGGCTTCGAAGAAGATTGCCTTGCTGATATGCGCTTTCACGGGTACTACACTCCTGTTGCGTCCGGTCCCCAGATGAGCTTGTGCAGTTGCAG
>CAIUWO010000375.1 GCA_903902895.1 Candidatus Hydrogenedentota bacterium | reverse complement strand
GGACCGTTGCGACAAGGTCATTTTGCATGACTCATCATAAACCAACCCTTGCCCGTTACGCAAGCAATATAGAGCACTTATTTATGCGCAGTCCCTAAGGGATTAATTCATATTCTTTCCACACGTCCAATGACCTTTGCCGGATTACCGAACACTTTATGCTCCGGTTCGACGTTACGAAGCACTACACTTCCGGCTCCCACGTAAGCCCAGTCTCCAACGGTAATCTGGGGGATTATACAGGCGTGGTCACCAAGAAATACTTTTTCGCCAAGCGTGACGCCGCCATTGATACTACAATGCCCGCACACTTGGGACCAGTCACCAATTACATTGTCGTGCCCGGCGCTGCTGAAAGCGCCAATCGCCACATGGTTTCCAACTTTAATGTCGCACGATAGGCACGAAAAGGGGGCCATGACAATCCCGGTTCCGAGTTGAACATTCTTACCGATGCTTGCCAAAGGATGTATTACGTTGACGAAATGCCCGCCTTTATCGATAATAGGCAGATAGAACTTAAGTTTGTCTTTGGGGTCGCCGCTGGCTCCGATGAATACGTCGCCATCATCTATATCGTACGTTTGCGAGTTCCCCAAAATTGGTGCATAGCCATCAAAGCCGTCGAGTTTACCCTTTCTGGCATCCAAGAAGCCCTTGATTCGCCAGGGAGCCCCATGTGTAATGGCCTGTGACGCCCACGTGAACACTTCGCGGCCGAAATCGCCAGCACCGATAATCACAAGGTTCTTTTGCGAACAGTATGCCATGAATTAAGACCCTATTTCCTGTCTGTAGACTACGAATTATACTCACCCTGCGTATTCCGACGATTCCGCCCCCTTGTTCCGAAGGAAGGCGCCCGGTGATTCCGAAGGATTGCGCCACCCCATTCCAATTGATTGCGCCTGGGTGTTCCGGGCGAATCGGAGCGTAGCAACGCGGGTGGTTCAACTGTTATCTGTTTTGTATCCGGTTGGGCCTTTGGATGTCAAGTGTCTTTTCTTTTTCGCATGGATTCTCCCTTGAGTGAGATGGTGTGGGCGTTGTGGATCAGTCTGTCAAGAATGGCGTCGGCCAGGGTGGGGTCGCCGATGGTTTCGTGCCAGTGTTCGATGGGTACCTGGGCGGAGATAAGGGTGGAGCCGCGGTCGTAACGGTCTTCAATGACCTCGAAGAGGTCTCTTCGTTCTTCATCCGCCAGGAGGGCCGTTCCCCAGTCGTCGATGATGATGAGGTCGTTGCGCAGCAGTCCGCGCAGCACGCGGTCGTAGTGGCCGGTGCCGCGTGCGACGGCAAGCTCCTGGAAGAAGCGCGGGGCGCGGAAGTAGTGCACGGAGAAGCCCCTGCGGCAGGCCTGGTTGCCGAAGGCGCAGGCGAGGTAGCTTTTGCCCGCGCCGGTGGGTCCGGTGATGATGCAGTTTTCGTGACTGCGCAGCCAGTTGCATTCGGCGAGGGCCTGCACGAGGGTCTTGTTCAAGCCCCGGGACTTGCGGTAGTCAATGTCTTCGACGCAGGCACTCTGGCGCAGCTTGGCCTTTTTGAGGTGCGCCTGCAAACGCCGGGTGTCTTGTTCGGCCTCCTGGCGGTCGAGCAGCAGTGCGAAACGTTCGTCGAAGCCGAGTGCGTCGTAACGGCTGGATTCGAGCTGTTCGCGGTAGGCGTCGTGCATCCCGCTCAGCCGCAGGCGTTGCAGTTTGTCGAGGGTCGGATTGGTTAACATGAGCGTGGCTCCTTGTGGGTTGGGCCGGCGGGTTCATCGCCGGCCTGGGTTTTGGGTTGGTAATAGTCCGCCCCTCGCACGTTCTCGTGCGCGATGGCGGGTGGGGACGCTCTTGATTTGGGCAGGGGCAGCTTGTCGAGGCCCTGCTTGAGGATGTCCTTTACGGTTTTGTAGGAAGCGGAGTTGACGGCCAGGGCACGTTCGCATGCGGCTTCGAGCCGCTCGCTGCCATAGGTTTCGCCAAGACGGATAAGGCCCCGGCAGGCTTGGAAGCCTTGCTGGGGATGGGGCCGCGAGGCGATGATGCGTTCGGCCACCTGC
>CAIUWO010000374.1 GCA_903902895.1 Candidatus Hydrogenedentota bacterium | reverse complement strand
CGCGCACCTGCCCCAACTTCACCAGTCGTCCGCTATCGGTCCACGAATCGGCCTTGGAGACGAAGAACACGAGATCTCCGTTCTGCTCGACCCACGCGTTGACGCCGATGTCGCCGTTGCCCAGCGGCATCGAGCCCAAAGAGTCTGTGCTGGGCGAATCCCAGATGACATTGCAGGCATCGAGCGTGTTAGCGGGTTTAGACTCTTTAACTTCCGCCGCACCCATATCCACCGCGTGCAGTAAGGGCGCCGCAGTGGCCAGCAGCAGGGCGAAACATGGAAAGAACGGCAGTTTCATTTTCGAAAGGGTGTTGGGGAAAAGGCCGGGCGTTTTCATGCGTTCTTTCCATTGCGTGTTGTGATGTGTTTCACTGTGCTTGTGCGCTCGCCGAATCAGGACCTGGACGAAACTGCCTCTTTATTCCCTCAAAACGCTTGTCGAAAAGGATCTTCTGTTCAGGGTTAAGCAGAAGATGAATCTTCTCCTGTGTACTTTCCATCTGCGTCAGCACTTCGGCGTCCACCCGTGTTCGAAGAGTCTCCAACTGCTCCCGATTCTGTTTGAACAGTTGCAGCACGGCCTTTGCCTGTTCATCGTCGAGACTGAGTTCGTTGCGAAGATTTTGCGTTATGTTCTCGGGTCCATGTTCCGGAATGCCGTGCATTTTCATTGGCTGCGCCCCCGCAACGCGAAACGTGATGGCCATGCCTATGACGATCCCGCACGCGAGAATCACGCTCGCCAACAGGAAGATCGTTGTCCAGCGTCTGCGCAATTGGGGGAGGCGTATGCTTGGGTCGTGCCCGGTTGCCGTCATAGTACGTTCCTTTACAGGTTTAGTGATGCCACTTTGAAGAAGACAAGAATTGGGTCGGGTGTCACGTTGCCGTCGTAGCTGACGATGCTGACCACGGCAATGGCGGCAAAGGCCAATGCCCCCGCGGCAAACACACCCCAAGGCCGCACAAGAGGCGGCGTTCGCATTTCCCTCAGCCGGGCCAGCGCCTGGGGCAGAACATGTCCCCGCGGGAGTTCCTCTTGCGCGGCGCACTCGGCCAACTGCTCTACGTATTTGAGTGGATTATCCATGTTGAGTCTTCCCATATCCGGCTTCCGTGAGCATCCGTTTCAGTTTTCGGCACGCCCGGTGCATTTGAACGCGGACAAGAACAACGCTCCAGCCCGTCCTCTCAGAAATCTCCTTCGTGTCACATTTTTCAAAGTAGTACAGCGTCAACACCAATCGGTCACGTGGGGCAAGACGCTCCAGCATATTGAAAAGGGCCTCGCCCGCTTCCGAAGGGGTCTGCCGATCAAGGATCTCGGGACATCTCCACGCCCGCGCCAAGAGTTCGCGCCGTTGACGGGCGCGATTCTCAAGTTTCCAATGCCGATAGCCGACCCGTGTCGCGATTCTTCTCACCCAATGCAGGAACGGCCCACTTTCACGATAGTTGGCCAGGCTGAGGTAGACTTCGACCAGCACGTCCTGCACCAATTCATCGAGCACACGCCGGTCCCGCGTAAACCGCCACATCTGGGCGAATATCTGTGCTTCGTATCCTTCCATGAGCCGCGCATATGCGTTTTCATCGCCATCCAGGCAGGCCTTTATGGCGTCTATGTCCGTACCTGTGCTCTGCAAGTATTTACGTGTCCTTCGCCAGTGACTTTACCAAGCTCGCGACGGATGACGGTCAAGCCTTGCTGAAGGAAGACTTTGCGCGCCGGTGCTTTTCGGTTGAGTTTATTATTGGCTTCTTTGAGATTCACCTGGACAACCCACTCGGTGCGTGTCGCGGTGCATCCTCAAGCTTGGCAGTCTGGGTAAGCCAGTCGAGCGTGAACAACGCGAGCGTGATGGTCTCGTAAGGCCCCTTCTCTCCGCATTCGAACAGGCAGCCAATTGTTCTGTCAGCCATTACAGCGAGGTCGGAGTAGGCGGCGGGGCCGGGCCACAGCGTTTTGACCACGGGCCACGTCTGACATTCATCGTAGCTTACACGGACAGTTAGTTTCTCACGGCGGGTGCGGCTGGCTGGGTTCGAGAAAAGGACTCGATTCTTGCCGGACGTCCGGTCGGTACTGAAACGCAAGACGCTGCCTTGGCACACGGATTCGACGAGCGCTGCATCCTCTATCACGGGAGACCACGTGAGGCCTCTATCCCGGCTGAACGAACATGCGCGGCGGTGCGTCCCACGATAGTTACGCATGTTGATATAGAGCGAGCCATCCGCTCTTTCGAGCACGGTCGACTCGTCGGTCTTCACATCTGCACTGCCTCCCAGTTGCCACTTGAGGCCGCCGTCATCGCTGAAGATGATGTGCGACTGTACGTCGGAAACGCGAGGCCCAGTCACATGATAGCATGGAGCAACAAGGCGTCCGTCCATCAACTGAATGCCATGGCCCGGCCCGGCGAGATATCCGCGCCATTCTGGCTTACCCACCTGATCGCTGATATTGATGGGAGGCGACCATGTCTCGCCATCGTCGCGACTTGTTGTAACCAACGAGTTCATCAATAAGACAACCGCACCCGTGCGCCGATCCACGATGGGACAAGGATTCGCAACCGTGTTGTTTCCGTCATCAAGAATGACCTGAACCGGGCTCCATGATTGCCCTGCATCCGTGCTTCGTCGAAGGACAAGGTCGCTGTTTCCGCAGTCGGCCGCACTGTTCTTGCGTCCCTCGCAGAAGGCCAGCATCGTCCCCTTCGTGGTAACGACCAACGCTGGAACGCGGTAGGTATGGTAGCCTCCCTGGCCGGCTTCAAAGACTTTGATTTGCCGTATCCCAGTCTCCGTCTGCGCCTCAGCCCTCGTATTATCCAAAAGAGACAGCACCACAAATATGACGCACAGAAGAGTTCCAACTTGCCTGACATATGGCCGCATTCCCAAAGGCCCGTCTTGAGAGCGGAGAAAAAGGTGCTTCAGGGCTTCTTGGTTTTGAGTGGCCTGGGTGGTCTCGTGAGAGCGCTTCAGGGATGCGTCTATACCCCCGCCCGTTCCTGCCGCTCCAATGACGGCTGTGCCGACTGCGGCGGGGCAACCCATAGAACGTCTTCGAGTTGCGGGTCTGTTGCCTTCT
>CAIUWO010000373.1 GCA_903902895.1 Candidatus Hydrogenedentota bacterium | reverse complement strand
GCACCATCGAGCACGCGCAAGCTGCGCTCCACCTCGGCCGTAAAGTCAATATGGCCGGGCGTGTCGATGATGTTGATGTGGTACCCCTTCCACTCACAGGCCGTTGCGGCCGAAGTGATGGTAATACCGCGCTCCCGCTCCTGCTCCATGTAATCCATGGTAGCCGCGCCGTCATGGACTTCGCCCATGCGGTGCAGTCGGCCGGAGTAGTACAAGACACGTTCGGTAACGGTGGTCTTGCCGGCGTCAATATGCGCCATGATGCCGATGTTTCGCATCTTCTCTATCGGTAAAGTTCTAGGCACGTCCTGTCTCGCTTTCCCCGCACCGCTTTCACGGAACGGCATATACGGTCCCTGGCGTCTCAATTGCCCCGGGCACTGGTCGCGCCTCGTTCATCGGTATCCGGCGTCACGCTCTCTCTGATTCAACTGTCATGCCGTGAAAACAGAGGTGAGGTTTGGCCCGGGGTCGTGACCTCGGGTTCCGTCACTCTCCATCGAATAAAATCAACACTCTCCTCATGGCGGAGAACACCTTAGAACCGGAAGTGGGCGAAGGCTTTGTTGGCCTCGGCCATCCGGTGCGTGTCATCTTTGCGCTTCATCGTCGCACCCTGCTTTGCGTAGCAGTCCAGCAGCTCGCCGGCGAGGCGCTCAACCATCGTCTTCTCGCCGCGTTTGCGGGAGAATTCAATAATCCAGCGGAAGGCCAGCGCCGTGCGCGTTGCCGGGGCAATTTCCACAGGCACCTGGTACGTCGCGCCGCCGATGCGGCGGGACTTCACCTGGAGCATGGGCTTCGCGTTCTCAAGGGCCGACGTGAATACCGTCAGCGGGCTCTCGTTCGGCACTTTGGCGGCGATGATGTCAAAAGCGCCGTACACAATGGACTCGGCAATGCTTTTCTTGCCGCACACCATCACTGTGCTAATGAACTTGGCCAGCACCGTACTGTTGTAGTTCGGGTCGGGCAACGGGATGCGTTTAACTATTTCTCTGCGTCTCGCCATCGCTTAACCTAAGTCCTGTCGCGCGGTTACGCGCCGTTGAGCCCTTCAATACCGAGGCCTTTTACTTTGCTGCCTTCGGCCTCTTCACACCGTACTTGGACCGGCTGACCCAGCGTCCGGCATGCACTTTCTTGCCGCCCTGGTCTTTCACGCTCGCCGTGCCGCCGCAGTCGCCCGTCGCATCCAGCACGCCACGTATAAGGTGGTAGCGGACGCCCGGAAGATCCTTCACGCGGCCGCCGCGCACCATGACCTGCGAGTGCTCCTGCAGGTTGTGGCCCACGCCGGGGATGTACGTCGTGACTTCCATGCCGTTCTTGAGGCGGACACGGGCCACTTTGCGAAGGGCCGAGTTCGGCTTCTTCGGTGTCATCGTGAAGACGCGGGTACAGGTGCCGGAGGCCTGCGGGCAGGCTTTGAGCGCCGGTGACTTCGTCTTCGTCACTACCTTCGTGCGGCAGTTTCGAACCAACTGATTAATGGTCGGCAAGACAACTCTCCTTGCGTGAATCGCCGGGGACTCCGCAGACACATGGCACACCACTACTGGCGAGCCTGGCCAGAGAAACTTAAGATTCCGTTCAGACAACGGAGTGAGAGAATAACATATCCACAGCGCGATGTCAAACAAATTCTCCCCGCATGTTTTCCCCTGCCTTCCAACCGGCCAAAACGCGCTTTTGTCAAGAGATTTCCCGGCCGTCCAGCGCGCCCTGCCCGTATGTTTATAAGGCCCGCAGAGAACACCGCGGGTATCGGCGCGGCTGCCCCAGCCACCGGCCCTTCAGCAAGCCCCGGCAACCTCTTCTCAGCCCCCCCCCATTTTTGAGGAGGACGCCGGGAGCGGCGGGGATGTTCTCTCAATCCCCCCTTGAGGGGGGCAGCGGCGCCAGCCGCGGGGGATGTCTTCCCATCCATCCGAGCCCTAGCGTTGTACCTACTTAACCTGTTTGTACAGTGTATACGACCTCTTGTGAATCACCCTTCTTTTGCAGGCTCTGCTCACAGCGTGTTATCGTCCCCGGCATGACACGCATTACCGCAACCATGGAAGCCTTTCCCATGACCAAAGTGCTTTTTGTCTGCCTTGGAAACATCTGCCGCAGCCCCACCGCCGAGGGCGTCTTCCGTGAGCTCGTGCGCAGGCGCGGCTTGCAAAAGGCCATCGCCGCCGACTCCGCCGGGACCAGCGGCTGGCACATCGACGCGCCGCCCGACACACGCGCGCGCGCCGAGGCGAAGCGGCGCGGCATCAGCATCGACGACCTGCGCTCGCGCCAGGTCAGCGTGGGGGACTTCGAGCGCTTTGACTATGTCATTGCCATGGACGATGCCAACGTGGTCGACCTTGAGGCCGTCTGCCCCGGGCCCTTCCGCAACCGCATCCATCTCTTCACCGATTTCGCCCCCGAGGGCACCGCCGCCTTTGTGCCTGATCCCTATTACGGCGGCCCCGACGGATTCGCGCAGGTCTTCGACCTGGTCACCCAGTGCGCGGAGGGCCTGCTCGCGCACATCACCAAAGAACGGCAAAGGGAAGACGTTCGGTAGGGTCAAAAAGCAATTTGCGAACCACGAAGGCGCGAAGGACACGAAGAAAGACAAGACCGGCAGTATGAATCAACAGCACACTAAGATAGGGCATGATATAGCTCGCTTGATTTTACGCCGATTCTTATCCTGTCCATCCCGTCTATTTATGTTGAATTCGTTCCGGTCTTCTTCGTGTGCTTCTCGCCTCTGCGGTTCAATGGGAAATGAATGATGCACGCCCATCTGATCGAAACAATCACCGAACGCCTCGGCCGCCCTGCCGAGAGCTGCCGCGCGCTCGGCGGCGGCTGTGTGGGGGATGTGTACAGGGTGCGCATGAAGGACGGCGGCGACCTCGTCGTCAAGTATGATTCCTGCGCATCCCCCGCGCTTGACGTCGAGGGATACATGCTGCGCTATCTCGCGGAGCACAGCGCGCTGCCCGTGCCGCGCGTGCTGCACAGCAGCCCCGACCTGCTCGCCATGGAATGCGTCGACGGCGAAAGCCGCTTCGATGCGGCCGCGCAAAGGCATGCCGCAGAACTTCTCGCCGCGCTGCACAGCGTGCGCGCCCCACGCTTCGGGCTCGACCGCGCCACCCTTATCGGCGGGCTGCCCCAGCCCAACCCGTGGGCCGATTCATGGGTGGCCTTCTTCCGCGGACAGCGGCTCCTGCACATGGCCGACATGGCCCTCGAAGAGCGCGCCATGCCCGCCGCCCTGCACCGGCGCATTCGCGGCTTCGCGGAGCGGTTGGGTGATTTCATCGGCGAGCCCGAACACCCTTCCCTGCTCCACGGCGACGTGTGGACCACCAACGTGCTCGCCCGCAACGGACGCATCGCCGCGTTCATCGACCCCGCCGTCTACTACGGGCACCCCGAAATCGAACTCGCCTTCATCACCCTGTTCAACACCTTCGGCACGCCCTTCTTCGACGCCTACCGCGCGCTGCGCCCCATCGCCCCCGGCTTCTTCGAACAGCGCCGGGACATCTACAACCTCTACCCCCTCCTCGTGCACACGCGCCTCTTCGGCGCGTCCTATTTGAGCGGGGTTGAGCAAACGCTGGGGCTGCTCGGGTTCTGAGACCACTTGTATTCTCGCGGAAATGGAAGGCATTGACTCCGAAGCGCCTGTTGTATCGCATGCCCCCCTGGCTTATGATGATGGGACAGTGAGGGTGAAACATGAACAAGAACACGTTCCTGCTGGCTGTGCTTGGGGTGCTGGCCCTTTCGACACCGGCGCGTGCGGATGTTGTTTGGCCAGGTTTGATCCTCGAAATGAGGATGCTCAGCCTTTGGGCTATCGCCATTGGTCTCGTTGTCGAATATGCCTTCCTGCGGTGGTTCTTCCGCTTCGCCGTACTGAAATCGGTCTATGTCGACCTCTGCATGAACGCCGCCTCTACTGTTTTGGGCTGCATACTGCTGCTCATTGCCACAATCGTCTGGGAGTTCCCGTCCAACCTGTTCTTCCGCCCCCTGTTGGGCTGGAGAATAGGCCATGCCATCGACATGGCGGTGGCATGCCTGTTTGCCGTCACCATCAATGCGGTATTGGAAAGTCTGGTGGTGGGTTTTACTTTCAAGGGGCCTGTACCGGTGGGCAAGAAAGGGTTTTGGGTGCTTTTTGCGGCCAATGCCATCAGCGTGGGCTTGGCCTATGCGAGCCTGTTTTTTGTGCGCCCCCCCCTCCGTTGACACTTCCCGGCCCGAAAGGCCCTTCCAGCAGCCCATATCGCCCCCTTGCCTGCGCGGGTCCGTCCGCTATTTCTTTGCCCCCCTTCGTTATCTATAATGGCGTGTTGGATTGCGCGCCTTATTGATAATGGATTATCATCTTGCCGGGTTCGCACACGGGAGTGCCCTTATATGGTCTTGATGGAAAATGTTCAGCGCAAACTGGGGCCGGGCGTGGCGTTTGCCTGTGACCGGTTTCATGCGCCCCAGGGGGCGCGGATGGCACTGTGGGGGCCGAGCGGCTGCGGCAAATCGACCATGCTGAACCTGGTCTCGGGCCTGCTGCGCCCGCATGCGGGCGTGGTGCGGGTGGACAACACCGAAATCCAGAAATTGTCGGAAAGCGCGCTGGACGCGTTTCGCGGCGAGCGCTATGGCTTCATTTTCCAGACCTTCAACCTGCTCGCGCCGTTTAGCTCCCTG
>CAIUWO010000372.1 GCA_903902895.1 Candidatus Hydrogenedentota bacterium | reverse complement strand
GACGCAGCGCAAGGACCGGCGCGTAAACATCCGCATGACTGAGCGCGACCTGGTGCGCTTTCAGAAGAAGGCCGAGGAGGAGGGGCTGCCCTACCAGACACTCATTTCAAGCATCTTGCACAAGTACATCAACGGACGCGGGTAAGGGTCGGGGGACGAAGTCAAAATCACATGTCCGTGACTCGGACACGGGGAGGGAGAGGCATCTAAACACGGGTACGCAGGATGAAAGACGTGTGAGATGTGCAGTCTCATTCTGTTCATCTTGACCGAGCGTGGCGTGGGTCAGCTATTCCCGGTAATTTCCCTTTCAAGCAGCAGCATGATCCCGCCCTTCCACGACCAAGGGAGACGGCCAAACAACGCGCCTTCCGTCCGGTTAAGCCGCCAGCCTTCCGCGCCGTAACGGTTCAACGCCTCCAGCATCTGGTCCCTGTTGCTGCTGCCAATGGAAAAGACCAGCGGTTCAATGCGGTACTCGTAGCGTTTCATGGGCGGCAATCTCCATGGTGTTGAATCCGAAGTATACACCCTCTCCTGTGTTCTGAAAGCAGCGGCGGCGGCGAGGAAATAATCAGTGGTTATGGCCGTCAGGCAAGGCGATTTCGACGGTAGAGATTTCTCCCGCGACGACCTCAATTTGCTGTGTGGCGAAACGTTGCTGCGCGAGGCTGGCGCCCATCGTTTCCTCGTTGGTTTCTTCGCCTGCGGGCAGGGCGATTGCGCCCAGGTAGTAGATGCCCGGCTCCAGGTCCTCCCACCGGAACGGCTGTCCCGGTTGCAGTTCCATGAAAGACACCACCTGTTCCCCCAGCGAGTCCATGGACGAGGCGGAGACGGTTCCGATGTCGATGGGTTCCGTGAACAGCCCTACAACGGCCTTTTCACCGTCCCGCAGGCCCAAGGCCATCCCCTCCACAGCGCCACTTTCAAGGATGAAATCACAGCGCACCGTTTCGTCGCCGCTGATCTGCACCGTCGATTCCCTGGGAACAGTGGTGCCAAGACGGTTGGCCAGCCCCTGGTTGCGCGCGATGACGGTATAGGTGCCGGGGGCCAGATCGGTCACATGATAATAGCCGTCGGCCCGGTCTGTCTCGGTGCTGCTGAACGCCACCCCGGTCTCGGATCCGGACGACTTTACAAATATTACGGCATGGGCCGGTTTTCCGTTTATGGTCACCGTGCCTTCCACACCGCCTTCCTGCGGTTCAAATGTAAAGTCGATGATTCTCGCTTCATTCTCCGCCAGTTCGATTTCCTTTCTGATCTCGCGGTTGGCCGCACCCGACTCGAAGGCAACGACCTGAAGCTTGCCCGGACAAACATTCGCAAACGCGTAGGCGCCGTTGGCGTCCGTGCATGTTTCGAAGGTCCCGTCCCGACCCGAAAAGGCCTCCACCCTGCCATGGGCGAGCGGAGAACCTCCCTGGGTTACGGTGCCTTCGATTGTGGACAATGCGGAGACATCAACGACCAACCGGGCCTGCAGCGTCCTTCCCGGCTGCACCGTGGCGGTGGCGACGGCCACGGGATACCCCCGTGTCGAGGCAAGTAGATACACCTCCAGACGGTGTTTCCCCGGCAATACCGGTTCCATTTGGAAGGCGCCGGTTGCAGCGGTCCTGGTTTTTGTTCCTTGAAGACCGCTCTGCGGGGACCACTCGGAACCATCGGGACTGATGGCGGTGATCATTTCGAGGTTCTCCGGAACGGCCAACACGATGGCTTTCGGAACGGCCTGTCCGGCGCTGTCCACAACCGTTCCCTCAATGGCACCCGAGCGTTCCAACTTGAGTTCACAGGAAGCGCCCGGGAGTATCGGTCCAAGGCAGCGGCTTACACTCCCATCGCCGTAGGCCTGCAGATAGACAGAAGGAACCTCTTTGCGCAAGGCGGCACTGAAACCGCCGAAGGCATCGGTGACCTGCAAAGGACTTATGCGGGTGTTGTATGCCGGGTCAAGGACAGCCACCGATGCGCCGGCCACTGGCGTGCCGGAGGCATTAATCACCCTTCCCCGAACGGACGGGAGCGGGCCCAGTATGAAGTCTACCCCGATCATATCGGTGAACGAAGCCAGGGTGAAGGTCCTTTTACACACTTCGTAACTGCCCGGCACACCGAGGCCTACTTCATATTTGCCCGGCACAAGCCCCGCAAGGGTGTATTGGCCCTTTTCATCTGCCTTGGCGGAGCTCTCCATGGATTGTTCCTCTGAGAACACGCCGATGTACGTCTTGGGCACAGGCTGCTTTGTTTCACCGTCAAGGATGCGCCCGGAGACCGAAACGCCCTGTATGGCTACCAATTCAACATCGGCCACATCCTGCCCGCGAGTCAACTTGATTGCCGGTGATTCCGCAAGGCAATAGGGTTCATTTTGTTTGCCCAGGCGCAAGCGGTATTCAATGGCCGGAACGCCGGTAATGTGAAACTCGCCCTTCTCATTGGTTGTGTCACTGAAACGATACATGCCCGTGTCGTCGGGGTGGATGGCCATCACCTGAAACCCCGGCAAACGCGGCCCCCCTTTTCCGCCTGTCACCCAGCCCGAAATGGATCCCGCTGGACCGTCCCGCTCCAGGCGGATAACATGGGCCTGCCCGTCCGCATTCACCCAGGGTTGCCCGGGGTCCTTGAAACCGGGCACCTTGAAATACAGTCGGTACTGCCCATAGGGAAGCGGGCGTGACGCAAAGGAACCGTCTTCCTGCGTGATAAGGTAAAGACCGTGGCTTGCTGTGCCGGGCCTGAACATTGAGGGCAGGTTGATGACTACATCGGGCACGCCCTTGTTCTGCTCATCGACTATCCGCCCTTTGACCAGCCCCGCAGGGGCGAGAATCAGTTCATGGCGGCGCTGCCGCAGTTCGCCAAAGACACAGAAGGTTTGCACCGCATGGCGGTCACCTGCATGCGCGGCAAGAACGAGCCCCCCTGGACCCTCCGAGACCGCAGCCCGTTCGAACACGAACTCGCCGCGGGCATCGGTGGTTTGATGAAGCTCCACAGACGCGACCGCGTCCGAAGCCCCCGCAACACCGAGCCGTTTGGCGCGCGCGTGAGCCTCCACCTGTTCCCGGTTGTCCAGCATGACCGTGGCGTTGGGCACCACCCGGAGCTGCTCGTCGAGGACAACACCATAGACGATGGTGCCGGGTTCGAGCGTCTGCACCGGGCCGGAAGCTGAAGACGCAGGTGGCTCAGTCTCCGTTTCACCCTCCTGAGAGGCTGCGGATGCCGGGTCGTTTTCGATGGGTACCAGCGGCGCCACCGTGAACGTGCTGGCCTTCGTGATGTCCTGTGTCGGGTAGGGCGGCGTCATCACTTTCCATCCGATAAAGAGCGCCACCGCCACCACTGCCGCGATGGCGGCCACTGCGCCCGTCACCTTGAAAGCGCTCGCGCCCGCGGCCAGCGACGAGGCGGCGCGCGCGGCGGCGGACGCGGCCACTGTGGCGCTGATGTGCGGCCCGGCAAGGGCTATCTTCCCGAGCTGCGCCGCCAGCGCGGCGGGCATGGCCTCGGCGGCGTGTGCTCCCATCAGGGAGGCGAGCAGCAGCGCCCCGACCGAAATGCCCTTCCGTTGCAGGGCGGCACGCACGCATCCTAGCCCGCGCTCGATCCGGTGGCTCGCCAATTGCCGCGACAAGCCCAGTGCCCGACCCACCGCCTCCTTGGATTGTCCCTCCAGAAAATGCGCAATAAGCGGGCTGCGGAGTTTCTCCGGCAATTCGTCTATGGCCTCGTCGACATACGCGTAAATGTCCTTCCATTCCACCTCGTGTTCCGCTTGTCTGGCGGTGGCATAAAGGATTTCGCGCTGTCTTCGGCGCACATCGCTTCGGACATGGCTGATGGCATGGTACGTGGCCACCCGGTGCAGCCAGGCGCCCACATAGGAGCCCGGTTTCGTTCCCGCAGTGGCCAGGGCTTCAAAGCATTCCTGGGCGATGTCCTCCGCGTCCGCGGGATTACCAAGAATTCTCCGGCACGCCCCGTATACCATCGCCCCATAGCGTGAGACCAGCGCGCCGAAGGCCTCTCCGTCGCCCTGTTCTGACCACTGCTCCAGCAGCATTCGATCATCGTGTGCCATGTCGTGTGTTCCCGTCTTCTAGGTTATCCCTTCTTGAGGGTTCACACAACTATCGTCGCCGCCACAGAAAACGCAAATCCGGCCGCTCCCCTGGTATGAAACCGGTATTTGGAACCGCCCTTCCCTGCGTGCCGCCATCTTATTGCAGGTCCGCCGTTGTGACGGCAAACTCGACGTGGTTGTCCTGATCTGGAAAGATGCTCACAGCCGTCGGTGCAATGGGGGCTGCGAGAATGATTGTTTCAGAGCGCCACGGTTCGATGGAAACCAGCCCTTCGCCCGCGGGCAGGTCATCCAGCATGAACGTGCCGTCGGGGCCGGTCATGGTGGAGCGCCGGAATTCTTCGCCGTCCGCGGTGGTCAGCGTTACATCGACGGTGAACTCCGCAAAGGGTCTTCCCTCCAGATAGACGCCGCCCGTCAGGGTGCAGGTCCCTCTTGAAATGTGCAGTGCCACATCTGTGGTTTCGGATTCGCCAACATGGGCGGGCTCGGTCGCTTCTTCTGTGTAGAAGCGGCTGTTGGAGACCCACCAGACGGCCTCGGCGCGGACCAACGCATTTCCGGGCCGCACGCGTTCCACACGGAACTGTCCGTCACTGTCTGGATTTGTCCACAGCGTGCCCAGTTCGGGCTGGTCCGGATAGGACAGCCCCACCCGAATACGCGATGGCAGTGTGGGTCCCTCCGTCTGCACCGTGCCCTGAAGCACGCCACCCTGGTGCAGAAGAATCTCAACCGGTTCACCGGGACGCATGGGAGCCGAGGCGGACGCATAGGACGGATGGTTCACGTACACAAACCCGTCATCGAGCACGAGCCAGTTGGTGCGGAAGACGCCATCCTCCCCGGTCTTCCCCAAGGGGGAACTGAGCGGCGCGAAGCGCGGCAATCCGTAGTCCAACACGCCCCTGGCGCTGTCCTGCGGAAAGAGGTAAACCCCGGCCCCATCCACAGGGTTGCCCTGTGCGTCGGCCACATGCACTTCCAGCGGCGGTGCGGCCTCGAGCGCGATTTCCTCTGCGGCGGATGTTTCGGACGCCGCCGGCACGTGCAGGTTCTTTAGCGCTACCTTGTAGCCGGAGGCGCGCACGCACATGCGATAGTCGCCCGGTGCCAGTTCCATCCAATAGCGCCCGTCGGCGTCATAGACGTGGGGCATGGACCGATCCTGGTCCTCGTAGAGGGGTATCGCTGCCTCAAAGGCTTTTGCCTGAAAGCGCGTAACGGGATTGCCGGTGGCGGCGTCCACAATCCGGCACTGAACCCGGCCGGTGTCCGGCAAAACAAAATCCAAGTCTTTGCCGTCCGAAAGGAAGTTTTTCTTGACCGTTCGCTGATTGGCGAGAAGTGTATAGAGCCCTTCGGGAAGGCGCAGGAACTCATAGCGCCCGTCGTCGCCGGTGACGGTGGAGGCTGAAGTGGCCCCGATACACTCGACGCGCTGTTCGGCGACTGGCGCTCCCTGTGGGGTGGTCACCCGACCCGCGATCCGAATTCCCGCACTACTGTCGTATACCAGCACCAGTCCACTCACTTCCTCTCCCCCCTTAAGCTCGACCTCATCGAGGGTGTTGTTCATGCGCGAGTTGGATCCGGGCGGGCGGACGGTGAGGTAATAGCTCCCTTCAGGCAGGGGAAAGAACTCGAAGGTGCCCTGTTTGTCCGTGGTGGTATCCGTAAGGCGATTGCCACCCCGCGAATTCTTCGCCGAGGCCTTCATTCTCATGCCGGCCACGGGTTTTCCCGCATCATCGACCAACTGTCCGGAAACGCGCGCCCCCGGTTCCAGGACCAGTTCCACGCCTTTCACGTCATCGGCGCCCACGGGACACGGCTTTATGGAATAGGTGACCATGCCGTTTCCTTTCGCGGTGAGGCCGACGCCGGGCTGGTCTGGGCGGAGACCTTCGAGGAGAAAGGAACCGTCTTTTCCGGAAATGCATTCCGGAAGTGGGGCGTTCGCGTCAATTGCGGTTATGGTGGCGTCGGCCACGGGCCGGCCCGCCTGGTTTCGCACCATGCCGGATATCGAAACACTCCTGGTGCGTCCGAAATCCAGGTGGTCGACCTTCGCGCCCGGTTGAACCTCCGCGCGGTTTTCATTGTCGATACCGGCGTTGATATAGCCAAAGGAGACATTGGCGTACAGGTCATAGCGTCCCGGAACAAGCCCGTCAATCGCGTATGTGCCGTTAAGGGAGGTTAACACCTCCGTTCTTCCGGACGGCCCCTTGGCGCGGACCGACACGAAGGGAATGCCCCTGCCGGTCGCGGCGTCGTACACCCGGCCGGAGATCGATCCGAGGAGTCTTGCGGGCAGAAAACTTTCTACGGCAGCGTTCTCTTTCCCGGGGATGCCAGCGTGGGGAACGCCTGTCTGGGAACCCTCCGACAGCGTGTTCTTTGCGGCCTGCTGCAGGGAGACCGGCGGCGCCGTCACGCCACCGGTGGGCACGTGCCCTCGCACGGCCACGTAGCCCGCAGCACCGCCCGCGAGCACTAAAAGGCCCATCACGGTGGCAATGACCGTCTTGGCGGTCCAGAAAGCGGCGCTTGCCTTGGCCGCGGCGGTCCCCGCGGCGGGGGTCGCCGCCTGTTTGGCCCCGCTCAGCGCGAGCCGGCCCAGGTTCATGAGAAGCGTGGACGGGGCGGCCTCGGCCGCGTTGGCCTGGATGAGTGCGGCCAATGCCAGCCCTGTGACGGTCACGCCCCTGGCGCTAAGCGTCTTGCGAATGAGTTCAATGCCCTTGTCAATGCGGTCCGTAATGGTGGTTCGGGGGATGCCCAGCGTTTGGGCGATGGCGGCGTGGGTTTGGTCGTTGAGGAAGTGGGCCACGACCGGGATGCGCAGCTGATCGGGAAGTTCGGCGATGGCCTCGTCCACGTAGTCGTAGATGTCGTTCCATGCGGGTTCGCGTCCGGCCTCCAGTTCGGCCACGAACTGTTCTTCCCGCTCTTTCCGGCGATGCTCCGCCCGCAGCCGGGTAAGCGCCTTGTTGCAGGCCACGCGGTGCAGCCAGGGGGCGAGATACGCCCCGACGGGCTTTTGCGTGGTGGCCAAGACCTCAAAACACTCCTGGGCCGCGTCCTCCGCCTCGGCCTGGTTGTTCAGAATGCGCCTGCAGGTGCCGTAAACCATCCCGGCATAGCGCTTCGCAAGGGTCTTGAACGCTTCCGCGTCCCGTTCCCTTGTCCAGTTGTCCAGCAGAATCACATCGGTTTCGTTCATGACCTCGCTCCTGTATTGAGGATAACCCTCTTTTTAACTCCATACAAATGATGCCGCCGGAAAGACGTTTGGACGGTTGGGGGCGGAAAGGGACGAAGAACGAGGAAGGGCGTCAGGAGCCGGCAGGGCTTGCCCGCCTTCGGAGGGATGCCGGCTCCCCCGGCGCCAAACCCTTGCCGCGCCGCCCCTTGCGCATTTTCCGGACGCCTCCCTTCGCCTCCGGCAAAAAGGCCTTTGGACAAAAAGTTGCATAAAGGAAACATTTCTCGATATAATTTTCTCGATAAACGTTTCTCGATACATATTTCTCGATTGGCAACGCCAGCAACCCAAAGGATTCATGCCATGCAGAACCACAGCAGCCACACAAACCCCGGTGAAGCCGCCGCGGCCCGCAAGCCCCTGTTTGCCGCGCCTCCGCCGTTCCTGTGCGCCCTGCCGGCGAACCTGGCGCAATTGCGGCCGCTGTTCATGGCCGAGCCGGACGAGCACGGTGACCCGTGCCACGAGGAACAGTAACGCGGCGCGCCGCACCCCGTCTCCGCAAGATTCCGGCCCGCAGGGGCGACAAAGGACAGCCGCAATGGACACTGAAGACAGCATCGTAATCTGCATGGGAAGCTCCTGCTTCGCCCGGGGCAACCGCCGCAACCTGGAGGTGGTGGAGCAGTTTGTGGCCGCGCACGGGCTGAAGGCGGAGGTGCGCCTGGCGGGCAGCCGTTGCGCGGACGAGTGCCAGAAGGGCCCGAACGTGATTATCAACGGCGTGGCGCACCACGGCGTGGACAGCGGCGCGCTGATCGATTTGCTCAACGCCGAATTCATCGCCTGCAAAAGAAAGTGACCCATGAACCACCAGCACCCCATATTCACGGTGGAAACGGAATGCCAGGACTGCTACAAGTGCCTGCGCCACTGCCCCGTGAAGGCCATCCGCGTGGAGAACGGCCACGCGATGGTGATGCCGGACACCTGCGTGTCCTGCGGTGCCTGTGTGGAGGCGTGCCCCGTTCACGCCAAGCGCATCCGCGATGATTTGGGCCGCGCGAAGCACCTGTTGCAGTCAGGCCGCCCGGTGTATGTGTCGCTGGCGCCGTCGTGGGTGAGCGAGTTCGCGGGCGTGGCCGAGGCCAACATGGTCGCCGCGCTGCGGCGGCTCGGTTTCACCGCGGTGAGCGAGACGGCGCTGGGCGCGCAGGAAGTCACCACCGCCGTGGCCGCCGACATGGCCAACCCCGGCGGGCGCATCCTCATCTCCTCGGCGTGCCCGTCGGCCGTGGAATATCTCTATAAATACCTGCCGGCGCAGGCGGCCGCCGTGACGCAGTTGCATTCACCGTTGATTGCTCACTGCAGGATGCTGCGGAACAGCTTCGGCGGGGACATTGGAATCGTCTTTTTCGGCCCGTGCATTGCCAAGAAGAACGAGGCGGACCGGCACCCCGAACTGCTGGACATTGCGCTGACCTTCCTGGACCTGCGCGCATGGCTGGAGCAAAAGGGCATCAACCCGACCGCCCTGACACCGGGTCCCGACGATGTGCTCGTTCCCGAGCGGTCACGCGAGGGCGCGCTGTACCCGGTGGAGGGCGGCATGATCGATACCATCAAGGCCCACGGCGCGGTGGCCGGCGCCCGCTACGTGACGCTTGCGGGCCTGCACAACATCCGCAGGGGGCTGGAAGGGCTCACCCCGGAGGGCCTGACGGGGCCGCTCTTTGTCGAATGCCTGGCCTGCGAGGGCGGCTGCATCGCGGGCCCCTGCGCGGGCGACGGGGATGCCACACTCGTGCGGCGGCTGCGCGTCGAGGACTACACCCGCTGGCCCGGGCAGCCGCTGGCGAACGCCGTCACGGTCGCGGTCGCGGAGGAATTTGCCTTTGGCGCGGTCGTGCTTCCCCACCCGGGAACGGCCCGCATCGCCGAGGCGCTCAAGCGCATCGGCAAGATCAGCACCGCCGACGAGTTGAACTGCGGCGGCTGCGGCTACAACACCTGCCGCGATTTCGCCACGGGGCTCATCGAGGGCCGGGCCGAGCCGACCATGTGCGTGTCCTACATGCGCAAGCTGGCGCAGAAGAAGGCCAACGCGCTGCTGCGCTGCATGCCGTCGGCCGTGGTCATCGTGGACAAGGACCTGCGCATCATCGAGTGCAACGAGCTGTTCGGCCGCATGTTCGGCGAGGAGCTGTCGCAGGTCTACGACGCGCGTCCGGGGCTCAACCGCTGCCTGCTGGCCAAGGTGGTCCCCTTTGCGGAAATGTTCCAGACGGTGCTCAAGAGCGGGCGTGAGATCCACTACGACCACTACCGCTGCGACAACCGGCTCTTCAGCATCACCATCTTCACGCTGGAGCCGCACGAGGCCGTGGGCGCGGTCATTCTCGACGTGACCCACCAGGAGTTCCGCCGCGACCAGATCGCGCAGCAGGCGAACGAGGTGATCAAGCGCAACCTGTCAACAGTGCAGGACATCGCCTGCCGCCTCGGCGAGCACATGGCCGACACCGAAATCCTGCTCCGCTCCATCGCCGAGGGCTTCGCGATGGGCGACGGCCGGCAGGGGGGCTGACGCCATGGCCGCCAGCGACCTTTTCATCGAGGTGGACTTCCAGCAGAACCGCAAGCACGGGCAGAACATCTGCGGCGACGCGTTTCAGCTGCTCAAGATCCCCGACCAGGCGCGCGTCATATCGGTGCTTTCCGACGGGCTGGGCAGCGGCGTGAAGGCGAACATACTGGCGTCGATGACGGCGTCCATGGCCTGCCGCTTCGCGGCGAGCAACATGGACTTTCTGCACTGCGCCGAGATCATGATGGACGCGCTGCCGGTGTGCCAGGTGCGCAAGATAAGCTACGCCACCTTCACCATTGTCGACTGCCACCACAGCGGGCGCACGCGCATCATCGAGATGGACAGCCCCGGCTTCCTGCTCGTGCGGCGCGGCCGGATCGTTCCGCTGCCCTGCGAGGAAAAAGCCTCGCCCAAGTGGCAGGACCGCAGGCTGCGCTTCACCCAGCTTGAGATGGAGCCCGACGACCGCATCGTCCTGTACTCGGACGGCATCTCGCAGGCCGGCCTCGGCTCGGCCGACTATCCCCTGGGCTGGCGCGAGGAGGGCTGCCGCGACTACGTGCTCGACCAGGTGGCGGACAACCCCTCGGTCTCGGCCCGGCACCTGGCGGAGCACATCCTCATCGCCGCGCTCAGCCGCGAGCCGCGGCGCCGCGCGCAGGACGACATGAGCGCGGGGGTCATTTACTTCCGCCGTCCGCGACGGCTCATTGTGCTTTCGGGGCCGCCGTACTCGAAGGGCCGCGACGGCGAGTATGCGCGCATGCTGGAGGATTTCGACGGCAAGAAGGTCATTTGCGGCGGCACGACCGCCACAATCCTGGGCCGCGAACTGGCCCGCGACGTGGTGCTCGACCTGCGCGGGTCGTCACTAGAACTGCCGCCGCTGTCGCGCATGCCCGGCGTGGACCTGGTGACCGAGGGCATCCTCACGCTGACCAGCGCGGCCCAGATGCTCGAGGACGCCGCGCTGCTGCGCGACAACAACCCGGCGGCCATGCTGGTGGACCTGATGCTGGAAAGCGACGTCATCGAGTTTGTTGTCGGCAGCCGCATCAACGAGGCCCACCAGGACCCCAACCTGCCGATGGACATCGAGATACGGCGAAACATCATCAAGCGCATTGCGAAGACGCTTGAGGACCGCTATTTGAAAGAAGTGTCCGTCCAATACATCTAACCCCGCTCCGGACGGAACATACACGGGAGAAAGAGGACAACATGACCACAGCACAGGCGCTAAGAAACTTCGAAAAGGTCTGCGAGATACTCGACGGCCACGGCCGCGATCCCGCAAAGCTCGTGCCGATCCTTCAGGCGGTGCAGGCGGAATACCGCTACCTGCCCGAGGAAGTGCTCGCCTACGTGGCCACCTCGCTGGGGCTGCCCCCGGCGCGCGTGTTCGGCGTGGCGACATTCTACGCCCATTTTGCGCTCAAGCCCAAGGGCAAGTACGTGGTTCACGTGTGCGACGGCACGGCCTGTCACGTAAAGGACTCGGAGGGCCTGCTGGAAGCCATTCGCAAGCACCTCAAACTGGAGCCGGGCAAGAACACCACACCCGACCTGCTGTTCACGGTGGAAACCGTGTCCTGCCTTGGCGCCTGCGGACTGGCCCCGGTGATGGTGATCAATGAAACAGTGCACGGACAGATGACGCCCGAGGCGTGCATCGCGGCCATCGACAAACTCCTGGAAAGCGAGGTGGGCAAATGAACACCATATGCGAAAACAAGCCAATGCTGGACCTGGCCGCCGAGGCGGCCGCCCATGCCCGCGCCATTGCCGCGGTCAAGCGCCGGGTCATCATCTGCGCCGGCACGGGCTGCGTGGCCGGCGGCGCGCTGACGGTGCACGGGGCGCTGGTGGAGCAACTGCGCACACTGGGGCTGGATGTGGCCACCGACCTGGCCGGTGCCGAGGCGGGCAACGCGGCGATCGACGTGTACCTGTCCAAGAGCGGCTGCCAGGGTTTCTGCCAGATGGGCCCGCTGGTGACGGTCGAGCCCGACGGCCTGCTCTACACCCGCGTGAAGGCCGAGGACGTTCCGGAGATCGTCAAGACCACGCTGGTGGGCGGCGAGGTTGTGGAGCGGCTGCTGTACATCGACCCCAAGACGGCGGAGCGCCGCCGGGGCAAGGAGGAGATTACCTTCTACCAGCGCCAGTCGCGCACCGTGCTGCGCGAATGCGGCGTTATCGACCCCGAGGACATCCGCGAGTACATCCATGTCGGCGGCTACGCCGGCGCGCGGCGCGCCCTGCTCGAAATGACCGACCAGGAGGTCTGCGACGAGATGGTGCGCTCCGGCCTGCGCGGGCGCGGCGGCGGCGGCTTCCCCACGGGCCGCAAGTGGGACCTGACCCGGGTGCAGCCCGGTCCGAAGAAATACGTCATCTGCAACGGCGACGAGGGGGATCCCGGCGCGTTCATGGACCGCAGCGTGATGGAGGGCAACCCGCACGCCGTCATCGAGGGCATGATCATCGCCGCGCGCGCCATCGGCGCCGACGAGGGCTATGTCTACGTGCGCATGGAATACCCGCTGGCCGTCAAGCGGCTGCGCCGCGCGCAGGACGACGCGGTCAAGGCCGGCGTGCTGGGCGACGACATTTTCGGCAGCGGCTTCAATTTCAACCTGCACATCATGGAGGGCGCCGGCGCCTTCGTGTGCGGCGAGGAAACGGCGCTCATGGCCTCCATCGAGGGCAAGCGCGGCATGCCGACGCCCAAGCCGCCCTTCCCGGCGGAGAGCGGGCTTTGGGGCAAGCCCACAGTCATCAACAACGTGGAAACGCTGGCCAGCGTGCCGCTGATCCTGCGCAACGGCCCCGACGCGTACCGTGCGCTGGGCACGGCCACCTCTCCCGGCACGAAGACCTTCGCGCTGACGGGCCACGTGGCCAACACCGGCCTCATCGAGGTGCCCTTCGGCACAACGCTGAACGAAATCGTGAACGTCATCGGCGGCGGCATTACCAACAAGGCAGGCATCGTCACGGGCGACGGGTTCAAGGCGGTGCAGATTGGCGGGCCGTCGGGCGGCTGCCTCACGAAGGACCACCTCGAACTGCCGCTCGACTTCGACTCGCTGCGCCAGGCCGGCGCCATGGTGGGGTCGGGCGGGCTGGTCGCCATGAACAGCGAGACTTGCATGGTCAGCATCGCCCGCTTCTTCATGCAGTTCACGCAGAACGAGTCCTGCGGCAAGTGCGTGCTCTGCCGCGAGGGCACGCGCCAGATGCTGGCCCTGCTCGACGACATTATCGAGGGCAGGGGCACGGCGCGCACGCTGGAGATTCTCCAGGAGACGGCGCACGCCGTGCGCGTCGGGTCGCTCTGCGGCCTGGGCAAGACGGCGCCCAACCCGGTGCTCTCGACGCTGAGACACTTCCGCGAGGAGTACGAGGCGCACGTGTTCGACAAGCGCTGTCCCGCGGGCGTGTGCAAGGCGCTGGTCAACCCGGAAATCGACCCGGCCAAATGCACGGGCTGCGGCCTGTGCCTGCGCAAGTGCCCCGTGGGCGCCATCACCGGCGAGCGCAAGCAGCCCCACGTCATTTCGGCCGAAACCTGCATCAAGTGCGGGGCGTGCATCAAGGCATGCCGCTTCGCCGCGATCGCCTGAGGAGCATTACCATGGACACCCCCGAAGTGAAAACGATGAACATCGACAACCGCGAGGTTGCCATTGAGGGCGAGCGAAACGTGCTTGAAGTGGCACGCAAGGCGGGCATCGACATTCCGACCTTCTGCTACCACTCCGAACTGAGCGTGTACGGCGCGTGCCGCCTGTGCCTCGTCGATGTGGACGGGCGCGGCATACAGGCCTCCTGCTCGGTCAAGCCGGAGCCGGGCATGCGCGTGCGCACCAACACGAGCGAGGTGCGCGGCATCCGGAAGATCGCCATCGAGCTGCTGCTGGCCAACCACGACATGGACTGCCCGACCTGCACCAAGAGCAGCGCGTGCCGGCTGCAGGAACTGGCGCAGCGCATGGGCATCGACGAAATCCGCTACAAGCGCGTGCTGGAGCGCAAGCCCATTGACCGCACGTCGAACGCGCTGGTGCGCGATCCGAACAAGTGCATCCTGTGCGGCGACTGCGTGCGGGCCTGCCACGAGATCCAGGGCGTCGGCGCCATCGATTTTGCCTACCGCGGCGTTTCCAGCGCCGTACTGCCCGCCTTCGACAAGAACCTCGACGAGGCCGAGTGCGTCTACTGCGGCCAGTGCGCCGCGGTGTGCCCCACGGGCGCATTGACCGCCAAGCCCGAGTTGAACGCCGTGTGGAAGGATCTGGACGACGCCAGCACGGTGGTGGTGGCGCAGTTGGCGCCGGCCGTGCGCGTGGGACTGGGCGAGTTCTTCGGTGCCAAACCCGGCGGCCTGACCACCGGCCAGGCGGTCGCCGCGCTCAAGATGATGGGATTCGACAAGGTCTACGACACGTCGTTCACGGCGGACATGACCGTACTGGAGGAAAGCACCGAGTTCCTCGATCGCTTTGCCAACGGCGGCGTACTGCCGCTGTTCACCTCATGCTGTCCGGCGTGGGTGCGCTTTGCCGAGCAGTACTATCCCGAGTTCCTGCCCAACCTGTCGTCCTGCAAGTCACCCCAGCAGATGTTTGGTTCCGTGGCGCGCCAGATACTGCCCGCGCAGCTTTGCGCTGACGGCAAACGTCTGGTGGTCGTGTCCATCATGCCCTGCACCGCCAAGAAGGAAGAGGCCAAGCTGGACAAGTTCCAGACCGACGGCCAGCCCGATGTGGACCATGTGATCACCACGGTCGAACTGGGCCAGATGATCCGCCAGGCCGGGTTGTCGCTCGACGCGCTCGAACCCGAATCCTTCGACATGCCGCTGGGCTTCAAGAGCGGCGCGGGCGTCATCTTCGGCGCCTCCGGCGGCGTGACCGAGGCCGTGCTGCGCTACGCCGTCGAAAAGGTGCAGGGCACGCCCCTCACGTCGGTCGACTTCAAGCAGGTGCGCGGCGAGGCCGGCCTGCGCGAGGCGAACATTACGGTGAACGGCATCGAACTGAAGCTGGCCGTGGTGCACGGCCTGGCCAACGCGCGGCGCGTGGCCGACGGGGTG
>CAIUWO010000371.1 GCA_903902895.1 Candidatus Hydrogenedentota bacterium | reverse complement strand
ATTCATCGTCTATCTCCTGATCGTTGCGGGCGGATGGCACAGGTAGCCGGCGCCCAGGCGTGATTCCCGGGACGCCGGCTGATGGACTACCGCGGCACGGTCATTATCCAATCTGGCAGGATGTAAACCTCGTCCTTGCCCTTGCCCAACTCCGGCAGCGGCAGTGCTCGGTTGCATTGGATGTACTCGGCCCGCAACCGCTCCATGCGCTGGATCTCAGGATGATCCTCCGGGAGATACCCCTTGAGCTCATTGATGGCGGCACCCAGGAGCTGTTCAGCGACTCCGTATTCACCCAGGGTCGCATGGACCTTGATCCGCGCCTCTCGGAACATTTGCTGTGCGGGACCAAGTTGCACGATATGGGGTTCGAGGAAGTTCAGCACGGGCTTGGCCTCCGGGTAGCGCTCGGTCGTGAGCAGGACCTTCGCCAACTCCCAGGCCAGCGCAAGGGTGTCTTTGTCCTGCGGTCCCCGCGCCCGCTTGTATACTGCAAGCGCGGCGGCCATGAACTTTCCCGCCAAGGCATACTTCTCCTCGTGCATGTAGGCATGGCCTAGATCCACGGCCGCCCTCGCCGTGATGAGACTCGTCGGCCCTAACGCAGTGAAGAACAGCTCGTAGGCGTGCTTGGCCATGACCGAGGCTGCGGCATGGCGGCAGGTCTTTTCGAAGTGCAGCTGGTGTGCATGGGCGATTGAGGCCTCGTGAATGATCGCATCCAGCTGTTCCCGTGAAGCCAGCGGGCGGTACTTCAGGCGATCCCAGCCAGTGGCGGGCCCATTGTCAGACCGGCAGTGCGGAGGAATCAGACCGGCCAGAGCTCTGAATTCCGATTCCTGGGATTGATCCATCGGGATCCACTGACCCGCCTCCCAGACCTCAACACGTTTCCAACTGCCGCTCGGAACCGACTCCAGGCAGAAGCGCCAGAGCTCGGGCCTGCTGCCGTATCGTTGGGCCGATTTCGCCCATATGTCGCGGAGCAGCTCGCCGCCGTTGGGATAGTCCTTGGCGAAATCCGCCATGCGGTAGGGAGCCGCCCGGTGGTCCACCTTTATCCGCGCCAGGCCCATCCTCTCGCTCACTTGCTTCGCGGCCTCGGCGCGATCCATGTTTCCCTCTGTGGAATCCACGCCCCGCATGCATGGCTCAAAGTCCTCCTCATTGGTGAACCAGGCGACCCTGGGGAAAGCGGGGACGGGGTACTCATCGGAGCCCTCGATGACACCGTCGCCCAGAACATCCTTCAGTGCGTCAAGCCGGAGATAATGGCTCGGATCTGCATTCTGGACAGGGAGTGGCTGTTCGACACCCTGCGGGCTGCCCTGCGCGGGCGGTACGTTGTGCGGCGCTGTGGTCGAACCGGTTGTCGGTTCGGCCTGTTTGGGTTCACAATCTTTAATCAGCTCTGGCATGTTCTGCTCCTAATAGGGTTGATGATCTCGTTCCGGTCACTGACGCCGAGCCGCGGTATGCCGCTCGGTAAGCCCGCGCAAAGCGGGTTGGGAGGGGACGGAGCGCAGGCTCCGCCCCTCGTTGATGAATGCCGCGGCGTAGATCGCCGTGGTTCTCTGTCTATTTTCCGCGCGGCTGTGCCGGAGCGGCCAGTGTGGTATAGGCGGGGTGCCCTCGTTACCCACGGTTACGGACGGACGCTCGCTCGTGCCTGCCATGCACGAGTTCCACGTCACCCCCATCCATTTGGTCATTGGTTCCTTCATCTTCACGTTTCAGTTGAAGCAGGCAAGGTGACCGGCCTGGCACATCAGGCCGGTCAGGCCCAGTGTGGGAAGGGACGTTTCTATCTCGCTGACCAGCGTCCAGATGGACGGATCGGTCTGTTTGCCGCCGGGGGCCTGCTGGCTCTTGGCGACTGTCGGCGACGCGGCTTGGGTGCCATGTGCCGGAGCGGGGGCGTCTGTGCCGACGGTGCCTTCGCTCGAATTGACTACGGCAGTTGATTTCGAGGGCGGGCTGTCCGCTCCAGTAATCGCTGCCGGTTGAATCAGGTGCCGGGGATCGGCACCTTCATTTACGCCCGCGCTGAGCGAGCGTTGACCACTTCTGCTGCCACACTTAGTACCCATATGCGTAGACCCTTCTTGCCGTTACCTACGTCGGACCGGCACACACACAGGCGTGCCACTGCAGTTCCGACGCT
>CAIUWO010000370.1 GCA_903902895.1 Candidatus Hydrogenedentota bacterium | reverse complement strand
AGGGGCCGCACAATAATAGCCACGGGTGAAGCGAAGCGGAACCCGTGGTTAACGAATAAGACGGCCCCGTCCCCGAAGGGGGCGAACACCCCGGGACCGCGCGCCCCAGGAGCGCCGAAGGTGCGGCATTCAACAGCCCGGGCCGTGAGGCCCGGGAAAAGGGAGCGCCCACATGAAGAGCGCTGAAAGCGCGGCACAGGCCTCCGCCATGCGCGCCTGCGCATGGCGGTTTCTCCTCTGCATCATCGCCTCCTTACCGGCCCTGTCCGCCGCGGCGGACAACCCCGCCCCGCAGGACGTCGTCTTCACCGCCAAAAGCGACGCCACAGAACAGCACTACGTCGTGGTGCCGCCGCCGGGATTCAAAGACACCGACCCCCATGACATCCTCATTGCCCTGCACGGCCACGGCTCCGACCGCTGGCAGTTTGTCACGAACGCGCGCGATGAATGCCGCGCGGCGCGCGACGCCGCCGCGAGGCACGGCATGATCCTCGTTTCCCCCGATTACCGCGCCGCCACCTCCTGGATGGGTCCGCGCGCCGAGTCCGACATGGTGCAGATCATCGGGGAGCTCAAAGCCGGATACCGGGTGGGAAAAGTGTTCCTCTGCGGCGGCTCCATGGGCGGCACGGCCTGCCTCACCTTCGCCGTGCTGCACCCCGAACTGGTCGACGGCGTGGCGTCCATGAACGGCACGGCCAACCTGGTCGAATACGAAAACTTCCAGGACGCCATTAGCCAATCCTACGGGGGGACAAAGGCCGACGTCCCCGACGAGTACAAAAAACGCAGCGCCGAGTTCTTCCCCGAGCGACTGACCATGCCTGTCGGCATCACGGCCGGGGGCAGGGATGAAAGCGTGCCCCCGGCCAGCGTGGTCCGGCTTGCGGACAAGTTGAAAGCGATGGGGCGCAGCGTGCTGATCATTCTTCGCGAAGCGGGGGGCCACGAAACGAATTACGAGGACGGGACGGCGATTCTGGAGTATGTCATTGAGAAGGGCGGGGGAGGGGCGCGTTCCGAAAATGCGGGAGAGCCGCCCCCGGCGGCCAACCGGTGACGACCGCCACGGGAGCGCGGCGCCTCGCCCGCCCGTCGGCGCAGTCAAAAGACATGCGGTGCAAGTGGTTGAACAATTGCGGAAACAGAAGGACAAGAAATGAAAACATCCTACCTCATGCCGTTGGCCAACATCCGAAACCTGGCCAAGGAGATGATCGACATTATCATTGAATTGAGCGGGGAGGATGACAAGGCCAAGCAGGCGGCGCTGAAAGAATCCTTGAAGAAACTGGAGGCGGACTTGAAACAGGAAGTGACCCGGTTAAAGTAACCGCCTCATTCCTCGATGCCAAGTTGTTTGGAACGCCCCTGCCGGAAAAAGCCGCGCTTTGCCCTCGCCGTAGGGCAATCGCATTGGAATCGGCCTTGTCGCAAACCTGGACAACGCTAATAAGCCCAAATATGGCGCGGTTTTAAGTCCCCCTTTGAAGACTGCCAAGTATAGGCATCTTCTTCTCTGCTGGGAGCCACACCAGTCTGCGTGGGCAGGTCCGTTCCTGCGCGCCTCCCGTATTACGTGGTGAGTCAGCAGAAGTTCATCGGTCCCTGCAAGGGACCAATGTGAATAGCCGGAGTGTGCCCGAAGGGCACCTCCGGAAAATGAGCCGACAGTGTGCTCAACCCCGAACGGGGTTGAATGTGTGGGGTGCGAACCGGAACACGGGCCTTTCACATTCAACCCCATTCGGGGTTGAGCAGAGCCATTGCCGTTCTTCCGGAGGTGCCCTTCGGGCACACTCCGGCTATTCACATTCTTCCCCTTTCGGGGAAGGGAACGCCGTGCCTCGGTGAGTTTTAACGGCACGCAGAGGGTGTGCTTGGCAACGTGTGCGCGGCAAAGAGCGCCATCCCCGATTTCCGCGGGTTCAGGAAGTCCGCAGGCAGTAAACTTCGCCCGCTCAGGTGGCGCTGTCGGCTATGGACAGGCAGGCCGGAAAATGCCCATACTTGGT
>CAIUWO010000369.1 GCA_903902895.1 Candidatus Hydrogenedentota bacterium | reverse complement strand
GGGTGTTTATCCGGCACGCCAAAGGCGCACAAGAAGACAGCCCGGGGCAACGCCCCGGGAAAACCAATTACAGTGAAAGAAAAGCAATGAAAGCGCGAAACAGACTAATCGGTTTGCTTCGCTAAATGGGGGACAGAAGCCTCTTTAAGTGTGCCTGTCCCTGTTTACTATCATGTGTTTACTATCATGGGCTAAACTACGGACGGGCACCCGGATTGGCTGTGCCTAGATTGCTACGGGTAGGCAAGGAGACATAATGTGGATGTTACTTTTTGCGTTTGTTGTCTCTACGCTACTCATTATGCTAGTCGGTTTCAATGAATGGCTGGATCGCTTCTTCGGCAATGAGACTCTTGAAGACAAATACACTTTCGGATGTGGCTGCAGCTTTGTCGGTGCCATGCTGTTCTATGGGTTAATAGAGTTGCTGTACTGGTTGAGGGTGTGGCATTAGGCGCAATCGTGGGTATGTCAGTAACTGGGCATGTCAGGGAATTAACGGAGGGAATTAACGGGACACCATACTTAATTCCTGTCGTCCCGCGATCTTTTGGGGCGACAAATGCTGGCTGTGCAGGCGACCCCGGGACGTTACATGCCTCTGAAATCTCGGTACCGCCGAGCTTTCCATGCATCCCATTTTCCATTTGCGCAACGTCGAAAGTCCAGCAAAAGTAGATGCCGGCACCTCAACACCTCCAAGCTGCGTCAGAATAGGGGAGTCGAACTCCAGGCATCAAGCCCGGCAAGTCTGGCGCGCAAATATTGCCCCTCCCCCCGCCCAATGCCTACAATTCCCTCTCGATGGCTTTTTGGTGACGCGGTCTGGACAAGGAGATGGGCACGCACATGTCTTTTGCATGGTGGACACAATGGCGGGTGGGCCGCCTGTTTGAAAGGGTTGGCGCGGGGTGCCAGTTCCGGGGCGGCAGTGTTGAGGTCAAGGGGCATGTGGAACTGGGCGCGGAATGCGTGCTGGGCAACAACCTGCTTTTCCGCACGCACAAGGACGGCGCGATTGCCCTGGGTGACGGCGTGGAGGTGGATGACTACGCCATGCTGCTCGCCAACAGCCGCATCGACATCGGCCCGCAGTCGTACATCGGCCCCTACTGCGTGCTGCGCGACACGAACCACCTTTTTCAGGGCACCGATGTGCACTGGCGCCTGACCCCGCACATCACCAAGCCCATCACCGTCGGTGCCAGGTGCTTCATCGGCGCGCGCGCGTACATCATGCCCGGCGTGACCATCGGCGACGGGGCGGTGGTGGGACCGGCCAGCGTGGTCACACGGGACATACCCGCCGGGGAGTTCTGGGCGGGCAACCCGTCGCGGTTCATCGCCGACCGCCAAGACCCCTCCAGACGGGCGCGGCTGCGCCGCGACCTGGAGTTGGGCGTGCTGTTCGGGCTGGAAATGCCCGACCAAAAAGGCGATGCCCCGGGCGCCTGAAAGTACCACCGTATCCGAACCCCCCTGCACCCGAATGCGGGGTGCATAGGACACGAGGGATTTTGGAGATGGAGGAGCGCCAATGCAGGGAACGCTCTGTGTATGGTTATAACTAGCGACCTGTTAATAGTCCCCCTTTGAAGGGGGACGGTCCCGCCAAAGGCGGGACAGGGGGATGTGGAGGATAAGGCAAGACCGACATCCCCGCCGAAGGCGGACAAGCCCCTAAATCCCCCTTCGAAGGGGGACTTAAGACAGCCCCCACATGAGGTTATGCCTCAGTCAAGATTCTCTACAGGACCTGGTGTATTGCCACCGACCCGGGCGCCTGAAGCCTACTCGCCCAGCGCCTCGCGCAGCGCCTCGACAAGATTTCCCAGCACGTAGGGCTTCTGGATGAATCCCGCGGGCACCTCCCCGATAAAGCGCTCGCTTACAAACTGTTCCGTGTAGCCGCTGGAGAGAATGACCGGAACGTCGGCGCGGATTTCCCGAAGACTGCGGTAGCATTCCTCCCCGTCCATGTTCGGCATGGTCACATCGAGCAGGACGCACGCGATCTCGTCGGCGCGCTGACGGAACAGTTCGAGCGCCTCTTTTCCGTCACGGGCCAGCAGCACGTCAAATCCGGCGCGGACCAGCATGCGCTTGCCGACGGAGCGGACCGAGTCCTCGTCATCCACCAGCAGCACCGTTCCCGTGCCTTTCCAGCCAACCGGCTCCTTTTCCTCCCGGGACAGTTCGTCGGCGGACTGGGCCTCCAGCGCGGGAAACAGCACCAGAAACGTGGAGCCCTTGCCGGGCTCGCTGTAAACCTTGATCGCGCCGTTGTGGCCCCGGACGATGCCCAGCACGGCCGGCATGCCCAGCCCGCGGCCGGTGAACTTGGTCGAGAAGAACGGCTCAAAGATGCGCTCGCGGGTCTCGTCGTCCATGCCGCATCCGGTGTCGGTCACCTCGAGAAACACATAGGTTCCGGCGGCAAGCTTGTCGCTGAGGTAGCTGGTCTTGAAATACCGCTCGTCGCAGTTGCGCAGGCCGGTCGCCAGCGTCACCACGCCGTAGTTGTCGCCGATGGCCTCGGAGGCGTTCACCGCCAGATTCATCATCAGCTGCCGCATCTGGCCGGTGTCCGCCTCAATGGGGGGCAGGTCCCGGGCGAACTGCGTGCGCAGCGCCACCCGTTTGGATATGGACACTTCGAGCATGGGGAGGGTCCCCTCGATAACCTCGTTGAGCGAAATCCGCTCGGGCATGAACTTGCCCCGGCCGGAATAGGCGAGCATCTGCTTGCACAGGTCGGCCGCGCGCCGCGCCGCGGTCTCTATGTCCAGCAGGTGCTCCTTGACCGGACTGGTGCGCGGCAGCGACATGCGGGCGAGGTCGGCGTTGCCTATGATGGCCAGCAGGAGGTTGTTGAAGTCATGGGCCACGCCGCCCGCAAGCACGCCAAGGCTTTCCAGCTTCTGCGTTTCGCGGATGCGGTTGTCCAGTTCCCTGCGCTCCTCCTCGGCATGGCGTTTCTCCGTCACATCCTGCATAAACCCCTCCAGCAGCGGCGCATCGCCATACTGGAAGCTGCCGCCCACCTCCTCGACCCAGCGCCACTCGCCGGAGCGGTGAAGAATGCGGTAGGACAGGTGAAACGCCAGGCCCGCGCCGACCGCGCGCGCGATTTCGTCCGCCACCCGCCCGCGGTCATCGGAATGGATAAGCTGCCCATAGGCCACCCGCTTCTCCAGAAAATCCGCCGCGCCATACCCGGTGAGCCGCTCCACCTCGTCGTTCAGATGGACCATCGTGTAGTTCGGGTCATTCTGGCAAAGATAGATGGTTCCAGGAATATTCTGCGCCAGCAGCCTGAACCGTTCCTCGCTCTCCCGCAGGGCTTTCTCCGTGCGGCGGCGCTCCGTAACGTCCAAGAACGCGCCCACCGCCCCGGAAACGGCGCCTTCCGCATCATGCAGCGGGGAGGCGTTTCCGTACAGGGTGCGGGTCTGCCCGTCCTTCGTGATCACATCCGCCTCAAAATCTGTGATGGCAACCCCCTCTGTCGCTGCCCGGTGCATGGGAAGGGATGATGCGGACAGTTCGGACCCGTCCTGATGGGCGCGCATCTCCTCGGGAGGACCGGCCTGCGCCATGAAATCCTGCGCGGCACGGTTGGCCCGGAAGACGGCCTTCGCCATGTCGCCCGCCACCCACACAATGGCGGGCACCGTCTGCATAACCGCCTCCAGTTCGGCGGCGTGGGTCTTTTCGCGCGCCAGGGAGTCCTCCAAGGCCCGGTTGGCCGCGGCGCTGCTCAGGAAATAGTTGCGCATCCCCCACAAACCGGCGGCCATGGCCACCGAAATGAACAGCCCCAGGTATTCGGAAACCGCGCTGACGC
This sequence comes from Candidatus Hydrogenedentota bacterium, assembly GCA_903902895.1. Lineage (GTDB taxonomy): Bacteria > Hydrogenedentota > Hydrogenedentia > Hydrogenedentales > CAITNO01 > CAITNO01. Next base: position 4,418 of record CAIUWO010000369.1, on the reverse strand, counting down.
GCTCCACCCCCAAATCCAAAATCGTGAAGAGCACCGCCACGCGGCGTATGCACATCAGGCCGCTGGAAAACGCCAGAAGCCCCCATGCCAAACGATGTCGCGTCTGAAAGAAAAAACGCAACGCGAACGTGGCGGCACAGACTTGCGCCACCAAGGACAGCACAACAACCCCCGAAAGGAACACTACCATATTCACGCCTCCACAATGCGCCTGCAATTCTGAACTGCGTGCCTTATGCCTCTGCCGCGTTTCCCGCGCAATATCCCGGCACATACCCGTCTCACATGAGGATATAACAAATCACCAAACAGATTATACAGCACAAAATGAAAAAAATGTGGGCGACACTACCGAGATGGCGCCGGCAGCGCGGATTTCTCCAAATGGCGGCGGACGCAGGCATCATCGGGCAGGCGGGTCGCCAGTTCCCGCCATGCGGCCAGTCGTCCCGCCATGCCCCGCACCCGCAGCAGATGGTCGTCCACCCTGGCGCAGGCTCCCCCGTCCCCGGATAGAAACGCAAGAAGTTCCGTCAAAACGTCCATCCCCTCGCTAGAACGGCCCAACTGCTCCAGCGCCTCCACCCGGCCCATGGCCGCGCAAAGACTTCGCGGCCGGCATGCGGCCACCGCATTCCAACTAGTCAAAGCGTAGTGCCAATCACCCAAAGAGGCCGCCCCCGCGGCCTTTCGCATGCCCTGAAACACTTCGCCGTCATCCGTTTCCGCGAAGAAGGTTGGCGGGGGGCTTCCGGCCCAGGGTAAGGTCAGATGCTGCCTTTTTAGGAGTCTCTCCGGATTCTCCGGGATGACCGTGCTCATAAGAAGGTCCAAGTCCTCTGGATCTTGCACGCGGAAGAACCCCCTGAACCGGTCTGCCTGCTCCTTGGGAAGTGAAACACCGACAAAACGGCTCCATAAAGAGCAAAGCGTCGGTTCAAACACCGGAAAACAGTACCACAGGTCACAGGGCGCGCCGCTGGCCAGAGTGGACTTTAGCGTCTTGGAGAAATCGTGAAAGGAATCTCCAACATCGTAGCATAGACTCATCTCAGGCTCACCCGGGCCGGCGGCGATGCGGACCGCATAGACGGTGGTGCGAAAACCCTCAAGAACTTGTGCGTTCTGACACTCGGAACATCCGTCGGAAAGGTCCGGGGAGAAAAGAACGCGGTCGTCCCACCGGCCTTCACGGTGCGCAACAGGTACCTTTTCCGCGCCCATTATGCCGTTCACCAGACGGTCCACGGCAACGTCCTGCCACATCCCGGCGACGGCCAGAACTCCCCACAGTGAAACAACCACGCACACGAGCCATGCCGTGGCCTGAAAAAGGCCCCGTCCGGCGTCAAACCCGGCCGCCACTCCCGCCCGGCGGCGCCGGGCGAATCCCGCGGCAATTCTGACACTGCGGTCCGCGACAAATGCGGCGAAGAACAGCGGCGCAAACTCCAGATAAAAGGCATGGCGAAAAGAAAACTGTGCCGACGTGTACCCCGCAAAGAAACACACGAAGGCGAGCATGGCTGTCGCCAGCCGCCAATTCACCATGCTCACCCCGGCCAGTGCGACCAGGGCAAACCAGGCCCCGTAGGGCACTATCAACCAGAGCCGGGAATCAGGCACACCCCAAATACCGCCGAGAATCCGGAGGCACGCGCCGTAGGCCCGGGTGACCATGTCGGCGGGAAAGCGCTGAAACATGGCCAATATGTACCGTTCCTTGAGGACATTGTCGTACGCGTATTCCGCATTCCGGCGCCTGTATTCCTCCGGGTCTCCCGTAATCCCGCGCCGTCCCGCATCATGGGCGGCCATGCTGCAGTACAGGTCATTCAGCACATAGAGTTTCTCGTAGGAGGCAATTTCCAGCGACATTTCCAGGTCCGCGTTGGTTGAAAAGCCCATAATCGTGTCATGCGCGGCCAGTGTGCCGTGTTCATGGAACGCCTTTAGGATGGGCCAGCCACTGGCGCAAAACACGCCGGCAAGGACGGCAATGGCGGACGCGCGCAAGAGCACCCTGCGCCGCCACCCCGGCACCGCAACCGGGGCAAAAGCCAGGACAAGCGCGGCAAAGGGCACCACCACCATCGCATCCCGGCGAAAGCCCAGACCAATGCCCAGCACCGCCCCCGCCGCCGCGGCAAGGAACAGCACCACGCGCGCGTTTCTAGGCCGGCGGATAATGAGCCCCAGCACCAGTATGGCGCCCAGAAGGAAGGGTGCCTTGCTGAAATCGCGCAGGTTGCCCAGCACCGCAAGCAGGGGTTGGCACCAGGAAAAGGCCAGCGCCACGAAAAATGCCGCCAGCGGCCCCATGGCAAGCCTTGAAATCCAGTAGACCTCCCACAGACACACCGCCAGCAACAGAAGAAGAAGCAGTTTCATCGCGTCCCAAGACACGCCAAAAACCGACCAGACCCAACCCACGGTCATGACAAGGTAACGGTGATACTCCTGATAGGGGTGGAGCGGCTGTTCCCTGCAGGACTGGTTAAGCAGGGTGGTGTCGAGGGAAGGCGCCTGGAAATCTAAAAAGCGCCGCAGTTCCGGCACGCTCTCGGGGACAATATTGGTGAACCCACGCCCCGCCGCCATGCTGACGGCCGGAATGTACAGTTCTGTGGTTACCGATCCCCCCGGCCCGCGCCACGTGGCAAGGGCCTCCTGCCCCTGCACCACAGCCACTGCGGCCAAGACGGCCAGTGCGGTCAATTCCCAAAAGATACGGCCCCGCAGCCGAAGTCGGAAACCGCCCCCGGACGCTGCCGTGCGCTGTGCCCTATTTGGTGTGTCACCCACGACAACCATTATGCCGAGGCACCGGGAAAGGTGCAAAAAAAAGAGAGGGAGCACGGACGGTGCGGAGGACAGGTAGGAGGATGTCCGTGCTCCCAGAACAGGGGAGGCAGTCAACTCAACTGTGTGCGTCAGACATAATAACGCCCGGTCCGGGCGCCCGGTTGACACCGGCGCGCGACACGGAAAGACGCGGGGCCTGCGCGGCGCAACTGCTCCCTGCATGCCAATTATGCTAATATCACCGCGTGGTCTTAAGGCTGACTTGCAAAGGAGAAACACCCATGAAAAAAAAGCCAACCCTGCGTACGGGCATCGTCGGCGCCGGGTTCAGCGCCCGGTTCCACTGGGAGGCGCTGCGCAAGGTTTACAGCGTCAATGTGGACGTGCAGGGCGTCTACGCGCTCGACATGGACCAGGCGCGCCAATACGCCCAGGAACGGGGCATTCGCGCCTACGAGTCGCTGGACGCGCTGCTGGATGACGTGGACGTGGTGCATTGCTGCGTGCTCGTGGCGGGCCACGAGCAGGTGGCCATCGCCGCGCTGCGCCGCGACAAGCATGTCATCGTCGAAAAACCGATGACCGGTTATTGCGGCGACGGTTCGGAGACTTTCAACGGGGACACTTTCTCCAAGCGGCAGGCACTGGACTACGGACTGGCCAGCGTGGAGCGCATGCTGGAGGCGGAACGGGCCAGCAAGGGCCGCATCTGCTACGCCGAGAACTGGGTCTATGCGCCCAGCGTGCAGCGCGAACGTGAAATCATTGAGAAGACCGGCGCGCAGGTGCTCTGGATTCACGGCGAAGAGGCCCATTCGGGATCGCACAATGCCACCTACGCCGAGTGGAAATTTTCCGGCGGCGGCGTGATGATTGGCAAGGGTTGCCATCCGCTGACGGCCGCGCTGTATCTGAAGCGGGTCGAGGGACGTGCACGCAACGGCAAGCCCATCCGGCCCGTCACCGTTTCGGCGCGCACGGCCGCGCTGACCCGCATGCCCAATTTCCAGGACGAGGGCCACATCCGCCGCGACTACCACGACATTGACGATTTCTCGATGATGCACGTCACCTTTGAGGATGGCACGCTGGCCACCGTGTTCGCCTCCGACATCGTGCTCGGCGGCATCCACAACTGGCTCGATGTGTGCGCCAACAACCACCGCACGCTGTGCAATATCAACCCCAACACGGCCATGCAGACCTACAACCCCGTGGACGCCAATTTCAAGGACATTTACACCGTCGAGAAAATCGGCACCAAGCAGGGCTGGACGGCCATGCCGCCCGATGAGGACTGGTTCACCGGGTATCCGCAGGAGTTGGAGGCGTTCTACAGTTGTTTCGTCAGCGGCGACACCCCGGAAAGCGACAGCCTGCTCGGCGCGGACACCATCTCCACCATCTACAGCGCCTACGTGTCCGCCGAACAGCAGGGCGCGGCCGTGCCCATCAAGGTCTATTGATCCTTGCAGAGCGGCGGCTCCATTATGGAGTGCGGCGGCAACGATGCCGCTCTGGCTTGCGTCTGGATAAACATGAAGCAACATAGCCGCAACCAAGACATTACCGAACTGTGGAATCTGAGGTCCCCCCTTGAGGGGGGGGCCACG
>CAIUWO010000368.1 GCA_903902895.1 Candidatus Hydrogenedentota bacterium | reverse complement strand
TGCACCGCGGACAAAAGCGGGACGTGCACAACCGACAACTGCACCTCGGACAAGAGCGGCGCATGCACACATGACGACTGCGTGTCCGACAGTTCCGGAGCGTGCCAGGCCGACGACTGCGTGTCCGATGCCTCCGGCGCCTGCAGTGCCGACAGGTGTGTCTCCGACGCCTCCGGCGCATGTGAAACGGACGTCTGCGCCGCCGATGCCTCCGGCGCGTGTGCAGGGGACACTTGTCAATCCGATTCCTCCGGTGCCTGCACCGCCGACTCCTGTGTGGCTGACAAATCCGGCCGATGCGGAAACGACCAGTGCACTTCGGACAAGTCGGGTTCCTGTTATAACGACAATTGCTGCGCGTCGGACAGTTCCGGCGTCTGCACGACGAAGGACATCTGTACGAGCGACAAATCCGGCGCCTGCGATGTGGACCAGTGTGTCATAGACGCTTCGGGCGCCTGCGGCACCGACCTTTGCCGGACGGACCGCGGCGACGCCTGCACCGCCCGCGATGTCTGCGGCGTGGATTTGACGGAAACCATTGTGTCGGGCAAGGCGGAGCAGCCGGCAAAGGGCTTTGAGAACGCCATGGCAAGCGCGCTGCGCGAACTGTACCGCAACATTATGCGGGCGTAGGCGAAAGGGTCAATCCATGAACCAGAAACGTTTCCTCATCGCGCCGGCTCCGGCACCCGCATGCCGTGAAGACTCCAAACCGGCGGCGCGACATTTGCGGAAGGGCGCGAAGATGCTGAAGGCGCGTCTTGCAGCGCTGGCAGGAATGCTCGCGCTGCTCGTGGCTGCGGGGTGCGGCTGCAACCCGACGAACGGGGCGCTTCAGGTGAACCTGTCCCCGGCGGCGGCGGTGGACGCAGGCGCGCAATGGCGCGTGGACGGGGGCGCGTGGCAGGACAGCGGAGCCACGGTGGCGGATTTGGCCGCGGGAACACATGCCGTCGCGTTCAAGGAGGTTCAAGGCTGGACCGCACCGGGACCGCAGGACACATTGATTGAGGCGGGCGGCACCCGCGTTGCTGACGCGGCCTATGTTCCCGCAGAACCCGCCTGGCATGCGGCGGAACCGCCCGCGGGACTTGCCGATGCGGTGCCCATGGACATTGACATGCCCGCATCCGGCGGTGGCTGGATAGTCGGCCTCGAATTGACTTCAGCCGGGGCAGAGGGCAGCAAAGAGGCGGTATTCGAGGGGGAATTGGTTCTTTTCGAAGGTGAGATGGTGATTCCGGCACCGCCCTCCGTCACAGGACTGGTTCTGCGCCGCACCGCTTCCGGCTGGAGCCGGGCTTCCCTGCCGGAACTTGGGACAAACTGGGGGTTGTACGCCGCGAGCGGCCAGTCCGCCTCGAACGGCTGGGTGGCCGGCGGCGATTTCACACAGCCGCCGGTGGAGGTCACTCTTGAGGGCGAGGGGGAGGGCAAAGCCGCAGTTGACAAAGCCGAGGGTGAGGCGCTGCCGGACCCGTACGGCGCGGTGGCCCTGCGCGACCCGGGCACCGGCCTGCTCGAAGGTTCGACAAACGCGGACTTGAGAATCCTCACGGCGGTGGCGGCGGTGGGGCCGCAGGACGTGTGGGTGGCCACGCCGGACGGGATTCATCGGCTGACCAACGGCGCGTGGAGCGCCGAAACCCTGCCCGCGGACATTGAGACGGTTCAGGCGCTGGCGTTCCTGGGCGCGGAGGACGGATGGGCGGCGGGAAGCAAGGGCAACACCGGGGCCGTTCTGCGCCGTTCGGGAGGAGCGTGGACCGCGGCGGCGCTGCCGGCGTTGACGGAACCGTGGGAGGTTTTGGGTGTCGCCGCGCTTGCGGGCGGGGAGGCGTGGGCTGTCGGTCAGTCCACGGACACAGCGGCGTTGACGCGGACCGGGGTGCTGCTCCATTGCACTTCGGGCACGTGGCAGAGCGTTGCGCCGCCCACCGTGAGCGCGAACTGGTACCTGGAGGCGGTCAGTTTTCCGAGTGCGGCGGAGGGATGGGCCGTGGGCACCGACTTGATTGCCCATGCCGGGGTGCTGCTGCATTACAAGGACGGCACGTGGAGCGTGTCGGCTCTCCCCGCGCCTGGCGGTGGAAACTGGAACCTGGTGGGCGTTTCGTTTGCCTCTTCCACGGACGGATGGGCGGTGGGATATGACAACGCGAACGGGAAGATGCTGGTGTTCCAGTACGGGCCGTGAGAAGGGTGAAGTTGCACTGCGTTGACAGGGTCAGTCGCCGTTGTCGTTGATTTTCAGTTCAACGGCGTGCAGCATTTTCTTTCGGAAGGCGCGTGACGCCTCGCACTTGCCCTGCCAGAGCCAGTCGTGCAGATGGAATTCCTCCGCGCAGTCGGGGTTGGTGCATTTGCGAACGGGAAAGTCCCGGCAGACCTGGGGGCGCACGTGGTGTATGCCGCACCGGGTCAGACCGCCCTCCTCCCGCTGCAGGAAGGGGCAGTCCTTGTGCCGCCAGGGGGCGTTGTCCTTTTCGGGATCAACGAGGCGGCAGCAGCACGCGCAGATGTACTTGAGAATGTCATCGCGTCCCAGCGCGCGCCACCGCTGGACATCGGACGGCTTTAGCAGGTTCCGCAACCATGCGTCGCCCTGGCAGCATTTCCCGCAGCGTTTGCACTCAAAGGATATGCGGTCATCCATGCCCGCGCCTCCTAAGCCGGCCTGCCTGGACCGGGCATCACGGCCGCTATTTTACATAGCCTTCCCCTATTTCCACATACTGGGAGCGCCGACGGGACGCCGGCGCTCCCAGTATGGGATCACTTGGTCTTGCCCTGCCTGTGCAGGAAGCCGTCGGGCCAGTCGGCCTTGGGGACGAATGTGTGCTCGACGGTGTCGGGCACGGTCCGCACCGGCGAGGAGAGAACCAGGTTGTTCTGATCGCCCTCCGTGCCGTAGGTCAGTTCGACCAGGTAGGCGGTCCAGCCCTTGGTGGGCGTGTCCACTTTTCCGGTCCAGGAGCCGTCGGGCTGTGCCTGCAGTTCGGTGGCGGTGTATTTGTGGCCGAGAGTGTCGACGCGGAAGTCGCGCTTGTCGGGATTGGTGGCCTGCCAGAGCTTCACCACCAGCGGCTTTTCATCGGAGGTGACGCGGATGGTGTTTTCATCGGGGAAGGTCCAGCCGTAGTTGGGCATGGCTTTCTTGTCAACGAAGCGCTTGTAGAAGGCGGTCACGGTGCCGACGGGGTCGCTGCTTTCGAGGCCGTGGCCGGAATTGGGGCCGTAGCGCAGGTAGGTGGGCCCCTTCAGATCGGCCAGGTAGAACTTCCATGAGTCGTTGAGGAAGAACTGGTCGCCGGCGCCGCACATGATGAGTTTGGGCATGGCCAGCCGGTCACGGTAGCTGTAGGGCTCGACGATCTTGGCGAGCGCGTCAAATTCGGCGGAGCCGATCCAGTCCATGACGCCCATGCCGGAGTAGTCGCCGACGGCGGGCGCCCATTGGCCGTAAACTTCAAAGTGGTGTTTGAAGGAGTGGACGATGTTGAGCAGGTCGATGACGATGGGCACGGCGGCGACAACGCGCCGGTCGACGGCGGCGGTGGTCCAGGTGGTCCAGCCGCGCTTGGACGCGCCGGCCACGACAAAGTCGTCCACCTTTACCTTGCCGCCCTCCTTGCTGGCGCAGAATTCCTGGACGGTGTCCATGGCGCGGACGACGGCCTTGGTCATGGGCAGGCGGGTCAGCCACAGGGCGTCGCCGGTGCGCAGGAACTTGTCCCAGCAGTAGGCGATGATGCCGTCCTCGGTGCGGCGCTTCTTGTCATCGGAAAAGACAAGGGGCTCATTGGGTATGTTCTTGACGGAGGCGACGATGGTGTTTGCGGCCAGGGCGATGCGGCGCAGGTTGGGGTCGGCGCCCTTGGGTGCGTCGGCCTTGCTGTTTCCGCCGTCAATCATCATGAGGGCGGTGGCGCTGGTGACCCTGTCCGGGCGGACGATGGTCACCCAGTGTTTCCAAAGGGGCTGGTCCACCAGTTCGGCGGTAAGCCACTGCTGGGAGGTCATCTGTATGACGTAGCCGGTGTAGCCATTGCCCTTGATTGTGCTGACGAGCGAATAGGCGTAATTGGAATCGGGCTTGGCGACGTACTCGTCAAGCGGGGTGAGGTCTGCGGTGGCCCGCAGGTTGTTGACGGGGCCCTTGGCCTTGGCGCCGGCGGTCGCGCAGCCGGACACCGCCGCGAGTACGAGCACCAGCGAGAGAAGGGCAGCAAGCGTGCGGAAATGTTTCAGGGCGACCATGCGAGCCCCTTTCCAGGTTGGCGGACGATAAATGCCGTGGTCGGCCACGGGCCGACCGGTGTGTTTTTTGGACGCGCCAGCCAGCGCGCCGGTTTCACGAAAAAGGCCCCGCCGGTCCATGCCGACGGGGCCCGAGACTTATTGCGGACTCACGGAGCGCGCCTACTGCGCGGCGGGCGCCGGAACCGGAGCCGGAGCCGGAGCCGGAGCCGGAACCGGAGCGGGAACGGGAACCACGGGCGGCGTGTCGGCCGGGTTGGGGGTGGCGAGCGGCTGCGGCGGCGCTGCCGGCGGCCCCGGGGCCGCGGCTGCGGCCGCGGCGGCGGCCTTCTGCGCATTGATCACCTGCGCGCCGGTCTTCATCTTGAACACTTTGAAGGGCACGCGCATCTCGGGAT
>CAIUWO010000367.1 GCA_903902895.1 Candidatus Hydrogenedentota bacterium | reverse complement strand
TGGCTCCGCGAGCAAGACTCGAACTTGCGACCTAGTGGTTAACAGCCACCCGCTCTACCGACTGAGCTATCGCGGAACAATATGCCGAAAGGCCCGTAATGTTAGCAAATGAGGGGCGCGCATTTCAAATTGCCCCCGAGCCGCCGAACTGTGAAGCATCGTGGCCGCATATGCTATTCTTTGCCCGCAGGCGGCCTTGTGGCCTTGCCCGCGTCCCGTTCGTCCCGGACGGCGGGGGTGTTGTGCCTGTCCAGCGCCTGGGCGCTCCCAACGGTCTGAAATGCGGTCATGAACACACCTGAATGGCTACCCAACGCATGGCGTTTGCGCACGGCGGCGCAACAGCCGGTCTATGACGACCCGGCCGGCGTGGATGATGCCGTGGCGATGCTTTCCGGCAAGCCGCCCATCGTCGCCCCGGGCGAGGTGGACCGGCTGCGGGCCGATTTGGCGCTCGCGTCGGAGGGCCGCCGCTTTGTGCTGCAGGGGGGGGACTGCGCGGAGCGCTTCGAGGAGTGCACGGCCCCAAGCCTGACGCGGCTCCTGCAGGTGCTGCTGCAAATGAGCCTGGTGCTGACCTATGCCACGCGCAAGCCGGTGATCCGCATCGGCCGCATTGCGGGACAGTATGCCAAGCCGCGCAGCAACACCACGGAATTGGTGGACGGCGTGGATCTGCCGGTCTACCGGGGCGACCTGATTAATGACATGGCCCCGACGGCGGAGGCCCGCCGCGCGGACCCGCGCCGCATGGTGGAGGGCTATCACCACGCCACGGCCAGCCTGAATTTCATCCGGGGCCTGATCGAGGGCGGTTTTGCCGACCTGCATCACCCCGAACAGTGGGATCTGGGCTTCATCGAGCAGAGTTCCGACAGCGATGCCTACCAAAAGGTTATCGACGCCATCACGGACGCCGTGACCTTTATGAAGACCGTGGGCGAGGGGGGCATGCTGGAAACCCTGCGGCGCGTGTCGTTTTACACGTCCCACGAGGCGCTGCTGCTGCCCTATGAGGAGGCCATGACCCGCAGCACGGCGGGGCAGTGGCACAATCTGGGGGCCCATTTCCTGTGGCTGGGCTACCGCACCTGCCAGACGGACGGCGCGCACGTGGAATACCTGCGCGGCGTGCGCAACCCGATAGGCATCAAGGTCGGCCCCAACATGCCCACGGCGGACCTGGTGGAGATTCTGGACCGGGTCGACCCCGGCCGCGAACCGGGCCGGGTGACACTAATCACTCGCTTTGGCGCGGAACGGGTGGGGGAGTGCCTGCCCGGATATCTGCATGCCGTCGGCCAGTCGGGCCATCCGGTGCTCTGGCTGTGCGACCCCATGCACGGCAACACGCGTCCCACGGCGGACGGCCAGAAAACACGCCATGTGGCCGACATCTTCTCCGAACTGGAGCGGACCTTTGAAATGCACGCCTCGGTGGGCACCTGCCTGGGCGGCGTACACTTCGAGCTGACGGGCTCGCCCGTCACCGAATGCGTGGGCGGGTCCGGCGGCGTGCGCGCCCAGCAACTGGGTGACTGCTACCAGAGCGCCTGCGACCCCAGGCTCAACGGCGCACAGGCGCTGGAAATGGCCTTCCTCATCGCGCGGCTCCTGCGCTGACCGGCGCAAGTCGTCGCTGCGGGAAGACCGGGGGACAAGGCAGGCGGGACGCCTTGAGTCCGTTGCGTTTTCGCCGGACGCAGGAAGGTGCTGACGGGATCAGTGGACGGAACCGCCAAACTCTGGGACGCGGCCGCCAAAAAGGAGCTTCCATGCCCCCACCGGGCACCCCACACCCAAAAAGCCACCCGGCGCAGCACATAGTCCATGCGGCTCCCGCGCTGTCAGGCGCATCTTGCCGCGCCAATTGCGGGAACCTTCCCAACGCCCTCCGCGGAGCACACACGCAGATGAAAACAGGGCGCGGTGCACTCGAGCAGATAGCCCGGGTGACCCTCCGTAATGCCCGCCTCCGCAATGGACTGCGCTTCGATGACGGGCGCCGACCTGGACTTCCATGGAAAGAATCGCTCGCGGCGCTTCGGGGGCCATTTCATGATGTCCCCGATCTCGCGTTTGGCCCGTTCTTTCTTCATCTTGCACACCTTACTGCGCTCCCGTGCAGACGACCGACTCCAAAGGCTGAAACTGGCCGTTTCCGCGCATGAACTTTCTTCATGATGATAGTTTCACAAATATACACGGCAGTTTTAGCCATTGTAAAGCCTGCCATCTCATGTCAAAATCCGGGTGAGGCTTTCGATGATCGGGTGTGCCTGGGCAAGGGCCGCCGCCTTGTCGTCCACTCTCCCAAACGGCGGAACAGCGCTTGTTAAAGAAAGGTCCCTCTGTCATGAGGACAAGAATGGTATACAGCATTGCCGTCCTCGTGGCGGGAACATTGCGCGCGCTTGCCGCACAGGCAGACGATCCGCCCCCCGCCATGGCAGACATCGCGATTGCGCCGCATGTGACGGCGGACTCCATGCGATACGCGCAAGCCCCGGAAGCGGCTGTCGGAGCGCCCGTGCTGCTGTTTGCGAGAAATGGCGCCGCACAAGACAGCACACCGCCGGCGCTGGACAGCAAGGCGCGGATGCGGTCTGACGTCCAGTCCCCGGCGAATCTGCCCCCATCAAACACCACATGGGCGCGGCGCGACGCCCCCGCCGCGACGCCGGATGAGAGCCTTGCATTGCCGTCCGGAGCACTGGCGCTGATTGCGGTGCAAGAGGCGCGCATCCCCGCGCTCAAGGCCCAACTTGATGAAATGCACGCGGCCGGCACGCCGGTTCATTACCCGCGGGCCGACCTGCTCATTGCCGAACGCTTCTGCGCCTCTTGCCGCGATGACGTTGCCAATGGCCGACCGGAACGCGCTGTCGAGGTTGCCCGTGAGGTGCGCCTGCTGCTCGACCGCGCTTCGTCGGAAATGCGCGAAGGCGTCGCCGTCCCTGTGCTCAAGCGCGATGCCCCCATCGAGATTCGGGACGGTTCCTTCTGGGCGGAATGCGACATGGAGGGCAAGACCGAGTCCCGGCCGGTATTCCTGACAGGCTATGGTCACGGAAGTCCCGCCGTGGACGACCTGCCCTTCTGGGGCCAAATAGGCATCAACATCCTCCAGGTCGAAATTGGCCCCAACGCGACGGTGTTTGAAGGCGGCAACAGGGAAGACGAGGTGCGCTCCAGAATTCTTTCGACGCTGGACCGCGCACGGGATAACGGGGTGCGTGTCAATCTGCT
>CAIUWO010000366.1 GCA_903902895.1 Candidatus Hydrogenedentota bacterium | reverse complement strand
CTTCATCTGCTTCTGGGCCTCCAGTTTGTCGGCCAGCGAAGCGGCCAGCGCAGCCACCTTGCGGGCTTCGCGGATGGCCTTGTCGAGTTCCTTGATTTCCCGCTCCATGCCCTGCTTGAGGTCGTCGGACCAGCGGTCGAGCTTGATGACCTCCTCATCAAAGAACCGGGCGTTGCGCTCCTCGACGATCCTGAGACGGGCGCTGACCTCCGCCTGACGAGCGTCGTCGAGGTTGGGGATGGTGGGGTGGTTGGGGTCCACCGTGGCCGGGAGCGAGAGCAGCTTGCGGCAAGTTTCGGCGTCCAGCGAGTCCCCGCCGTCGGTGCGCGCGGCGAACAGAAGGAATTCCTCGGTGTCGAAGGATTCGACGGTGAGCTTGGACAACTCGAGCCAGCCGCACTGGCCCACGAGGGGCTTCAGGATGCTGATGACAGCGCCGTAGCCGGAATAGTCGAAAGTGAGCGTCGATGGCGGCAATGCGCGCGCCAGCGCCTTGTCGATGATGCCGACGGCCAGCGGGTGCCCCTGCCGGTAGAAGGTCTCGCCGTTCTGCTCGGCCCGTTTCCAGTCGAAATGGTACCAGCCCTGCGGCGCGTCAGGGCCGAAATAGCGGAATCGTGGCTGCGCCGGGTCGAATTCGGTGTATCCGTTCAGTTCAGCGCGAGTGAGGTTCAGCAGCCAGCGCTCCCTTTCGGATAGGCTTTCCAGCGTCTTGTCCCTGTGGATGCGGAGGCGCTCGCTGACATCCTCATCGAAGTTTTCCAGCAGCGTCTGGCGCGTTTCCGCCATGCGCGACTGTATTTCGGCGTCCAATTCGGCCTGGAGGGCGTCGAACGCGGCGGTAATCTCTTCCGGGGTGCGGCAGCTTTGGTAGACCTGGGCGATGCGGCGCTCGATATCCACGCCCGATTCCAGCGCGCCCAAGACCTCATCGCTGGCCCCGAACACGCCGTCGAACAGGCGGAACTTCTCGCTCAGCAGTTGATAGACCCGCTGGTCGGCCTCGTTGCGCCGGTTGAGGAAATTGAGCACAACCACGTCATGCTTCTGGCCATAGCGGTGGCAGCGGCCAATACGCTGCTCGATGCGCTGGGGGTTCCAGGGGAGGTCGTAATTGACTACGAGGGAGCAGAATTGCAGGTTTATGCCCTCGGCGGCGGCTTCGGTGGCGACCATGATGGCGGCAGTGTCGCGGAAATACTCGACAATGGCCGCCTTGATATCCACGGGGCGCGAGCCGGTGACGATATCCTGGCCCTTGTGGCGTTCGAGCCACTGGCCGTAGATTTCCCGGGAGGTCGGGTCGCTGTTGGACCCGTTCATCATCACGAGTCGGCCCTCATAGCCTTTGGCGGAGAGCAGGTCGAACAGATACTGCTGGGTGCGGCGGGATTCGGTGAAGATGATGGCCTTGCGCTGCGCGCCGATGGATTCCGCCTTGGAAAAGGCCATGCTGAGCGCCGGAAGGAGGGCCTCACCCTTGGCATTGACCCGGATGGTGTCCGCGAGCGCCGCAAAACGGCACAGCTCCCCAAGCTCCTCTTTCAGGAGCTTGGGATCAATCTCGAATTCGCCGTCGGTGGTCTCTTCCTCATCGGACGCCCATTCTTCTTCCAGTTCCTCGATTTCTTCGAGATCCTCTTCGGTGAAGCCGATGGTTTGGGATATTCCTTCCAGACGGGCGATGAGGCTGCGCAGCGTGCCCGCAATGGCGAAGGTGGACGATGCCAGCAGTTTGCGCAGCACGAGTGTGATGAGCATGCGCTGGCTGGCGGGCAGGGCGATGAGCGTCTCGCGCTGGAGATAGGACGAAATAGCCGCATAGAGGGCCTGCTCGTCGTCACTGGGGCAGAAATCCTGCGTGATGGGGATGCGCCGGGTAAACGGGATATACTCGACCACCTGCTTGCGCAGGGTGCGGATACACACGGAGCGGAGCCGCTCCCGGAGGCCGTAGTTGCGGGTTTGCTCATCCAGCATCCGGACAAACTGGTCGCGGAAAGAGGCCGCGTCGCCGAAAACATGCTCATCAATGACGCTTACCAGCCCGTAGAGTTCCATGAGGGTGTTTTGCAAAGGGGTGGCCGTCAGGAGCAGCTTGGGCGACTGCCCCACGGCGAAGGCGATGGTGCGCGCCATGCGGCTGGACGGCTTGAACGCGTTGCGCAGGCGGTGGGCCTCGTCAATGACCACGAGGTCCCACGGCGTCTGGGCCACCTCCTGGGACTTGGCGGCAGCGAACTGGTACGAGCAGATGATGATGCGGTCGTGCTGGTGGAAGGGATTGGCGGTGCCGTCCTTTTCCATCAGCGCCCATGACCGGGAATCGAGCACGACGGTGGGCACGTAGAACTTCTCTTCCAGTTCCTGCTGCCACTGCTTGCGCAGTGTGGCGGGGACGATGAGCAGGATACGGCGGCGGCGTTCAGCCCAGCGCTGGGCGATGACGATGCCCGCCTCGATGGTCTTGCCCAGACCGACCTCATCGGCCAGAATGACGCCCTTGGACAGGGGGGAACGGAGGGCAAACAGGGCGGCGTCCACCTGATGCGGGTTGAGATCGACACGCGCGTTGGACAGCGACCGCGAGAGCGTCTCGATGCTCCCTGCGGCGCTCTGCAACGTGAGCGCATGCGCCCAATACTGGCTGTGGTATGGAGTCATCCCCGCAATACCCCCCTGTGCCAGGGTGTGTTCCTACTTGCCAGCTATCGTACAACTGCCGGGTGGGTATCTGCAAGCGCGCGAGCGCAGAAAGAGTCACGCAGCCCCGCTTCATTTCCCTTCTCAGTCGCATATTGATTCCATGCGGTGCCCGGCGCATGAGGAGCGGCAACCATGCGCGTATTTCGTTCCCTGGAAGAGGTGCGGGCGGCAGAGAACCTGGAGCCCGGCTGGCGGCGGGCCCTGGAGCGGGTAATGGGTGACCTCACGTCGGCCTACGCCAACGCGGGCTGCACCTATGACCCCGACACCGAAGGGCCTGTCGTGCTGGCCGAGCTGGGCGACACCGATGACGAGTGGCGCGGCCTGATGGGAAGCACCCTGTCGGACGCGCTGTTCGAGGGAGCAACCCTGGAGCACGGCTGCTTCGTGGCAGTCGTGCTCATGAACAACCAGTTCGGCTACACCATTGTCGTGCCCGACGCCCCCTGGCTCGACCCGAAAGCCCTGTCACGGCTCATCGACGCGATGGGCTGATACCCGCACCTCTCCGTCCTGTCCCTGCAACCCCAAATCCGAAAAGAGAAGGAGTTCCCGACATTGAGCAAGAGCAACCACAGTTCCCGGCCCGAGCCATCCGGTTCGGACCACCGCTATTCACCCCGGCCGGACCACACCGTCGCGGGCGTTGACCTCGGCCGCGTGGCCGGGTGCGCCGCCGAGAAGGCGACAGACGTCGCCGTCGGAATCGCGCTTGACCGTCTCGGTCCCGAGACGACACAGGCGCTGCGGTCCGTGCCACCAATCACAAGGAGCAGATGACAACACCATGAGCAAACCCAAACCGAAGAGAGACAAGAACACCGAGCTGCCCGACGGCGGCGCGGACAGCCCTGAGGGCAGCAGTGCTCCGGCGCTGGTGATGGTCACCGTCGTGCGCACCGCGCAGGCCGTGAAGCTGAACCCCGCCAGGGGCGGCGGCGGCATCACCTACCAGGTCGGCCGCATCGACAAGGAGGCCTATTTGCGCCTCAAGGAGAATGACGGGGGCGGCCGCTTCAGCCGCGAGTGGGTGCCTTTCGAGCGACTGCGCACCTGCTTCTCGCCCGCGGTGCTTCGGGGCGAGGGTTTTAAGGCCCACGCGCTGGACAATGCGTTTTCCGGTCGCAGCACGACCAACGCGGGATTCCTCACCGCGGTCATCAGGACGGAGGGTCTGGCCTACGAAGACACCGAGCACAAGGGTATGAGCCTGCTCAACGGCGGCTTCGACACCTGGGTGCAGGGCGTGCTCGACGCGGACCCCGAGAAGAATGATGACGGCACCGTGAAGCAGGAGCCGCTGGTCCCGCCCAAGCGCGAGAATCCGTTCTCCGCCCCGAAGGACGGGGCTTCGAAGAAGTCCGGCGGCAAGCGCAAACAGCAGGTTGCCGACGCCGAAGAGACCGTCGGCGCTGCGGCTGCCGATGAGGCTGACGCTGCCTATGGCGACGCCGCCGACACAGCCGATGCCGAGCCCTGCACGGCCAGCGCCTGACACCGTTCCCCAATCCATGCCCATCCCCGTCCGCACCACAGCAACCGCGCCGGTGCACCGCAAACCGGACGGGGATGGGCGTTCAGTGCTTGGCGGGTCAACTCCGATTACCACCTTCCATCGCTCCTGTCCCGCCCGGATGCCGGCGTCGGGGGCACCGTCGGGCATCGCCCACCCATTGCAAAAGGCCAAACATTCAGGAACCCCTGGTTTTCCCCGAGAACATGCCCCCCGCCGAGCAGGGCCTAGAGAAAGGTGCGCGGGAGGAGGCCTCCCCCCCCCCGCACTCAACCATCCGCTGTGACGGACTGACAAATTCTCTGCGCTCCAGCGACTGCTGGCACTTCCCGCCAACATAGCCCATTCCCAGACGTTACTCAACAAGACTGTCCGGGAGAGCGGACAGAGAGGAATCACACCATGGACAATGACATCCCCCCCGCACCTGTGGAACGCGTTCAACTGGGTCCCATCGTCAGTACTCCGGGCGCTCTTGAGGCGCTGCAAACATCCGGCGCCGATGCCCTTCATCTCCTCCAGCGACATGCCGCTGGTGACTGGGGCGACCTCGATGAAACCGACAAGGCGGCCAACACCGCGGCCCTCACCAGCGGCGCGCGCATCATGAGCGCCTACACGCTGCCCGACGGCCAGAAGCTGTGG
>CAIUWO010000365.1 GCA_903902895.1 Candidatus Hydrogenedentota bacterium | reverse complement strand
GCGCCAGTTGCTGCGCTCGGGTGTGAAGGAACTCAACCTCGTCGCGCAGGACATCACCGTCTATGGCCATGACTGCTACGACGCCTACCGCCTGCCCGACCTGCTCGGCGAACTCTGCGCGCTCAAGGGCGACTTTCGCATGCGCTGTCTCTACGCCTATCCCGGCGGCATCAACCGTCCCCTGCTTGATGCCATGGCCAGCCTGCCCAAGGTCGCGCGCTACCTTGACATCCCCATCCAGCACATGGACTCGGGCGTGCTCAAGGCCATGCGCCGCCCCGCGCGCGGCGCCGACATCCCCGCGCTGGTCCACCGCATCCGCCGGGCGCTGCCCGGCGTGGCCCTGCGCACCACCGTGCTCGTCGGCTTCCCCGGCGAGAGTCCGACCGCGTTCCGCGGCCTCATGCAGGGCCTGCGCGACACCGCCTTCGAATGGCTCGGCGCCTTTGCCTTCTCCACCGAAGAGGGCACGCCCGCGGCAGTCATGGAAGGGCAAGTCCCCAAGCGCACCCGCGAACGCCGCCGCCTGCGTGTCATGGAACAGCAGGCCCATATCACGGCAGCGTTCAACGCGTCCCGTGTTGGTCAAACGGTGCGTGTGCTGGTCCAGTCCGTTGACGCCGAGAGTGGTGTCGCCCTTGCAAGAAGCGATGCGGAAGCCCCCGAAGTGGACGGCACCATCCACCTCACCAACTGCTCCGGCGTGGTACCGGGCCAGTTTCTCAACGCCCGCATCATAGAAGCAGATGTCTATGATGTTACGGCAGTTCTCGAGTAGCACAGAGCTTGGTGATGCGGTGTAAACCACTGTGGCGGCAAGTCTTAAATCCCCCTTCGAAGGGAGTGCCGCGAAGCGGCGGGGGATGTGGTTCCCCATGCACCAATCCAAACAGAACATCCCCCGTCCCGCCTGCGGCGGGCCTTCCCCCTTCGAAGGGGGACCTGAAAGCATCTCCCGCCGCTTTGCGGTCTTCAAAGGGAGATTGAGCGGGATGTGCCTTCTGCTCTCAGTTTGACCCGGCGCAAGCAGCAATTCGGACAAGTTGACCCACGGTTCCAAGACCGTCATCATACTGGTTCAGTAACAAGGAGCGGAAACATTATGAACCTTGGACACAGTTCAGCCCTGGTCGCCATGTCCTGCCTGGCCGCAATCATGCCCTGCACGCGGGCCCAGCAGCATGCCCCCCTCGTGGTGACCAATGCCCAGTATAGAATGGAGTTGGACCCCGCCAACGGCGACCTCATCTCCATGACCTCCAACGGCCGCGAACTGGTCCAAAAAGGCTCGGCCGCCCGGTCGCTGTTCAGCCTGCGCTTTCGCCAAGCCGATGCTGGCACGCTGGAAGTGAACGCATTGGGTGCCAAATCGTTCTCCGCCGAGTGCCTCAAAGACGGCTCAGATCAGACGCTCATCCATCTCGACTACTCGGAACTGAACGGCCAGCCCGTTTCCGTCCGGGTGACCGTCCGTTGTCCCAAGGATGATCCCAACACCTACTGGTCCTTGTCCGTGGACAACCAGACCGGCCTGCCGCTGGAACATATCGACTTTCCCACCGTGGTCACTCCGAACGACCTGGTGGGCACCGGCGGTGATGCCAAACTGTTCTGGCCGGGCATGGAAGGGGTGGAAGTGGAGGACCTGGCCCTGCGCGAGAGTTTCTGGTGGAAGTGGCGGCCCATTGAGCACCCTGCCATGGGCTGGCTCGGCCTCTATCCCTCCGCCTGCCCCATGCAGTTCATGGCCTACTACACGCCGCAGGCGGGCCTCTATATTGCCTCCCACGATTCCGAGTCACACCCCAAAGGCATCGAATATCACGCCCATCCGGCCGGTGGCATCTTTCTCGACTACCGCCTGTTCCCCGGTCCCGTGTGGGACAAGCATTACGCCATGCCCTACGAGATGGTGATCGGTGTGTTCCAGGGCGACTGGTACGACGCGGCCGACCGCTACCGCACCTGGCTGGACCAGTCGGGCATGCCCCGTCCGCCGAAACTCGACAGCAACCCCGCGCTGCCGGAATGGTTTGAGCAGTCGCCCATCGTGGTGACCTATCCCGTCCGCGGCACCAAGGACTTGGGCGATATGAAG
>CAIUWO010000364.1 GCA_903902895.1 Candidatus Hydrogenedentota bacterium | reverse complement strand
TTGGGTTGGACAGCAGTCTTCATGGCATTGGACTGTGTCGCCCGCGGGACGGTGTCCGGGGCGCTTGGAGAGCGGAATGCCCTGCCCGAAGGCGGAGCGAGGCATGAAGATCCGTTACTGTTTAGCCGATTGGCGTGGGCTGCCTGATCTTCTTTCTTGCTCTTGCTCCTGCTCCTAATCTTGCTCGAAATTGGTGAGAACCATGAAAGTTACACAAGGCTCTTTTCGGAAAGGGTTTCATTAAGCTTGTTATTTCCATTATCCAAAACTGGAGTAAGAGCAGGAGTAAGAGCAAGAGCAAGAGCAAGAAGACCCTTCGCGCCAGTCGGCTAAAGTGTTTCGAAAATCCCAGGTTTAGAAGAGCAGCGTGAGGATGACGATGATCCCCAGCACGATGCGGTACCAGCCGAAGGGGATGAAACTGCGGGTCTGGATGTAGCGCATGAACGCGGCGATGACGGCATAGGCGACCGCGAAGGAAACCACCGAGCCGACGGCGAGCAGCGCCCATTCATGGGGGGAGAAGCTCACGCCGTGCTTGAGCACCTTGAGCGCGGTGGCTCCCAGCATGGTTGGGATGGCGAGGAAGAAGGAAAACTCGGCGGCGGCGGGCCGCGCCGCGCCCATGGCCATGCCGCCGATGATCGTGGCGGCCGACCGCGAGGTGCCCGGGATCATGGCCAGGCACTGGAAAAAGCCCACGGCCACGGCCGAGGGGAACTTGAAATCTTCGACCTTCTCAAAGCGGTGCTTGAGGCCGATCTTCTCAAGGACAATAAGGACGACACCGCCGACAATGAGCGCCGCCGCAACGACGGGCGGAGTAAACAGGTATTTTTCGATGGTCTTGTCCAGAAGGAAGCCCAGCACCGCCGCCGGCAGGAACGCCGCCACGATGAGAAACCACAGCCGGATCGTCGGCACGGGTTTTTTGTCCTTGCCAAAGGGCCAGAGCCGGCCCCAGAAATAGAGCACCACGGCCAGTATGGCGGGAAGCTGGATGATTACCATGAACGCGTCGGCAAAAGCCTTGGTGCCGCCCAGCGGAAGATAATCCTCCACAAGAATCAGGTGGCCCGTGCTGCTGATGGGCAGAAATTCGGTGACACCCTCCACGATGCCGAGGATGACTGCGTTGACAAAATCCATGAAACAAACTCCTTCCATTCAGAAGATGGGATCGTAGCACACTCCGACGTCGCCTTACATCGGTAAAAATGCGACTCACCTGAGAAAAGAAAAGCCCCCGAACATGCGGTTCGGGGGCATGGTCTGCCAAGATTACTTCGCCGGTGCCTGCGGTGGAGGTCCTTGCGGCGGCGCCTCTGGCGGACCCTGTGGCGGGTCTTGCGGCCGCATGCCCGCCGGACCGTTCGGGCCGCCGGGCGGCATGGGGCCGTGACCGTCTCTCGGGGGATGCATTCCCGGCTGCATACCATCAGGGGGCATTCCCGGTCGCATTCCTGGCTGCATGTCTGGTCGCATCCCAGGCGGCATCATGCCCGGAGCGGGGGGCATGCCCATGGGGTTCATGGGCCGGTTATTGCGGCGTTCGTGTGCGTCCCGGAGCATTTGTTTGATGTCGGTCTCAAACTGGTCGAGGAACAGCACCAGTTTGCCCTTTTGCCAGGGGCTGAGGTCAGCGCCCATCGTTTCCTGCAGCCGTTGCTTGTGCGAGGCCAGTTTTGTGTCGATATCCCGCAGCCGGGCGAGGCGTTCATTCAGCGCCGCTTCGTCCTTGTTCTGGTCGACGATATCGCGCAGCGCGTGCAGGGCCTCAGAGCGTTCTTTGCCCAGCGCCTGTTTTTCCGCGCGCGCCTCCGTGAAACGGCGCATCAGCATCATGCTTTGCTCGTCGTTGAGCTTGAGTTCGCTGGATAGACGGGCGATCATGACCTGCTCCAGCATTTCCCGCGCCTTGGCCTGGCTGCCGTCTTTGCCCATGCGCGCGCCCTGGTGCTTCAACGCCTTGCCGTCGGGCGGGCTTTGCTGCGGCGGTGCCTGCACGCCCGGCGCTCCCGGGGACGGTGGCTTTTCCTGGGCCTGTGCGAAGGTCCACGTTGCCGCCAGTGTGACGGCCACAACGGTCACCCAAAGGGGCAGGTGTCTCATGTTCTTCTCCTCCTGTTTCGCGGTCATCCGGCCTGTCTCACGCACCCGACTTCAACTTTGCGGCCAGCACAGCCGCCTCCACATCGCTCAGTTCGTCTATCATGTCAATAACCGAGGAATCGGTGTCAATTCCATCGGCTTCGGCGAGTTCTCCGCCCCCCAACTCTTCAGAGGAGAGGTCCGCAAGCGCCACGGTTAATTCACTGGGAGAGGTCTCATCCAAGGCGGTTTCCTCGTCCACCAATTCGGCCACATCCTCCGCGTCGGGTGATTCCGCCGCGGCGTTCAGTGCAATTCGCCAGTCGTTGTCGTCGGTCGAAACCGGCAGCTGCTTTGGCGTTTTATGGGTGAGTCCGGCCACGACCAGCAGCAGTGCGGCCGCGGCTGCCGGCACGGCATACAGCCAGAATTTTCGGGAGGGAAGGGGCAGCTTCCGCGCATAGGCGCGGCCGGTGACCCGCGCGGCGAAATCCGCCGGCGGTTTGGGCCGGGGAAGCGCCGCGAGCCCCGCGCGC
>CAIUWO010000363.1 GCA_903902895.1 Candidatus Hydrogenedentota bacterium | reverse complement strand
TCCCACCAAGATAAGGGTGGTTATTCGGTTCATTTACGAAACTCCTCATTCTTGCAAGCCCCGAGAAGAACGTTGACCTTGGCCAGTCCGGATCACCCTCAACGATACAATGCAACCGAAACAACTCCCTTTTTTGAGCGACCCTTATGGATTTTCTTCACGACGGAACTTTTCAACGTACTTGTCGCCGCTTCTCGCCTGACTGAGCCCAAGCTTGCGAAGGAACTGGAATGTCCCCTCACTCATCTCAGGTGTGTACTTGTTGAGGGACGGAGGAAACTGACTCACGTTCTTTGTGGCCGCCTTAACCTTGTCCTCAATAAGCGACGTGATGTCGACGGTGTAATTTGGGGAAGTCGAGTAGTAGTAGAAAGCGAGCGGCACGCGGTAGGGCTTAAGGCTCTCGTCGAGCAGGTGCTGCGGATAATAGAGGTGAAATTCCGATGCGATGAACGCATCCTTCGTGACAAGCGCCGCCATGCGATGATCCGTCTTGTGCCAGCGTTCGAAATCCCCGCCGGGGTCCACGCTGAATATCGCGTCTGGACGGTGCTTCTTGATCAGGCGGCACACCTCGCCGCGCAATCGGTTCGGGTCCGCGTATTCAAGGTTCCCGTCTTCATATCCAAGCCAGACAATATTCTCTTTGGGAATACCCAGCTCCTGGCAGGCCGCCTCTTCCTCCGCGCGCCGGATGGCGGCCATCCGTTCCCGTGTCATCTCAAGGTCCAGCGAACCCTTGTCGCCGTTTGTGTAAATGACGATCATTACCGTGTTCCCGTTTTTCGCCAGCAACTTCATGGTTCCCCCGCACATGAACATGTCGTCATCTGGATGCGGCGAGAAAACCATCACCGTCTTTCCGGTCCAGTGTTCAAACCGGTCCTTGTCTGTCTCGTTCACACTCTTCGCCGCTGCCGCGTCTTCCGCGTGGGCTGCCAATGTCAATGCAGAGAGAAGCATGATCGTCATACACAGGGTCTTTCTCATAACAAGTTCCTCCTTATATTGAAAGACGAATTACCCACACAATCAGCAACCAGAATGCCCGTCAGGGACACTTGAAATATCAGCCAGACAGTAACTCCGCGTCGGGCAATGGTAAAGCGTGGGTGAGGCTGATGCAAAAACGCCACTGGTACGGCAACCCCTTGAAAACACAGGCTCTTACAGGTCAGTTGAATATTTTGACCATACGGCAGGCAGACGGACTCTTCTTCTCTAATCCGGAACATGCCTTTCTTACCGGGCAAGCGGCGTGATTAACGGCATTCCGTTCAGGACTGTAGAAGGCTGGGATTCATCTGTTGACAAAGGCCATGACTGCCGTACAAAGAAAAGGCCCGGAACCTTTCGATTCCGAACCTTGGCGAAGCACCAATCGTAGGCTATTAGACGCCTTCCACTTCGACCGTGGTTACGAGCCAGTCGGTGCCATTACCGACTTTCTCCTTGGTAAAGGTCAAACCGGCCGTTGCTGAACCCGCGCTGGAAGACACCTCAATGGGATAGACCGTCGCGGTATCCTTTTCGATCTTGATTTGGATCTTGGAAATATCGACCTCACCCCCGTCGGTGTAACCGCTGTCAATTCCCAACTGGAGGAATTGCTTCGCTTCCGCTTTCCCCCCCACGTCCGGGTGATCGAACTTCTCGGACGCGACCGTCATCAGCTTTTCGAGGTTCTTTTCGAGCAATGCCTGTTTGAAGATGGCAACTTTTCCCGAAATTATTTCTTCATCGGACGGCCCCTTATTGAGCCCGGCGCAACCGGAAATCGACGCCAGCGCCAATACTGTGACCAGAACATAAAATACCTGTTTCTTCATTTGCCGAATCCTTTCATCCAATGGCTTTCTTAAAGAGCCGTGTTCTTTCCCCGCTTGGCCAAGAGCGGACGGGGCAACTTTCACTGTGTACCTGTTCTCAGGATACCTGGGGCAATTATGACTGGCGAAGAACTCGCCCTGCAATGGGCAGGTCTATGGTTTATATTTGTGAAACTATGGTGTGGGCAAGGCTGACGCCGGTCGAGATCGCGTCGAAACCTTTTCTAAACGCATCGGCAAGAATGACCCCAACGTTGATTGGCATTTGACTAGAATTCATGATTGGACTTTAACTGCAGCGGCAATGTCATTAACCAGACAGGTATCGATATCGCGCAGACTCACCGGACACGTCAACTGGGCACAACCCACGGAAATGCCTCTACAACTTGTTGTGCCTCCCACACGGCAGTCGGATGTTCCGTCACGGCGAAGTGAACGGTGTGGCGGCGCTCGATAGAAAGAAAGAGTGACAGGTACAGCGGTTGAAAACCTGGCGAAAATCAAACGTCCAGAGTCTTGAGATACGCGACGCTCTGTTGCGTAAGTTCCCAGTTTTGCTCGACAAAGTAGTTCTTGACCCCGCTCTCCTTCGCGGCGGTGAACGTCTTTACCCAATCGATGCTGCCCTTGCCAAGCGCGACCTGTGGACGCCGCGGTTCGCGTGCGCCGTCGCGTGATGTAACTGGGGTGTTCATATATATGTCCTGAAGATGCAGCGAAAAGAAGCGGCCCGGGTACTTTGTGAAATAATCGACGCCGACAAAACCCGCCGTGATGGTGGACATCTGGAACTGAAACTTGACCAGTGCAGGGTCGAGGAGGTCAAACAACAAATCGTAGGTCCGTTTGCCTTCAACCTCCGACATTTCGAACTCTTCGTTGTGCAAGCCCTGTTGCATGCCGGCCTTCGCAGTCACCGCAGCAATGCGGTTGTATTCGTCCGCTGCCTTTCTTACCTGGTCGAGGGTCGGGTGTTTCCCTCCGTTTCCGTCACCCAGGCTGGCGGTGATGATCTGCGTGATGCCGATTTCCTTTGCCCACTCGATGCTCTTCTCCTGGCTGTTTCGCAACTCGCCCATGGTAAAGTGAGAACTCTCGGACTTCAGACCATGGTCGTCCATAACCTTCCTCACTTCTTTCGCGTTCGCCAGCGAAGCGAACTCGGCACCGTAGCCGATCGGTGAACACAACTCGAGACGGGTCACTCCGATTTCGGCTATCTTCTGTACGAAGGTGGGGAAGTCCTTGAGCATCGAACGCAGGGGCCAGACTTGGCTTCCAATGGGCAAGCCCATTGGACTCGCCGCAACTTTCTCCATGCTCGCGAGCAGCAACCCCGCGGCGCCCGAACCGATGGTTGCTCTCCCGATAAATGTCCGTCTTGACATGGTAGGCATATGCAAAGCTCCTTTCTTTGAGGGTGTTTCAGAAGGTAGCACAGACTGACCGGACGTTAACAATTATTCTAGCGACATGGCGCGTTAGCCCTTGACGTGGTTGTCAGGTCAAATCGCCAGCTGTTGCGTCAGTTCAAACTTGGAAACATCAAAGCCGGAATTCTCTAGCTCGGCAAGAATCCCTGCGTAGACGGCCCCGTCCATCTTGGGTGTCCTGCCCAGAATCCACAGCACATTCCTGCGCGGATTGGAAACCACAGCATGCGTCCAGCCAGATGACGTAGCCCTACGCCCATCTCGCCGATGAGTCCCTCCCCTGGGCGCGCGAGGCTATGCTCATCCGCGTCGAGCCAGCGAAAACTCAACTGTAGCACCGGCAAGCGAAGGCTGACCGCCTCTCTGCGGCCCATTTGGTTTTGAAGAGCGAGCGCGCGAAGAGGCTGCATCCCGCGTTGGCACGAAGAGCGCCGACGGAAAGCCAAGGCGGTCGCTGCCGTCGAGATTCAGTCCAGCCATCCGTCCGCAGACCGCCGCCCAAGAACGGGAGTCCGACTCTTCCGGCAACCGACGCGGTTGATCGCCGCTCGGAAGAATACGCCCTTTCGCGCCGCTTTGCGAGACCCCGGTCTATCTATTTTCCCGCCTCGATAAGGTCAATGCGCTGCGACAGGTCACGCAGGTATTTCTCGTCGCCGCCGGCCAGTTCGGGGGTGACAAAGCCCGTGTAGCCGACTTCGCTGAAGGCTTTGCGGACCTCGGGCCAGTTCACGTCGCCGTCGCGGAGGTTCACCCATTTCTCGCCCTTCTTCTTGAAGTCCTTCAGATGAACCTTGACGATGCGCTTGCCGAGGATGCGAATCCATTCTTCCGGCGGCCCGTACTTGAGCACGTTGCCGACGTCAAAGTAGGCACCCACCCAGGGGCTCTTGAACTCGTCCAAGTACCGTGCGAATTCGCGAGGATTGTCGAGCAGGAAACCGTTCCACACTTCCTCGATGGCAATAACTATCTTGAGTTCTTCGGCCAGCGGGAGCAACTTTGGGATGTGCTGGTGCGAGCGTTCGAAGGCCTCGGCGGTGGTTGCCTTCGCGTTGACGACCACCGGCACGAGCAGCACGGCGTCGGCCTGCATCGCGTGGGCGGTGCGCAGGGCCGTTTCCATGCCCTTCAGGCCCTTCTCGATTACCTTGGGGTCGGGATCGGAGAACGGAGCCTCCCATCCGCCGTAGAGCACCGAATGAATGCGTATGCCGGCCGCGCGGGCGGTCTCGCCCATCTTCTTCGCGGCGTCAAGGTCCGCCATCGGCGAAGCCTCGATGCCCTCATAACCGCAGGCCTTGGCCAGTTTGAATTTTTCCGCGTTGGACAGTTTCTCCGGCAGCATTCCCAGTTGCAGGGCCTTCTTCAGCGGCGCGACCGCCGGTTCCGCCGCGGTTCCCGTCAGCGGGGCACCGGCGATACTTGCGGCAAGGGTCGCCGCCGCGGTGGCTTTGAAAAAGTTACGTCTTCCCATTGAGGTATTGTCCATCGTTTCACCCTTTCTGAGTGGTTGGGTCGTTTCAGTTTGCCAAATGGCAAGTTGCGGTAATCTGTCTGCAGGGACAATCTTACCGCACCCTACGCTGATGGAGCCAAGTCAATGCAGATTCATGCGCGAAGGTCACTCTCGTACCGCAGGCGTCCCGCCTGCATTTTCTTCCGTTTCGCCAGCGTGAACAAGGGCCAAAGCACGAGGCAGGCGGGACGCCTGCGGTACGGGCCAGGCAGGTCTTACACCAGCTTCCATCCCGCGCGATACTCGCGGCGGATGAGGGGATCTGCCTCCGGGGCGTTTTTCGCGTGCATGGTTTCGGGGTCCCATTCGAGTTTCTTGCCCACCCGGTAGGCCACGTTGCCGAGATGGTTGGCCTCGGTGAGCCAGCCCGCATAGCCGAAATTGCACGTTGTGGGCTCGCCGGTCTTGCAGGCGTGAATCCATTCCGCGTGATGGCCAATCGATTTGGGAATGAACGGCGCGGGCGGCTGAAAGTCCTTGAACTGCGCCTCGGGCAGCAGCGAATGCTTCTCATAGTCCGACAGCAGCATGCCCTTATCGCCGACGAACAGCACACCGCTGTCCCACTTGGGGATGGCGCCGTCGTTCCAAAGCGCGGGCTTGTACTTGCCCTGGTACCATGTCAGCCGGAGCGGGGGCATATCACCCCGTGCGCCGTACTCGTACGCGACCTGCATCGAGGCGGGAGCAATCTCCGGATGCGGCGGCGGCCCGTCCTCGGGCGTGATCGTCAGCGGCGCCTTCAACCCGAGCGCCCAGAACGGCAGGTCTATCCAGTGGCTGCCGAGGTCCGACATGGTGCCGTTGCCGAAGTCCCACCAGCGGTACCACTTCGGGCCCGGGAAGTAGACCTCGTTGAACGGCCGCATGGGCGCAGGACCCACCCACAAATCCCAGTCGAGCCCTTCCGGGATGGGCGAGGCTTCCTTGGGCCGATCCTGCACGAACACGATGTCCTTCGCCTGGTCGGCTTCCTCCTTGGACTGCCACCCCCAGGCGCGCCCGACCCAGACGTGCACCTCGCGCACGGGGCCGATGGCGCCGCTCTGAACGAGCTCGACCACGCGGCGGTAATTGTCGCCGGCGTGAATCTGCGTGCCCATCTGCGTGGCCACGTTGGCCTTCCCGGCGGCCTCGCGGATGATGCGCGCCTCCCACACGTCGTGCGTGAGCGGTTTCTCGCAATAGACGTGCTTGCCGAGCTGCAGCGCGGGCAGTGTGGCGAAGGCGTGCGTGTGCTCGCAGGTGCTGACCACCACGGCGTCGAACTCATTCGCAAAGTCGTAGAGCTTGCGGAAGTCGCCGATGATCCGCGCATTGGGGAACTTCTTTGCGGCTTCGGCCAGGGCTTTCGCGTTCACATCGCAGAGCGCCACGATGTTCTCCGAAGACACCGACTCCAGGTTTCCACCGCCGCGACCTCCCACGCCAATAACGGCAATGTTGAGCTTCTCATTGGGGCTTGCGCCGCGCGCGACAAAGGGAAACCCCGCCGCGGCCGCTCCGGCGGCAAGCGCCGAGCTTTGCAGGAAGGTGCGTCGCGAAATCGCGTTCGCGCACTTGGGGAGTTCTTGCATGGTTGTCTCCTCTTTCCGGACTTGCCCGGTCCGTTGTAACGCCAGAAAGCCGCACGTAGAACGGCGACAGACCTCTACGTTGCTGTCAGTCTACGGCAGACGGTCACGCCGTTCAATTCCGTGCATACGGGTCTGGATTGCGGGGATATGGTGCGCCCCCCGCGTTTGCCGCGCAGAGGGCGCACCTTGGTGGCGTTACGGTTTGTACCGTCCCTTCTTCATGCGGCGCTGCTCTTGGGCTATCTGCTTCCAGCGGGTCTTCTTGATGATGCAGGCGCTTTGCGTCTGCATCAGTGCGATGTACTGCGCCTCCCGTGGCAGCTTGTGATAGTTGATTAGGGCAGATGGGAATAGGGCTACAGTGCCCAGTGTTACATAGTCCTCGCAATCCGGAACCCGTAGTAGTTGTACCCGTAGTCCGTGGTGTCGTTGCCGCGGTAGGCCGACCGGCAGTAGTTGTCGTTGTGGCTCCCGCTACCGCCGCGAAGCACCCGGTAAAAATCCCTGGGGCTATCCACCCACGCCTGGCCACCGGTAGGCGCGCCCGTATAGTCTGTGTGCCAGTCATCCTCGCACCACTCCCACACATTGCCGCTCATGTCGTACAAGCCAAAGACATTCGGCAGCTTCTGGCCCACCACATGCGCGTATGTCTGGCCCACATTGTAAGCATTGTAATAGTACCAGGCATAGTCCCCGATGGTCGCGTAGCCGGGGTCGTCACCCCAGCAGAACCGGGTCTGCGTCCCTGCGCGGCAGGCATACTCCCACTGCGCCTCCGAGGGCAGCCGGAAGGTCTTGCCCGTGTAACTGTTCACCGTCGTCAAGAACGACTGCGCATCATTCCAGGACACATACACCGCCGGGCTGTCCAGATCGGCCAGCACGTAGGATTGTCCGCTCCATGGTGTCGTACCCATCACCGCCTGCCACTGCCGCTTGGTCAACTCGTATTTGGCCATCCAGTACCCGTCCAGTGTCACTGAATGCCGCGGGTCTTCATAGGTGTAGCTGTCCTGCTCGCCTGCGTAACGGCCCATCATGAAGGTCCCGGCCGGTATCCACACCATGGTGAGCGGCACGCCATCCGGCAGCATGACCGTTTCCGTGGTGCCCAAAGCCGGACCCGTCAGCTTGATATAGTCGCTGTACACGGTGGAGTAGTTGCCCGCGCCGTCGAGATACTGCACGCGCACCGTTTGGTTGATCAGGTCCGCCTCCGGCAGCGTGTGGGCCCGCGTGGCCGCGGGCAGCACCCATGCCGTCCAAGTCGATCCGTTGTCACTGAAGCGCATGCGCGACACCAGGGTCCCCCCGTCAGCCCAGGTCAGGCCCAGGGTGACCGACTGGGTCATCGTGGTGGACTCGCCGCCGTTGATGATGATCGTGCCTGTCGGCGGCGTGGTGTCCAGAAGTATGTAGTCGCTGTACACGATTGAGCGGTTGTTCGCCTTGTCCAGGTACTGGACCCGCACCGTCCTGTGACCGTCCGCGCCCGCTGGAAGGATGTAGGCCCGCGTCGCCGCAAGCGCTTCCCAGGCGGACCATGTCGCCCCGTCACTGCTGAACCGCATCCGCGACACACCGGACCCCCCAACGCCGTCATCCCAGGTGAGCGCCAGCGTGACGCTGACCGTATTGGTCGCGCTCCGGTTGCTGTTGATGACGATTGTGCCCGTCGGCGGCGTGATGTCCGCCACCGCGTAAGCCACCGACTGCGGAAAACCCGCAAGCATCACGCACAACACCATCGGCACCGCGCCCATCGCCCATGACATTGTCTTCATCGCAAATTATCCTTGTTCACCAGTTGTTCATATTAAAGACACACAATAATCCGCTCAGGGCTGCTGACGCGGCCTTCCGCTATCGCGGCCCGTTTCCGGAGCCCTGCGCCCCCTTTGTATGTTTTTCAGCCTTCAGCCCTTCGTACTTGTTGTCAGTCGGTAAGGCAGCCAAGCATTAAGATTTGGCCAGGCGGAGGCCAATGCTTCCGCTCATGCTCGACGGATCGTAGCTGCTGCGGCGCGCCGTCCGGCAGCTGCCGCCGCTGAAGACCCAGCAACCGCCCCGAAACACGCGGAACGAGCCCCTGGGACTATCCACCCAAGCCTGCCCGCCCGCAGGCGCGCCCGTGTAGCTGCCGTGCCGGTGGTTCTCGCACCACACCCGCACATCGCCGCTCATGTCGCACACCCGCACGAAGGACAACGGTCCTTCTCCCCTGCCTGCCAAAGCCTCCGAAATGACTTGCAGTACTGCGATGCTGTGATTATCACAATCTCTTGGAATGCCCTATTCTCTGGGCCAGTTGGCCCATGAAGTCCCGCATATGATGGATCGCCCATTCCACACCCCTAGTTTATTTAGGTTTTCATGCTAGCAGAACTGCCTGTTTTGCGCATCGGGATAACCCTGAGTGCCGCCTGCGAAATACCTTAGCTTTGGGCTGGGCGCGCCCCGCATAGCGTCCTCCCTACGCGCGCGCGAAACAGGGCTCCCGGAAATTCCTCCGGAACCCGTACAGGGCGGAGCGGAGGTCGCCGGGGGGGGAAGAAAAGGCCGGAACCCAGCAACGGGTTCCGGCGTCCCGCCTTGCCCCGCGCTGCTCAGGACGGCTCGCGGGACGCAACGCTGGGAGAGTACTCATGGTTCGCGGGGCGGTCATCAGCGCCGCCGCCGTGTGTTGCAGCCTTCCTCCAGCCGCCCTCAGATGGTCAATATCCGGGGACATCCCTGTCTCGGACGCCCCCGGATGTATGCACACGCGTCAAGGTAGAACCGGGTTCCGCCGCCGGGTCACCGCAGCCAAAACGCCTGCCGTCAACAAGAGCACAAGTATGTCGCCGCTCTTGCCTGCTGAAGACGCGTCATCGGGAACCCTGTCGTTGCATCCAAAGATGCCGGTTTCCGCCATTCCCGATGCCGCCGCGTCCGCCGTAGCCCGCCCCGCCGGTGCCCGTGCTCGCGCCCGGGCCCTGGTCAATGGGATACCCTTTCAAGTCCGCGAGAATTGAAGATCCCGCCGCCAGGGTAAGATTATTTGCCGCAAACAGATGGATGAGGCCTTCCCCGGCGCGGCAGGTCACCGTGGATGCGGCGTCGATGACAAAATCGTTCGCTGCGGTCACTTTGTTGGCGCCCGGTTCCACTACAGCAGTCGTGCCGCTCAACACGATATTATACAGTGCAAAAGTCGCGTCAAGGGGCTGGAAATGCCAAGAGTGGCCCGCATAGAGTCTCACCTGTTGCGGATTGGACACATCGAAGAAACCCACCGTCCCGTTTTCGCCCGCGCGGTCGGGAATATTTTGGGTTCCTCCAAGGACCTGCGCCGTGCCGGTAAAGCCGTTGACCAGATAATGGACCGCGATGCGGCCGCCGCCGCCGCCGCCGCTGTAAGTCCACATGTCGTTCCAACCTTCTCCGCCATTGGCTCTGAAGG
>CAIUWO010000362.1 GCA_903902895.1 Candidatus Hydrogenedentota bacterium | reverse complement strand
CACGCAGGACGCGCGTCATCAACCTGCTGCGCATGGGGTTCTTCTACATCAGGAACAAGGGTGTGCGCTTGGAATACGCCCTGGACGCGCTACGGCATCTGGTCACCTTGCAGGTGGCACCAAACTGGGGATAGGTCAGGAATTACCCCCAGTTTCGCTTTCGACCACAAGCCATCGGACCGGGGCGGGAATTGCTTGTCTCTCTAGTGTTCTCCACGACCCAGCGCTCTCGAAGAGCCGTCAAAGGGCCCGCCAGATTACAACGGCGTATCAGATTGATGGCAGCTTCCTGTACGGTTGTCGTCAAACCACAGCCAATATTGCCGTGAACGCACAACTAGGGAAAGGTCAGGCCGCCTCCGCATCCTCAGGCATGCGCTATTTCTCCGCCTGCCTGCGGGCACCGGGTCCCGTCGAGCACACGGCGCACGAGCCGCGCCACATCATCGGTTTCCGCTGGTTTGCTTATAAACGCGCTGATCCCGCCGCGCAGCGCAGTTTCCTTGTCAATGCTCTCGCTGTACCCCGTGGCGAGGATTATGGGCATTTCCGGGCGGATGGCAAGCATCTGCTCGCTAATCTGGTATCCGGTCATGCCGGGCATGGTTTGGTCCGTCAGCACCAGGTCATAATCCAGGGGGGCGGCCTTGAAGGCGGCCAGCGCGTCCAGACTGCTGTGTGTGGCCGTTACCGTGTAGCCCAGGCGGGAAAGCACCGTTTCAAAAAGGACCACAAGCGGTTCCTCGTCGTCCACAAGGAGTATCCGCTCATCTCCCCCGAGCACGGGCGCCTCTTCAACGGCCCGCCTTTCATGCAAACCCGTCGCGGCGGGCAGGTAAACGCTGAACGTGGTGCCCCGGCCCACCTCGCTGGACACCGTGACGGCGCCGCCGTGGCTGACCACGATGCCGTGCACGGTCGCCAGTCCCAGGCCGGTGCCCTCTTCCGCGGTCTTGGTGGTGAAGTAGGGGTCGAAAATGCGGTCCAGTATCTCGGGGGCCACCCCCTGGCCCGTGTCGCTGACGGTAAGACAGAGTTCCTGAACGCAACCGGCAAGCGCGTCGTCCGCGACAAAAGGATGCAGCCCGACGGTCAGGGCGCCCCCCTCCTCGCGCATGGCATGGTATGCGTTGGTGCACAGGTTCATGATGACCTGGTGCATCTGCGTGCCGTCCGCCATTATCTGGGGACAATTCGAACTTAGGTCAATGAAGAATTCAATGTTTGAGGGAATGCTTGGCCGAAGCAGTTTCATGCACTCTTTGATGATCGATTCCAGCCGAAGCGGGTAGCGTTCTCCCTCGGCTTGGCGGCTGAAGGCCAGAATCTGGTAGACCAGTTCCTTGGCGCGTCTGGCGGCGGCATGAATGCGCTGGAAATCTTCGTGCAGGCGCGTGGAGGGGGCCACCTCCTCCAGTCCCAGCTCGCTGTAGCCGAGTATTCCGGCCAGGATGTTGTTAAAGTCGTGCGCAATGCCCCCGGCAAGCGTTCCGATGGCCTCCATCTTCTGGGCCTGGCGCAACCGTTCGGTAAGATTCAACTGCTCTGTGATGTCGCGTATGATGGCCGCAAAATGGGCCCGTTTTCCCTGTGCGTCGGGAACGGCTGAAATGGTCATCTCCTCATCGTACAGCGTTCCGTCCTTGCGCCTGTTCACAAGGCGGCCGGACCAGGAGCGCCCCTGCTTCAGCGCCTCCCACATCTGACGGTAAAAGGACTCGTCCTGTCGGCCACTGTTGAGAATGCGCGGGTTTGCGCCCAAGGCCTCTGCCCTGCTGTAGCCTGTGATCGCCGAAAAGGCGGGATTCACGTACTGGATGTTTCCCGACGTGTCGGTGATTACCACGGCTTCGGTCGCGTGTTCAATGGCGGCGAACAGCGTGGCACTCTCGCTCTCGGCCCGTTTCTGCTCGGAAAGGTCGGTCATTATGCCCATGGTGGCGGGTTCGCCCGACTGCGGGTCCACGAACGACCGTTTGTGCATCAGGAACGGGCGAAGTTCCCCGTCGGCGCATATAACCTGCGTTTCGTACATCTGCCTGCCGCCGCTGGACAGCAGTGCCTCGTCCTTTTCGTGACGCGGGTCCCTCATGCCGTTGGGAACCGCGATGCCGAGTTCGTCCAGTGTGCGCCCCAGAATTCTCTCCTTGGGCAGTCCCATGACCTCTTCGGCAAAGGGCCGGTTGCATTCCAGATAGGTGCCCTTGGAATCCTTGTAAAACACCGGCATGGGCAAGGTGTCAAAGAGATAGGTTATCAGGTCTGCCGTGCTCTTGAGGCTGCTTTGTGTCTGACGATGCCTGCGCAACCCGTCAAGTTTTTGTTCCAGTTCCGCCTCGGCCGGCACCGCGGACAGGTAGGTTTCGGGTGGAACGTAGTGGAAATTGTCGCAGACTTCCGTGCCGCAAATGACGATGGGGTGCGTTTCCAGCGCTTTGAGCAGCATTTCCGGCGAAAACTGGTTCCGGTCATACAGGCAAAGCCCGGTGCAGGCCGCGTCGCGAAAGAATAGGTTCAGTTCCGCCTCGTATTCGATGAGCCGTTCCGGGCCGGTCGCCCCCGACAATGCCCAACCCATCTCGCCGGCGACGC
Source organism: Candidatus Hydrogenedentota bacterium (assembly GCA_903902895.1). Taxonomy (GTDB): domain Bacteria; phylum Hydrogenedentota; class Hydrogenedentia; order Hydrogenedentales; family CAITNO01; genus CAITNO01. Next base: position 13,321 of record CAIUWO010000362.1, on the reverse strand, counting down.
GCAACGCCGTGTAGCCCTCTCCCAGCGCGACCCTCAACTCCTCCCGGAGGAAAGCGTTCATTCGGTCGGGGTCAAATGCCCCCCCGTAAAGGCATATGCTTTCCGGAGACACCGCCGTGAACCGTCCATGCGCGACGTGCTGGTCCATGTCGAGACCGGAGCCGGACAGCCATTCGGTGATTATCTGCGAATTCCGGACGTCCGAAATGTAGATGACCTTTTCTCCCCCCTCAAGTCCCTGGCACAGGTAGGGAACCACCGTCGCCTTCAGTTCCTCCTCGGTCTCATGAATGCAGCAGACGTGGTCGCCGGCCTGAAGACTTTCCAGCGCGGTCAGCAGCGGCGTCCCGCCCATGACCTCCCGTCTGGGCCTCACATATCCGGCCACCGCGCGCACGGCCCGCACCAGTTCTGAGTAGGCTTGGTCCTTGAGCACATACCCGGACGCGCCCGCCCGGAGCATGTTCGCTATATAGCTGCGCTCCGAATGCATGGAAAGCGCCAGTATCTTGGTGTCGTACCCGCGCTCCCTGATGGCCCGGGTGGCCTCAATGCCGTTCAGTTCGGGCATCATCACATCCATAACGATTACGTCCGGCTGCAGCTGCCCGGCCATCTGCACGGCCATGTACCCGTTTTCCGCCTCGCCTACCACCCGGATGCTGGCCTCCTTCTCCAGAAGGCAGCGCAGACTCTCCCGCACGCCGCTGTGATCATCGGCAAGCAGGACACTTATAACCATAATATGACTCCCTTTGAACGGGCTCACGCAACCGCACCACGGCCTGCGCGCCGCCCCCATGCATCGCCCAAGAACAACCACGCGCGCGCCCACTCCTTGCCGCCCAAAGAGGAACACCCGTTTCTTATGACTTAATTGTGACCCATTGTTGACGAAATGGGTATCAGGCATTCCCTGATTGTGCCCCTCTATATACCTGAGACCCGCTCCCCGGACCACAAGCCGGACTTTGGGCGTAGTCATTGCGCGCGGCTCCGTGCTTCGATGGAAAGAAGCGCTTTTCCGGCGGAATTTTGGGCCAGCCCGCATATCTCACCAGTGCGCCCCTGTCATATCCAAGACGAAACAGGCAATAGACTTAACCGCCACAGCAGAAAGACGGACCGTCATTGCGAGCAAAGCGAAGCAATCTCTTGCTCGCCATATGCCGTGCGGTAAAGGCCATCGCTTCAAGAGATTGCCGCGTCGGGCTGAAGCCCTCCTCGCAATGACTGGTGAGATATGCGGGCTACTGCGCCCCGCGCCACAGCGCGGCGTAGTGCGGCAGCGAGACGGGCACATACTCCGCGCCAAGACGGCGGGCCACTTCGGCGATGTCCGACGGGTTATAGGCCCAACTCAGCGCCATGGCCTGAATGAATGCGGGCCGTTCCGGGGGCGTGTTGGCCTGAATCTCCTTTACCAGCCAGTCTGTCCGCTGTTCTTTCGTCAGGGCGGCGTAGTCGGGGGGCCAGCGGGTGAGGATGTGCGAAGCCGTCACATCGCGCCGTCCGTCCAACCTGTAGGTGGCGTTGGCCGCGGTGAGCCCGTCGTCGCGGCCCATGCCGGGCATGATCAGCGCGGCCTGCGGCACGCCTTCGGCAAAACGGCGCAGCACCGGCTTGCGCGCGGCGCGGTCGTTGGGTTTCCACGCGTCGGTGTACAGGCCCAGTTCGGCGAAGCCAAGCCGGTCCATCAACCCGGCGGTGATGCGCAGGTATTCGCTCCACGCGGCGTCCGGGTCGGCCGTGCGCGCCATGAATTTGCGGAAGGGATGTGTGTAGCCCGCGCCGGAGATGGCCGCAAAGAAGCGGTCGTTCGGCGTGGCGCTCCGCAGGTAATACTCCACCACGGGCGGCATGAGTTCGGCCGCGCACAATCCCATCCCCCAGCCGATGGGCACGCTGCCGCGCTTTGGGTCGGCCCACACCTCGGTCTGGCGTGTCTCCAGGTAGGACGGCGCATCCCCCGATTCAACGACGTTAAACGCGATGTATACCCGCGCCGGGTCCAGGTCGGGCGGCGGTGACTCGCCGCGCGCGCGCTGCGCCTTGGCCAGCGGCGCGAAATCCACCCTCACCCCGGACAGCAGCGAGCAGTTGGACAGCCAGTCGGACACAACCGTTATCTTTCCGTATTCGCCGGCAAGGCCGACACCGTCGTACTCGTTGATGCCGGCGTCGGGGCCGCTGTACCAGAAGCCGAGCACGGGCACGTTCGGCGGCGCGGCGGCCATTACCTTTTCCGCCAGGGCCCTCTCTCGCGCGGCCGCATCGGCATCTTTGGCCTTGTCGGCAATCCAGAAAGTGAACACACGGTGGCGCACGAGATAGTCGCGCAGGCCGCTCATCTTCGGGTCGGGATAGAGGCAGGCAAGCACGCGCGGATTCATCTTTGGCCACAGTTCGGCAAAGGCCCATTCATAGGCCTCGGCGGCGCTCTTCCAGCGTCCGCGCAAATCCTCCACGGGCTTGCCCGGCGCCAGCACCGGCGCGAGTTCCGCCGTGGCCACGATGCCGCGGTGCAGCGAGGCCAGCATGGTGCCGATGTTGATGGTTGCGGGCAGCGCCGGGTCGTGGACATAGACACGGTCGAAGGCCGCGGCGCGGGACGCGAAGAGGGCCTCGGGCGTCAGCGCGCGCACGCCGCGCAGATGGCCGCGTTCGGTCAGCCGGTCGCGCCAGAAGGCATCGGTCTCCGACAGCAGCAGAAAGACCGACGCCTCCTCGCCGGCGTTCACGAGTCCCTGAAGCGTGGCGGCCGCCAGCCGCAGTTCCGGCGTGGCGGCGTGCAAATCGACCACATCCACCATGGCCGCGGGCGGTGATGACGGGGGAAAGAGCAGCCGCTCTTCCCCGGCCCCTGCGATGGCGGCGAGGAGGCAGGCCAGCAACGGTAAAGACAGGTGGCGAGAGAGCGGCATGGGCGAACACCTTTTTCTCCGTCTTTCCCGGGAAAGCGGGATGTCCGTCAAGGGCTTGCGCAGACACCCGAAGACCGGGTCCCCGCCTGCGCGGGGATGACGGGCTGCGGTTTTGTCGGCGCGGCATTGTCGGAAAGCCCGCCTGCGCGGGGATGACGGCATGGTCCTATTTCTTGGGAATGATGATGGTGTGTTTCGTGGCGGACGAGTTGCCGGCGTTGTCGGTCAGCGTGAGCGTTATCTCATGGGCGCCGGCGTCGAGGTCCTCGTCGCGCTCCCAATCGATGCGGCCCGCCTCGGGGTCGTAGGCCGAGAGCATCCAGCGCCCGTCACAGCGCAGGTCCCATGCGGCGACGCCGCTGCCCGCATCCGACACCGAGGCATGGATGCGCGGCCGGAACGAGGTGATCGGTGCCGCGCCGTCCGGCGAAAACTCCAGTTCACGGGGCGGCTGATCGTCTTCGAGAACCCGAAAATCGCCGAGGCGGTCCGTGCGCGCGGTAAGTACGTTGCCGCGGCGCGCGGTCTTGAGCCAGGCCCATCCGCCGCCGCCGCGCCGCGCGATGGCGGCATGCGCCGGGTCGCGAACGCCGTCCGGCAGGGGCAGGGCAAGCTCCGCCGCCGCGGCCAGCGGCGCGTTCTGGGGCCAAAGACGCCACGCGGCGCCATGCGCGGGCACGGGCGCCGCCGGGGCGGCGGCCAGCGGCGCGGCGCGCAGGAACAGCGGCCCGCAGGCCGCGCCCGCCGGAATTTCCAAACGCGGGCCGTCTTCCCACTGAATGACGCGGGCGGTGCCGGAGGCGACGGTTTCCAGGGGAATTGGATTTGCGGCAAGACGCGGATGCGTCGCGCCAATCAGAATTCGACCGCCCGGTGACGCGGGCTGCCACGCCGCGCGAAACGTGCACCTGTCCACGGGGAAGAAGGGCGCGTCTGTCGCGGGCCTGCCGTCGATGGTCAGTTGGGGCGCATCCGTCTCAGGAGTGGGGAACGCCGCTGTCACCACCAGAAAGGTGCCGGACGCGTCCAGTGTCAACTCGCCTACCCCTTTGTTCGGGGCGGATTCGGCAGTGCCGGGCGCGAGGGCATGCTGCGTGCCCGAATCCGGCTTGATGGGCAGTTCCAGCGTCGCGGCATTGCCCATGAAATCGACAATCTCAACGCGGTAGTTTCCCGCTTCGGCGGGCGCGGGGCACCACCCGTCGCCGGGGCTGACCGCGTCGCTCGCGGCGGCATTGCCCGGCCAGCGCCAGAGCAGCAGGAAACGCCCCTCATCACTGAACGCGGGATGGTAGGCAAAAGCGGACCCATGCTCGTCATAGGCGATGGTGTCGTGGCGCACCTCAAAAACGGTGTTTCCATCGGGGCCGATGAGTTTGGCCGCATGGATGCCCAGCTTGTTGCCGACCGGAGTCGGGTCGACCAGATCAACAGCCACGGCGAATTCGCCGCGCACGCGCACGGGCGCGCAGGTCCAGCGCCCATCCCTGCCGCGCTCCGCTTTCCGCGGCAGCGGCATCACGTCGCCCTCCACGCGCGAGGCCGGGTCGCGCGGGGCCACGAGCACGGACTTGAAGACGGGGGGATCGGCGTCGGGCCAGGTCATGCCGAGCAGGCGCGGGTTGACGGGGCGTCCGGCGGCATCGCGCAGTTCAAAGTGCAGGTGCGCGGGGCCGATTCCGGTGTCTCCGCTGAAGGCGAGCACCTCGCCCCGTTTCACCGGAAACTCGTCCGCCCCGGGCTGCATTTCCACCGTGTAGGCTGAGCGCCGGTGCTGCTCACGGCGCACATAATCGCGCAGGTCGTCACGAAAGCCCGAAAGATGGCCGTAGACGACGGTGTGGCCGTCGTCAAAACTAACATAGACAGCCTTGCCGTAACCCCAGGGAGAACAGCGCACACGGGACACGTGGCCGTCGGCCGCGGCGCGCACGGGCACCCCAATTTCGCCGTTGGTGGAAAGGTCGACCCCCATGTGAAAGCGGCCGGAACGGTACTCCCCGAAACTGGAGGAAAGGTCTGGCTTGCGGTCAAAGGGCCAGAGGTAGGGAACATCGTCCTTTGCCGCCACGCCCGCCGCCGCCGTCAGGGTCAGCAAGGCGGCGCAGAGGGCGGCGCGATACCAGGAACGACACTGCGCGTTCACGCCCTCACGGGGCCTTCTTCTTGGTGCTGGATTTTGCGGCCGGCGCGGACTTCTTCTGCGCCTTGGGCGCGGCCTGGGTCTTCTTGGCGCTGGACTCTGCCGCCGGGGCTGCGGATTTCTTCACCGGGGCCTGCGGCGTCTCGGTCGCGGCCGCGGCGGCGTCCGTCGCCTTGGCGGACACGGCGGCGTCTTTCTTCGGCTCGGGCTTCTTCGGCGCCCTGGGGTCGTAGGTGAGCGCGGCCAGCGTGCGCTCCAACTGGAGGAATATCTGCGTGCGTTTCGGATCGTTCACCACGGGCTCGATGTGCTTGTCCACCGCCTCGTCGCCGCGCATCTGCTCCAGCATGGCGCGGATTTTCGGCTTGGCCTCCTCAAGCGTGACATACTTGCTGTCCGCCGTTTCCACCAGCCGGACCACATGCACCCCGTAGGGGCTGCGGAACGGCTCGCTCACGTCGCCCGGCTTCATCGCCTTGCCCACGCTCACAAAGAAGGGCGGCAACTGCTCCGCGGCCATCATGCCCATGTCGCCGCCCTTGGCGGCGTCGGGCGACTGCGACATGTCGCGGGCGACGGCGTCGAATTTCTCGCCGGCGAGGATGCGCGCGCGCGCCTTTTTCGCCGTGTCCTCGGCCGCCTTCCAGGCGGCCTCGTCGGATTTCGGACCGCCCTTGGGCGCGATCAATATCTGGTTGAAGTGGATCTGCCCGGACCGCTTGAACAGCTCCGGTTTCTTGCCGTAGAAATCGGTGATGTCCTTGTCGGTCACCTTGGCGCCCTTTTCCTTGGCGATCAGCGCCGTCATCTTCTCCTCAATCAACTGGCGGCGCAGACTTTCCAGCGCCTCCTGGCGGGTCTGTCCCGCAATCTTGAGCACATCCTGCTCGGAGGGCGCGGACCCGTCGGGCTTCTTCATGTCCTGCTGGAAGCGCTTGAGCTTTTCGGCGTAGCCGGCCTCCACCTCCGCATCACCAATCTTGACGCCCCGCTTGTCCGCCTCCGCCACAAGAATCTGGCGGCGGACCAGTTCGCCCAGCGTGGTCAGGCCGGCGCGCACGCGAAATTCGTCACTCGGCTTGCTGTCATGCGTGAGCATCGCCACCTCGGCCACGTGCTTCTGATAGGTGTTGAGGTACTCCCCGCGGCTGATGGCGACATCGTCCACGAACGCCACGGGGCCGTTGGGCGTGGAGCGCTCCACAATGTCCATCTTGCTCAAATCAGGCGCCTGCGCCAAAGCCGGGGCGGCCGCGCACAAGAGCAGGCCGGCGCAAAGAAAGTGTCGAAGGGTGAGAAGTGTCATCTGCAATCTCCCAAACCTGGAACGGGCGGCCGAATACGCCGCCCCCTCCGGGCAAATGGTCCTGTTCAAATATGGCAGAATGCTACCATAACCGGCCCTGGGGGGGAAAGACAGACGTGCCCTTAGGTCGGGAAGGCCATCTCAAACAAAGCGGACTGAACCATGCAAAGATGGAACCTTTGGCCGTTTGGGTGTATTCTAACGGTGGCGAAGTTTTCCGTGCGTTTTATAATGTCAGGACTCATACCATGAACAACCTTCCGTCCCGGGTCATATTCTGCATCGCGATGGTGCTGCTGACGGTGGTGTCAATCTACACCACCTACGCCAGCCTGACCGATTCGATCCTCCCGGAACCCAAAGTGTCGATCCCGATCACCGAGGGGGTGGTGTGGAACTGTTCCATCATGGCCCTTGGTCTGGCCGTGGCCATAGGCCTGATGCTGTTCGCCCTGAAACTGTCGATCATCGGCGGCCACAAGCGGCTCAACATCCTCGGTGTGCTCGGCATGACCATCGTGGCGTTCATCTCCATCGCCTTTAATCTGGACGTGCTGTACCGCACGGCGGACCGGGATTTCTACATTCGCTATTCAAACGACCGCATGCGAAGCACTTACGAGAAATTCCTGGGCGAGGTGCAGGGGGTGTTGGGCGACCGCAGGACGGAACTGTTGCGGTCCATTGCCAAGCAGGAGGGGGAACTGGACTCGGAGGTGAAGGGGCTGCGCCGGGCGCCCGCCGGGTACGGCATGAACGCCAAGGAGGAGGATTACAAGCTCAACGTGCTCCAAAAGACGGCCCAAGTGGACCTTCAGGCAGTTGAGGAGGCCTTGGCGACCAAGAAGGAGGCCGACACCCTGCTGCGTAACGACGCTCCGCAGACACTGGAAGATATTGACAAGATGCAGGCCCAACTGCGCGTTGTTGTCAAGGATTTATCCGGCATTTCGGGGGTCCCGTTGCCCGGTCTGGTCAAGACCGAGAATCCGCTCTTTGCCGTCTTTGAGAAACTGTTTGATTATAAGACGGTGGGGTTCAAGGAGATCTTCATCCTGATAACCGCCTTTCTGCTTGATTTGGGTGACATCATCGGCTATTCCCTGGTGCCGGGCCGCAAACAGGAAAAGAAGCAAATCCGTATTGAGCCCTTCCCGGAACCCCGTCTGGCACTGCTCACCAATGAGGAGCAGGGCAGCACCCGGGCGGTGGCGCCCATCACGCCCGGCGGCGCCGGCGGTGCAATGGAGCGCATGGACCTTGGGGAGAATTCCCTGGAGAACAGCGCGGATGCGGACGCGGCCTATGCCCTGCGCTCCCATCGGCGGCGCACCCGTTTCCGGTTTTAGGCGCTTTGGGCGCGTGGCAATGGCATCATTGCGTTGAACGCGTAAGGTATAATAAAATAACTGGACAAATCCTTCGGATTGTGCGAAAATCAGATTGAAGGATAGGAACGGGTGTTATGAAAGAAGATCCGTTTGCCCAAGAGTACAAGGAAGCCATAGACGCCGACGCAGTGTGCGGCGGATGTGGCCGTGTCAATCCGGAGGGAACGCTGATCTGCAAAGGTTGCGGAAACAACCTGCGGGACCAGCGTTTGTTGCGGCTTGCCGCCGATCAGATACTGACCGGCGATGAGGCGGCGGCGAAGCGGCGCTCCCTGCTCAAGGGCGGCCTGACCGCGCTGGGCATTCTGCTCGTGCTCTGGGTTGGCCTCAATGCGGGCAACATCATGGGCATGGTTCTTCCCGGGTCGGTGACTGACTCGACGGGCGCCGCAGATGGGGCCCCTGTGCAACCGGGCAAATTCTGGGAGTCCGAGGACAAGGCCGCGTTTGAGACGATGTCCTCAGCGCTCAAAGGCCGCTTTCCCACGGAAAACGAGGCGGACACCGCCCGTCTCAACCCGCCCAGCAACCCGTCACCGGACGGATTTTTCGCCCTCTATGAAAAAGTCGGCACGGCCGAGCGCTTTGTGGGCGCCAGCTATGCGTCGCTTCAGGGCGCGGACCTGTTTTTTGTGGCCGCCCTCAACAACGGCGCCGAGCTGCGGGGTCAGGCCGCCCTTACGGACAGCTCCGCGATTACGGTGGACTGGCACATGAGCGGCATGCAGCGGGAAGGAAAGTACTTCGCCGGTGCCGGTTCGGCGGTTCCGCAGACGGACGGCACCTATCAGATTGTCGCGCGCAGCGAGGCCGTGCCGGGGGTGCTTCAGGCCGTTGCGTATCCCATGGGTGCCCGCTAGACCCGGGGCCCGCCGCCGCCGATTCGCCATCCTCCCAGCGCGGCGCGACATCGCCGGAGACGCGCCGTTCCGGCGCGCCGCGTCAATTCCATACAGGAGTTTTCAATCATGAGTTTCTTTTCCAAACTGCGCGAGCGGCTCGGCAAGACCCGCACCAGCCTCGCCGACGGGGTCAGGCGCATATTCACCGGCCGCGGCCGGATTGACGACGCGGTATACGATGAGTTGGAGGAGCTGCTCATCGAGGCCGATGTGGGTGTTGAAACCACGCAGCAGATCATCACCGACATGCGGCGCGTGGCCCGCGAAAAGGGCATTGACGACGCCGAGGAACTGTACGCCGTGCTCAAGGAGGAGATGGTCACCCTGCTCGACAACGGCGCGAGGCAGGCACGGTGGACCACGGAAAGCGGACCCCATGTCACGCTTGTTGCGGGGGTAAACGGCTCCGGCAAAACCACCACGGCGGGAAAATTCGCCCAGAAGCTGCGCGACGAGGGGCGCACCGTGATCCTGGGCGCGGCCGACACCTTCCGCGCCGCGGCCGCCGAACAGCTTACCATCTGGGCCGAGCGCACCGGCGCCGCCCTCATCCGCCAGCAGGAGGGCGCCGACCCGGCCGCGGTGGCCTACGACGCGACCGACGCGGCCGTCGCGCGCGGCGTGGACAACGTCATCATCGACACCGCCGGCCGACTCCACACCAAGGCGAACCTCATGGAGGAGTTGAAGAAGATCCAGCGCGTGGTGGCCAAGCGCCTTCCCGGCGCGCCGCACCAGGTGCTGCTCGTGCTCGACGCGACCACCGGCCAGAACGGCCTGCAGCAGGCGCGCATCTTCACCGAGGCGCTCACCGTCGACGGCATCGTGCTCACCAAACTCGACGGCACCGCCCGCGGCGGCATGGCCGTGGCGATCCAGAAGCAGCTCGGCATTCCCATTGTTATGATCGGCGTCGGCGAGGGGGTCGAGGACCTGCAACCCTTCGACGCGCGGCAGTTTGTGGATGCGCTGTTCGGGGACGGCGGGGCCTGAGAGGGAGCGCCGTTTCCGTAAAGTCGTTGCCCGGTTATCGACTGCATGCTGCGTTTGCCGACGGCGTGCAGGGGATGTCTTTATAATGGGGAACTGTCAAGTCTTTTAATGGGAGACTGTCCCAAATGGCGCTAATTTAAGGCCGATGTTTCATATTCCAGCTTACGTTAGCGCCGTTCGTGACTGTCCCCCTTAGAACCAACAGCGTGGGACCGTCAACCTAACGCCTGCGGTCGTTCTTGGGATATGTGTTGTGGCGGGGCAGCCGGAGGGCTGCGGAGGAACTTTGCCATGCGTCGTCCACTTGCGGTGGTGGTGGTCCTGGTGCTGCTGATCATCGCGGCCATTGTTGCGCTCCATTTGCGCGGAGAGGAGCCCATACTGCCGGAAACGGTGCCCGTGGCGTCGGCAGACCGTCCCATCCCGCCGCTCCCGCCCGCACTTGGCGCTGCTCCGTCCCCGACGCCGGTGGCAGAGGCCCCGGTCCCTCCTCCGCCCATCGCCGACCCTTCCCCTGAGTCCGAGGCACCGCCGGAGGGTTGCATGTGGTGGGGCAGTTTCGCCTTTCGCGGGGAGGCCCGGATACAGAGCAACCATGTGGTGAACGGCTATGCCGTGCCGGTGGAGTATGCCAATGACGGAACGCTCATGGTGGCCAGCAAGTACCCCGACCATTCCGCCTGTATCTGGGCCTATGATTGCGCCTCGGGAAAGTTCGACGTGCTGTACCAGAAGACCCGTCAGGCCGTGGAGTGTTTCCGGGAGTATGAGACCCGCGACCGGCTGGCGTGGTGGGAGCAATCCCGGGAACCCGACTGGAGCCATGCGGGCGGTAATTTCACCCGAAGAGGAGGCAGGTTTGTGGGGAGCCGGGCGGGCGGCGCGCGGGGGGACCAATGTTATGCGCCCCGGCCCTATCGCAGCGAGGGCAACAGTCTCTTTGTCGAATACACCAAGACGGAAGACCCCCGGGTTTCGCTGGGCGGCGGCGCGCTGCAGTTGGTCTATTCCAGCACCGAATCCTTTACACACGTGCCGTTGTTTGGGTATCGCGTGCCCCGCCCGACCCGGCACGTGACGACGCTGTATGACCCGGTGGCAAAGAGGGTGCTCAGCACGCTGGAGGGACGCCTGAGCTACTGGAACCATTGGGATTTTGGGCGCGGGTTGTTCCTGGTGCTCGGAACAGGAATGTACCGCGATGGTCCCCAACCCCTGGTCGCCGCGCTGCTGGCCTATCCGGAGCTGCGTGTTGTCGCGCGCGGCGATGTAGCCGACTCCCGCAGCTACGGCGGCCTGCAACTGCTGCCCTCCGTGAAGGATTTGCTCGCTGTGGATGTGGTGCGTGGCGTTCCCAGAAAGGATACGCTCAGCGTCCTCGGGACATGTCCAAAGCAATCGGGGCTGTACCGTATCCGCGTGCCCGACAATTGGCGGACTGTGCCGGGCCGCACTCATGCGGACAGCATTTGGGAGGACCACCCCGCGGGCCTGGCCGAACTGGAGGTGACGGACTGGGGCGTGTTTGATGTGGCCAAGTACGATGCGCTGCAGTTTGCGAACGGGCCGAAAGATACGGTCTGGCACAACCTGATGTGCCCCTACGCCTTCCGGGACGGCGTGATGTACTGGCGCAAGCGGCATACCGGCGAGGTGGTGATGGCCAACATAGAGAAGCTCGACGCGCAGACGGTGCTTGGCGGCGCAGGCGCGAAGTGGGACGGGTTTCGCGTGAACCCCGTCCGCGACGAGGTGGTCACCTGGCGCGAAAACGGGGAACTCGTCTTTTGGAGTGTGTCGTTTCCCGCGGCGGAGCCACTGCAACAGCTTCGCGTCATTACCGACGAAACCCCGCACCGGCTGGAGGCGATGTAAACGCCTGCATGCGCGTTGCCGCCCGAACATAATAAACGGCCCGGCTTCCGTGGTGGAAGCCGGGCCGTTGTGCTTGTTTCGGTGCCTTTGCCTGCTTACACGGGCAGGGCCTTGAACTGTTTCCTCGCGCCGGTCTTGACCGCGCGCAGTTCGTCGATGTTGTCGACGATTTTCTTGACCATGGCGGCGACGACTTCCATGTCGGCCTTGCTGTTCATCAGGAGCTGGGGGTGGGCGCACACGCCGGTGTACTTGTTCGCGTCCTCACAGACGGGCAGGCTGAAGCGCTTGGGCGTGATCGCCTTCTTGTAGGCCGCGGAGAGGTTGTGCCGCGTCTTGGTCAGCGGCTTGTAGAGGCCGCAGCCGTTGAGCGGCTCGTAGGGCGGCTCAAACAGTTCGGCCACGCCCGCCTCGGCGTCCAGCGCCTGGCAGAACTGCGTGTTGTCCACGCCCAGTTCCTTGGCGTCGATGCGGAAGGTGAAATTGAAGTAGCTCTGCTGGGTGACCTGCGGGCGGCGGCGCATCACCTGGATGCCCGGAATCTGCGCCAGCAGCGAGTTGAGGTAAATCGCGTTTGCGTCTCGGTCCTTGACCTGCTTGTCCAGGCGCGACAGTCCGCCGAGCAGCAGCGCCGCCTGCCATTCGGTCAGGCGGTAGTTGCCGGACTGGAGGGCGGTCTCCATCGGAGCGGCCTTCTTCAGGCCGAACACGGCCGGTTCGGCCGGGTAGGGGCGTCCGCAGTTGCGCAGGCTGTAGAGCTTGTAGAACAGCTCTTTCGTCTTGCACATGTTGAATCCGCCCTCGCCCGAGGAGAGGACCTTGGATTCCTGGAAGCTCCACGAGCTGACTTCGCCGAAGGAGCCGACGCCCCTGCCCTTCCAGAAGGTGCCGTGCTGGTGCGCGCAGTCCTCGATAAGGAACAGGTTGTTCTTCTTGCAGATGCGCTGCAGGCGGTCCAGGTCGGTCACGCAGCCGTACAGGTGCACGACGATGATCGCCTTGGTCTTGGAGGTGATGGCCGCCTCGACCTTGTCCAGGTCGAGGTTGTACGTGTCGGCTTCCACATCGACCAGCACGGGAATCGCGTTCACATCAACGCAGGCGGCGGCGGTGGCCTGCCAGGTCATGCCGGGCACGATCACCTCGTCGTAGGCGCCGATGCCCAGCGCCTCCAGCGCCATCTGGATGCCCACGGTGCCGTTCGCGCAGCAGGCACCGAACTTGGCGCCCTGGTAGGCCGTAAACTTCTGGGCGAAGTCCCACTCCACCGGCCCGTCAAAGGACCACCGGTTCGACCGCGTGATCTTCGCGACCAGCTGCGCGTCGCTCTCTTCGCTGACGGGCCATTTCGCCCATTTCTTCGACTTGGCGGCGAGCGGCTTTCCGCCCAGAATGGCAAGCTTGGGCATAATGCATTTTCCTTTTCGGTTTGGGCGCATCCGGGCAGCAGCGGCACGGGAAACGCGGTTCGTTTGGAATGTGGCCCTACCCCTTGCGGAACGGGCGGACGGTAGAATATCGCTTTCGCACGGACCAGTGCAAAATTGAGGACGTCCCGGGCAATCGCATTAGAACACCGACCTGACGAAAACGCGGGTGACGGAAGCATCCAAGGCTTGTGATGTCCAAGAGCCACGAAAGCACGGAACGTTTAACACATGGCTATCGAGAGCGCTCAGCCATTAGTCCCCCTTTGAAGGGGGACTTAAAGCCGCGCCACTCCAAAATTTATGCGCGTTTTCCCAGGGTGGCAGACCCGGTTTAGTGCGATTGCCCTGTGAGTATGT
>CAIUWO010000361.1 GCA_903902895.1 Candidatus Hydrogenedentota bacterium | reverse complement strand
CGCACGGCGATCCGGTGCGGCGACTGGAAACTTCTCGTCGGCGCGAGTGAAAAGGACGCCGAAGAGGCTGCCGATGACGCCACCGTTCCGAAGCGCTTCGAGCTGTACAATCTCGACACCGACATTGGCGAAAAGAATAACCTCGCCGCGTCTAATCCTGAAAAAGTGAATGAGCTTCGCGCCCGACTCGCCGCATGCATGAAAGACGCCGTTCCGCCCGGTTCTTCAGGTCTACCTGTTCCCGCAAATAAACGCGGTGGAAAAAGGAAGTAAGCCCCCCCTCACGGCAGAGCCGAAGAATAAGTGGGGCAGGGGGGCCGAGAGCGTTGTGTGACATGTTGGCTTTGCTCCGCCATTTGATTCTGTTGCGCGCATGTGAAAACATCTCTGCGTGATGTTCTCACCCTTTTGGGAATCTCGGGACGGGCGGGGTCTGTCCTTTGCTCCAAAAAGCGGCTTCCGTCTGGACGTACTTGTTTCTGAATAGAAGACGAAGCCCTTCAATCCGCTCCTCTGTTGCCTTTTCTGGCAGTTTCAGGTCTTCAGAGGTCCTGTTTGTGCTGATGTTGTCCACGATGAGTTCTCTTTTGTTCAGCAGCGTCCCATAAGACGCAGGTTTTAGGCTGTAGGCTGTCAGACTGTTAGGATAACATAAGAAAAGCAGGGGTAACCCCAGTGGGCTGGGGTTACTTGGTATGAGAGAACGAGTGAAAGTGCTCGGCGGCACCTTCAGTAAACAGAAGGCTTATTGAATACCGGCAGAAGCAACAAACGTCGGTGCTGGTGAATGCGAATCGACGTTAACTACATAGCACATCAGTGACACGACCAGCACGCCGACCAGGAATGTAATCGAGATCGCAATCAACACATTCCTGATACGTTCGAGATGATCCATAGTCATTGCCTTGCCTCCTTTATCGGGCCAGGGTCACTATTTGCAGCCACAGCCGCAACCGCAGCCACAACTTGAGCAAACCTCTCTGACCGCTTTCTCGACCGCTTCACGGGTTTCGCCGGTGCGCTTCTGAATGCGGCCAAACAGTTCTTCGTGCTTGCCTTCGGCATACTGGAGGTCGTCCTCCGTGAGCTTGGCCCACTTTTGCTTCAGTTTGCCCTTCACGATGTTCCAGTCGCCTTTAACTTCCAATTTGGTCATGATCATCCATCTTTCTTTGTTGTGTTTGCAGTCGTTGTGACTGCAAATGTGTTTCTCCAAGGCGCGTCAGAATTCCGGTCTAGAAGTGCCAGTTGACGAATATCATCCCGGGAGCCAGTTCGTCGGGCAAGCGGGAGAACCATTCGTTCTTGGGCATGATGTTGACAATGCCGATCTGCACTCCGCTTTTCGCCGTGTCTGCAACGTTGACGAAACCTACCTGCAGTCCGTTCAGTTTGCCTGCGTAATTCACCAGGCCCCACTGGAGACCCATCATGCTGCCCCCGGTGTAGTTCACGCCGCTGACAAGCAGACCGAAGAAAGGTCCGCCCTGCCATCCTGTGAAATCGCCCTTCGTGTAGTTGACGAAACTCCACTGGCAACCCGTGTAGCTGTCAGCATAGTTCACAAGGCCTACGCTAAGTCCGACACTGTCACCGGTGGAACCATTTACAAAACCCAGCGCGAACGCCGACTGTGGGTTTTCACCCCAGATGCTGAGTGCCACGCCTTCGATTCTCTCGCTGCGGTCATAGATGGCAAAATCAGGTGTCAGGCTGAGCTGTACGGGCTCGCTGGCCATGACACTGCTCACACCGATAACGCCCGCTAGAACGGTCAATAACTTCTTCATAACTCGCTTCTCCTTCTTGTTTGTTTACCCTACCCGGATACTCTTGATGGTGTCGATGATGCCAAATGTCTGTAGTAGCCACAGACAGAGAACGGCCACAACGACAACGTTGAGGATCGTCTTTACCGGTCTTGCCATCGGGAT
>CAIUWO010000360.1 GCA_903902895.1 Candidatus Hydrogenedentota bacterium | reverse complement strand
TCTCCGAGTCGGGCGAAACGCTGCGCGCGGCGCTGGGCGCCGCGGCCGGAAAAATAGAGCAGTCGCTGCGCGACTACGACTTCGAGACGGCCCTGTCCCTGCTGCGCGGGGCCAAAACCCGCATTCCCGAACTGGGTTAGGGGTGGGCCGCGCCGATGCGGCAACCCAAGACGCGATGGAGCGATTAAATCAGGGGAAAACCCTGTTGAACGAACGGTAGGTCCATGGCACAATTTATGTTTTACCGAATCACTATGGGAATCAGGACAATGAACATGCCTAAACTGCGGCGCCGCGGGTTGTTTTGCGCGGCCCTTGCCCTGCTTGCGCTTCTGGCCGCGCCGGCCCGGGCCCTTGAAGACTCCGACTGCCTGTTCTGCCATGGCGACAAGGAGTTTTCCAAAGCGAATCCCGACGGAACCGTTGTCCCGCTGTTCGTGAACGAGGAAACGTACAAGGGCTCCGTGCACGCCGACGTGGGGTGCGTGATGTGCCACGACGATATCACGGAAGTGCCCCATCCCGCGGGCCTGAAGAAGGTTTCCTGCGGCGGCTGCCATGAGGACGAGGCAAAGCTCTACGCCGAAAGCCTGCACGGGCAGGCCATAACGAAGGGCGACCCGCTGGCGCCGGCCTGCGCCGACTGCCACACCAAGCATGAAATCAAGCGCGCCGCCGACCCGGCTTCGCGCACCAACCCCATTCATATTCCCGAGACCTGCGGCGGCTGCCATGGCGAGGATGCGCCGGTGGCCAAGACCCGCAACATTCCCGAGCACAACATCCTCACCAAGTACACCGAAAGCATCCACGGCGAGGGCCTGCTGAAAAAGGGGCTGACCGTGACGGCGGTGTGCAGCAGTTGCCACACCCCCCACCACGTGCTTCCACACACCGACCCGCAGTCAAGCATCAGCCGCGAAAACGTCGTGGCGACCTGCAAAAAGTGCCATGCAAACATCGAGCAGGTGCACCGCAAGGTCATCAACGGCGAACTGTGGGAGAAGGCACCGGACCAGATCCCCATCTGCATCGACTGCCACCAGCCGCACGAGGCGCGCAAGGTGTTCTACGACGAGGGTGTGAGCGACCAGGACTGCCTGCGCTGCCACACCGCCGAGGTGAAGGGTGCCGCGCGGACCATCCCCGCCGTGAATCTGGATGAAATGGCCGGGTCCATGCATAAGGATCAGCGCTGCTCCCAGTGCCACACGGGCGCGACGCCGTCCCATGACCGCCCCTGCGACACCGTTCCGGAAAAGGTGGACTGCTCGATCTGCCATGAGGAGCAGGTGGCGCAGCACACGAAGAGCATTCACGGCAAACATCTGGCCGAGGGGGACAAGGACGCGCCTGCCTGCCTCGACTGCCACAAGGGCCACGGTACCCAGTCCAAGAGCGACCCGACCTCGCCCACCTTCGTCAAGAACATCCCCGAACTGTGCGGGAACTGCCACCGCGAGGGTGAGAAGGCCGCGCGGCACGGCAATAGCACGCAGCACGACATCACCAAAAACTACGCCAACAGCATCCACGGCAAGGGCCTGCTGGAAAGCGGGCTGATGGTCACGGCAACCTGCACCAGCTGCCACACGACCCACCAGCCGCTGCCGGCCAGCGACCCCGAGTCAAGCGTCAATCCGGCCAACATCCCCGAGACCTGCGGCAAGTGCCACCAGGGCGTTGAGGCGACCTTCCTCAAGAGCGTCCACTCCCCGGAGATAACCAAGACGGACAAGCCGCTGCCGGTGTGCAACAGCTGCCACACGGGCCACACCATCCAGCGGACCGACGAGGAGGGGTTCAAGCAGGGCATCCTGCAGACCTGCGGCAAGTGCCACGAGGATGTGTCCAAAACCTACTTTGACACCTACCACGGCAAGGTTTCCAAGCTGGGCACGGCGGCGGCGGCCAAGTGCTATGACTGCCACGGCAGCCACGACATCCTGGGTGTGACCGATCCCGACTCGCACGTCAGCCGGGACAACATCGTGGAAACCTGCGGCAAGTGCCATGCGGGCAGCCACCGCCGCTTTGCGGGCTATCTCACCCACGCCAACCACCATGACCCCCAGAAATACCGGATGCTGTTCTTCACTTTCTGGGCCATGACGGGTCTGCTGGTGGGCACCTTCGCGTTCTTCGGGCTGCACACGCTGGCCTGGCTGCCGCATTCCTTCCGCAAACTGAAGAAGAAGAAACGGGAAGTCTCCGACAAGCCGGTCCGGCTCTTCCAGCGCTTTGATCCGGTCATCCGTCAGATGCATTTCGTGCTCATTCTGTGCTTCTTCGGGCTCGCCCTGACCGGCATGGCGCTCAAGTTCTCCTACATGCCCTGGGCCCAGATGCTCTCGGACGTGCTGGGCGGATTCCGGTCCATGGGCGTCATCCACCGCGTCTGCGCCGTGATCATGGTGGTGCTGTTCATCATCCATCTCGGGGTCATCGTCCAGCGCAAGCGCAGGTCCGGCACGACCTGGTTCAACATGCTGCTGGGCCCCGACTCGCTCACGCCGGGCTGGCGCGACGCGGTCGAGATGTTCCAGACCTTCAAGTGGTTCTTCCGGCTCGGCCCGCGTCCGCAGTACGGCCAGTGGACCTACTGGGAGAAGTTTGACTACTTCGCGGTGTTCTGGGGCGTGGCCATCATCGGATCGACGGGCCTGATGCTGTGGTTCCCCGAATGGGCCACCTACATCTTCCCGGGCTGGTTCATCAACGTGGCGACGATCATCCACAGTGACGAGGCGCTGCTGGCGGTGGGCTTCATCTTCACAATCCACTTCTTCAACACCCACTTCCGGCCGGAGAAGTTCCCGATGGACATGGCCATGTTTACCGGCCGGGTGGATGTGGAGGAGCTGAAAGAGGAGCGCCCGCGCTAC
>CAIUWO010000359.1 GCA_903902895.1 Candidatus Hydrogenedentota bacterium | reverse complement strand
CCGGGGCGCACCTTCGCGCCGCCAAGGCGGATGTTCAGCCCGCGGACTTTCTGCCCCGCACCTTTGGGCATCACGTAGCAGTAGGGCTCCCCCGTCCACGGGTCGCAGATGACATAGCCCTTCTTAGAGAAGGACATGCGCATAGAGCCCACGTAGGCCGTCGCCGTGTACTTGCCGAAAACTTCGGTAATCGAGTCGTTGTCCAGCAGTTCCGCTTTGATATCCTCAGTCTGCTGGGACGCCAAATCATGGCTGGCGCCCACGTACAGGATGAACGGATACTTGTGATAACAGATACTCTGCACGGCCAGGGCATTGAACGTTGTGCTCTTACCAAAGCTGCGGTACGCGCACAGGGCCGTCCGTGGCGAGCACTCGTCATCGAACATCCGCCCCGCTTCCATGTGCTGCTCGGTCGGCAAGTCGCTCATGGCCTGCCGCATGAACGTGCGCCCGAACAGCATCACGTTCTTGCGCGTGTCCAAAATGAGCTGGCGCAGCGACAGATCGTCCGTCATGAGCGTCATCTTGCCGTTGATCCAGCGGACTGCCGGCATCTTTCTGGCGATGGCAACCGTCATCGGCAGGCCCCGGATACCTGCATGGAATGCGGCGCGGCCGGGGCGCGGCCCTTGGCGGACTGCGGTTTCTCCTGACGGAAGCGGATGGCCCAGATGGGACCGACAATGATGTGGGCGAAGCTCCCCTCGTATGCGCCGAACGTGTGCCACACTTTGGTCTTGCGGTTGACCATGATGTCCACGGTCACGGGGCCGCCCACCCACTCAAACACGACCTCGGAGAACTGGTAGGAAAGAAGCTCTTCCGTGTTCAGTTCCACGCTGAACTCGTGGTATGGACGACTAATCTGCATGTTTGCTCCAAAAAGAAAAGCGGCACACCGGACCCGTTAAGGTCTGATGTGCCGCGGTTGAGTTTGTTCATCCCCGTACTGCCCGAAGGCGGGACGGTTCAGCCTCTCAATAGTGGCCGGTTAAACTGTCAAATACCGAGATACTCCTCGATTCCCTTCACAATCATCTTGAGTGCCTGCCGCACTGTCATCAACAAGGCCTTCGTCTCGGCCTTCATTTCGTCCCCGCCTTCACCCGCTCCAACTCCTGCATTAGCGTGTCCAGCTTGGCCACCCGGGAAGACTCGGCTTTGTTCTGGACGAACACAAGCAGACCGGAAATAATCAGCGTCAACACGCCCACCGCCACAACCGTGTACACCGGCGCGATGAAACGGTTCCAAAAGCCGTTCTCGCGCGCCGCCGCGTCCTTCTTGTCCTGCTGAACACGCTGGCAAGTGGCGCGCTGTTCGCGCACTTCGGCCACAAGACCCGGGAAACCGTTGCCGCGGATCAAGTGGACAAGGTCTGTCACCTTCTCCAGAGTGTCGTTCTGCGTCTTCTGGAGCAGCGCCAATTCAACTTCTTTCACGCAAACGTGTCTGGTTGCTTCTCCGCTCACGCGCGCCACTCCCGCCCGTCTTTCAGGACCGCCGATACCGCCCCGTGAATTGACACCAGTTGGCCCAAAGTCCGGCCGTCCGCCGCATATTCCCTGCCGGACAGGGCAATCCAGGTCCGGCAAATCGCATCCCGGTCGAGCGCCAAATCAACCGGCTTGTCACTGACCGGGCATGTGGCCGCCTGGTCCGCCGCAATCCGCTTGCCGAACTCGCTGCCGTCCACGCGCGCCTGGGCCTCGGCCACTTCGCCCGCGGTAACCGCCTTCTCGGGCGTCCGCTTCATGGCGATGAACCGGCTCACAAGCGGGCCGATGACGGTGGCAATCACGCCGACCAGCGCCGCGTCACCCTCGGGGCCCCACGGCAGAAGCTCGGGCTTCATGCTCCGGACAAACTGGATGATGGCGTAGATGGACCCGGCCACCGTGCCGATGCCCATTGCCACGTTCTGGGTGGTTGTCGAGGTCGCTGCCCCGGTCATCGTAGATGCCATTGCCGAACCCTTCCGGAAGTTGCGCCATGCGGCTATTGCCAGTCTCAGGCGGGGGAACATGCTCACAATCCCTCATAGCGCCCCGCCCGGCGCCAGCGTATAGGAGTTGTTAACGCCGGGCGGAACGCAGTGGTCGAAAATTAAACGTCGTCGTCCGGGTTGGTGTCCGTGGCCGCGCCGGCAATGGCGTCAAGACGGTTTTCCAGCGTTCTCACATTCTCGACCAAACGGTCGAACAACGCGCTGAATTCCGCAAGCGCGCCCTGGGTCGGGTCAACCTGCACGGGGACACACGGCATGCCAGGAACCACTTCGATGTACAACGTAACCATTTTCAATCTCCCACGGTTGGGGCGCAGAAACGCGCCCAGTTGCTCAGATATTGCTCAGGCGTGCCCTTGCCCGCCGAAGTGTTGTAAAAACGCTTCCAATACAGCGCCTGCGCCTCGGGACCAGCCGGCACCGCGCCCGGGCAGCGCAAATAGTAGAG
The DNA here is from genome assembly GCA_903902895.1 of Candidatus Hydrogenedentota bacterium. Classification (GTDB taxonomy): domain Bacteria; phylum Hydrogenedentota; class Hydrogenedentia; order Hydrogenedentales; family CAITNO01; genus CAITNO01. Next base: position 5,492 of record CAIUWO010000359.1, on the reverse strand, counting down.
CCGAGCCAGCAGCACGCCAAGCCGGTCGCCGCAGGTGCTGCGCAGCATTTCCACTGCAAACTCCTCAGTCCACCGGCCAGGCCACCCCGCGGCAATGGCCTTCTCCCACTCGCGGCCAAACAGGAACCTCGCGCACTTGTCGCGCAGCACGCCGTCGCGCATCTGCCTCAAACCGTCGCGCACCGCCGCCCGCTCCAACTGCCAAAGTGAAAATCCGCCAACACCGCCGCCCCATGCCGGGGTCAACTGGCGACGCCACGCAAAACCGTCGCTCTCCTGAGCCGCCGTCCCGAACAGCAGCCGGGAAACTTCCTCGACATCGCCCACGCCAATCGTGGTCGCGCACTCCCGGCAAAGGTCCAGTATCGCGCGAGGGGTGGTCATGACCAATTTCCTCCGCCAAGCCGTTCATCGACGCGCCCATGAACCAAATCACCAATAAAACCACCCACCCGAACAGTCTCACCCCCCGGGCCTGCAAACGCCCCATCCCCCACTCCGGGCACCTCGGAAACGTCCGCAACGACGGGGCCGGCCACGGAAGGGCTATCAAGGCCCCCCGCGACAGCGGCGGGTGAAAGGGGAACTCCCGCTGCACATTCGGCCCCGTCGTCGCCAAAATCGTCAGATTCGTCGTCGCCCTCATTGTCGAAATCATCATCGCCAGCATCCCCCCACACACACTCGTCCACACCGCCAGCACCATCAATTTTCCCATCAACTCCCTCATCCAGCCCATCCACCACATCACCACCAGAAAGCCGCGGCGCAGCCGTCGGCGCCGGCAACGCGTCACTCATTCGCGCCTTCAACCCGGCCGCTTCCCCGCTCTCCGCGTCAGAAGACACCGGCAATATCAGGCTCGCACCAAAATTCGTGTACTTCGCCATCATCTCGATGGCCTTCAGACTCACACGCGGGTCCTTGTGGCCCACCAATTTGCGCAACCTCTCCGCCGCCGCAGTCATGCCCTCCGCCAAGCCCATCGCAGCACAGGCACCAGAAATCCACACCGCGTTCCGCTTCTTGTCCATGTACGCGCGGTTCGGGCCATGGTTCAACACAAAACGAACCGTGTTCTGGCTAACGCCAAGACGAAGGCAAATGGAGGTCTGAGACTGGCCCATCAGGCTCAAAAGCATGATTTGATGATGAACCGGGTCGTTGCAGTCCTGAGGGTCTAAATAATTGTAGTGAAGATGGGCAGGGTCCCACTGCGCAATTTCCGCATCCGTGTAGCTCTTCGACTTTCGAGGAACAGGCGCCGTCTTGGCCGTCAGGCAAAGCGCCGTGCTCGCCAGGGAGGTGTCATCCACCGCGGGCTTCGTTGATTTTCGCGCTGTGCGGGCCGTTGTCATGTCCGGAAAGATACACCCGTTTGCTTATTTTGTCAAGCATTATTAGCAGGAAGGGGCAAAAGAGAATAATAATAGAACGGATGTTGCATTATTATTTCGAGGGGGACCGGCATTTTGTGAAGAGGGGGCATGTCCATGGGTGGGGTTACGGTGGAGACCCCCTGCCCCCCCCCTTTCGCGCATGGTCGGGTGGCGGGGTCAGGCTCCGAAACCCTCGACGCGCAGGACCTGGCGGCAGGCCCGAATCCCCAGGAAGACGCGCCTTCCCCTGCCTTTTGGGTCATGGATTGGGTCATAGTGCGGGTCAGAATGGGAAGGATGCCACGTAAGCTGTTGCTGTGTAACAGTCAGCGAACCAGTGACCGCCGCCCTGTGTAGCAGGTGGTCAGGGGGATGATTGTTGCTCCGCCAGTACTGCCAGGCGCTTGCGGCGTTTGAGTGTTGGGAGACCAGCTTTGTGGGGTGGTGGCGTGTTCTGGACTTTGGGTGGAAGACGCTTTGCGCGTTTTGCCCCATGCAATTTCGCGTAGAATTGGCCACACCCCAAGTCTTGAGCCATCCTGCTTAGAACTTCGATATGAGAGGCCGTTCCATAATGGAACTGAACCCCAACGAAGGTTGCGAGGTCCAATTGACGGTCCATTAGCTGGTGAATTAACCGCTTGCAAGCCGGCGTGCCCATCTTCTTTCTGAGCCTTGCGCGGTCCAATCCGACCGCTTCACAGATGGCGTCTCGTGGGAGTCCCATGACCATCATGGCAGCGATGGCATTCGTCAATGTGTTTCTTTTGACCATGGGCAAAGGATATCACCGTCCATCGCCGCTGTCAAGAGGGAGCGAGCCCCCCCCCGGAGGGGAGAGACAGGCTCAACGCGTTTCGCCTGTCTTTACCACTTGATGATTGCGTGTGGGTCGCGGTGGCCTCCTTAGGATGCCGTAGGGCGCTTTCGCCTGCCGTCTGGTCTGCCGTCTGGTCCTTGTAGGTCGTCGTTTGTCTGTTCGATAGTATTCCCAGTCGTCGCCCTTGCGGGCTCCGCCTGGGGAGGGAGTGGTCCTTCGTTGTTTGGTCCTTCGGGTTTCGGTCCTTCCTTCCTTAGAACCTTCCATCCTAAGATTGGAGAGTCTATTCCTTGCTGCGGCATGCCGCGGCATGGGGTGCGGCAAAATTGACTTGCCGCAGGCTTGCCGCACCACTTGCCGCGCCCTAAAAAGGGGGCCAAATAAGCGCGTAACCCCTTATTCTATATATATTTAATTAAAAGTTAATATATATAGGGTGCGGCATTGCGGCAAAATCTGAAAAATATATGCCCTCATGACGAGGGATGCGCGCTATTTTTCTGTGAGGGGGGGGTGGTGAAAAATATAGTGCTCTTTCCCTATAGTGACGTAGACATGTCTGGATTTTGCCGCACTTGCCGCACCTGATTTCTGATAGGCGCATGAATAGGGGCTAAAAGCGACATTTCGGGGCGCGGCAAAGGTGGCAGTGCGGGTATTGTGAGTGGTAGGTGCTTGGCGGTGGCATTAACAGGGGGTGGCGTGATTTGGATATGTGTGCGGCAACCTGTTCATGCGGGTGAAAGTGGTGTGATTTGAGCGGCGAGCGCATGGATAGGGTCGTTTGAGTCGGGAATATTGTGGTGTTTGGCAAAATTGCGTTGCTTGGTGCCGCGCCTGGTGGGTGGAGTTGCCGCGCTTTTGTAGGCGGTCGGGCTGGGGAAGTCGGGAATATTCGGGAATACTCGGGAATAGTCGGGAATAAGGACAGAAAGATTATCTGGATGGTAATGATTGCGGCGGGACGTTTCGGGAATAAGGGGACAAAGATTATCAGGATGGTAGTGATTGTTTTGGCAATCCGCGCGTGCCTTTTTTCTGTTGACGTTTGGGCAAACCACTGATATACTATTCAGTAGTCGGTGGGCGCTGCGGTCTTGGACCGTGCCGGGGATCGCCCATGAGTACGGGAGTATGGGACGATGGGCGATGCGTTGCGGGCGTTACTTGGAACGTTTGACGGGGCGGGGCTGCTGGGCTTGATGGAGCGCGCGGCGGTGTGGTCAGAATCAGAATGCAATCTCGAACCGGCCCTGGATGCCGTTGTAGGTGAACTTGCACATGGACAGGAGGTCGCGGCCGAACAGGACGATAATTGGAGCCATGGCCTGTAAGTTGACGGAGACGGCCATTGGTTGCTGAAAAGACGGGAAAACCGTGCCAGGAAAAGAAAATTCGACCGGATAGCAGAAGTGCATCCCCGAACCGCCGGCATGGGCCAAGGGAATGGAGCCAGACGGAACAAGACCAAGGTTCCTGCAGACCGTTTCATCCACTGATGTGAATGCGGCTCCCGTATCGACAAGTGCAACCCCTGTAGTAGGCGCAATGGGTGCTTGTCCTGGAATCGTGCTGGGAGGCGTCATCAATGGCGTTACAGTGACGTTGATGAGAGGGCCGCGAGTCGCTAAAACGGCATGCGGCAACGATTTCCCTATAGTCGGGAAGTTCCATTCAATGATGGGCATACATCAGTCCATGCGTCAGGGCTGGGATATGCAGCACGAAGTCTTCGGGCAGCACTTCCTTGATCATGAACGGGGTGTTTCCAAACTGGCGCACACCGCTCTCATAGGCGTTCAGGCCGGTATCGAAGAAGCCATAGACGGCCTCTCCCTGGAGCACGGCAAACTTGCCGTAGTGATTGGCCACCCACTCTTGTCTGTGGGCTTCAAAGTAGGCTATCTCGGTATCAAAAAGATTGTCGGGGTACATGGTCGTAATCCTTGTGTCTACAGTGATTATATCACTTTATCTGCTCTTTGAGCTCTTTTTCCTTTGCGTCGAGGGTGGCGGCGTAGCGTTTGATGGCGGCCATGTAGGTCACAAGGCGGATGTCTGCGGGGAGCGGCGACGATAAATGGTCCGCCAGGGCGTGCAGTTCGGCCGCCAGGCGCGCAAAGGCGTCGGCTTGGGTAGTTGAGTCGGCTTGCGCCGCTGGGGGCGCTGGGGGCTGTGTGGGCTGTGTGGGCTGTGCCGTGGCCTGTCCGGGCTGTGCTGCGCCCGCGTCGAGGTAGCCGTGCGCCGCGAGCCAGCGCTCGAGGGTCCGTACGTGCTCTGTGCCTAAATCTCCATTTGACGCGAATGTCTGTAACGAAGCCTTTGGAATTCCAGTGAAGTCAGCCAATTCCTGCCATTTGTGCCGCGCCTTCATTTTCTTTAAGCATTCTTGAAGACTCTTCCTGAGTTCTTTTCCATCATCCGAGGCCATAACACCTCCTAACTCATTTTGTAGCAGCACGATGCGTAGACAACAAAAACGCAAAGAAATGGCTTGACAAACCTTAATGCTTCCTTTATAATCTTAATCAGACTTAACGCGCCAACACACTTTAACGCCCCGATTAGCCCATTAACGCAACGTGCGCACGGGACTAATCATTCCACAACCGAGGACAAAGACTATGACCGACGCTGAAAGAAAAGAACTCCGCAGTCAGGTTTCACGCTTTATATGCCAGCTTGAATCAATTTCAAATGAATTCAAACTCGTCTCTGATTACGCGGCGAAACGCCTATTCCTTAGTCCGTCCCTTGCGGTGGCCGCTCTCTTGGATACGGCATGCCTGGAACTGGACATCGAAGCCTTTCAGGTTGAACTTGCCGCGCTTAGGAAAACTTTTGGGCGCGAAGAGATTGTAGCGTCTTCAACTGAGTCAGCGTCGTGATTTCAGCCAGAACCGCCGCCATATTGTCTTTCTCGGAAGCGTCGAAGATGCGGTCCCATGCCGCGCTCTCCTTGTTCTTGCACCATTCCGTGAACGCGGCAACGCTGTCTTTTTCGACCCTGAGTGCGGCCATATTTTCTAACTGCACTTCTTTTGAATCCACTTTACAAACCCTCCATTTCACCACCAAACGCAACGGAGCAACGCAAACGCAATGAACACTATACCCAAAGACGGTTCGGCGGGCAAGTCAGGCCCGGTCTGGACCACGGAAGAAATCGCCCGGCTGCTGCGGGTCACCCCGTCGCACATCCGGCGTCTGGCGGGCGACGGGTCCATTCCGTGCCTCACGGTCGGCAAGCGGCACCGCTTCGACGCGCGCCTGGTGCTGCGCCGCGTGTCGGG
>CAIUWO010000358.1 GCA_903902895.1 Candidatus Hydrogenedentota bacterium | reverse complement strand
GCCTTTGTGGCGGGAGAAGGCAGAAAAGGTGGTCGCCGCATGTGAAAGAAACCTGTGGTCCGGAACGCCGGAGGCCGAACAGCTCCTTGCGTGGCTTAGAAATGAACGCGGCCTTTGCGATGAGATTATCCGAGAATGTCACCTCGGATTCATGGGCCACACCGAGTTCGTGGAGCGCGAAAGCTGGGGGCTGGAAGGGCCGAGGGAGACTGGCGCATGAGCAAGTTAGTCTTGCCTGAAGGCTTGCTCATACCCCATTTCGAGCGAGATGAAGTCACGGGTGAGTGTTTCGTGGACCGACTGCGAATACGCAAGATGGCTGACCAGGGCGGTTCGAAATACCACACCATCGCGGGCTCAATGATGACGCCTCTCTGTATTGGCGTTCGCCCGAACCAGCCCGCGTTTGTTTTTGAAAGTGACCTGGACGCTATTTTGGTGGCGCGGGAGGCCGGCGACCTCGTCGGTGTTGTCGCAATGGGGTCCGTGACATGTCGCCCTAATGAGAAGACGTTCGGCATTCTCAAGGACCTTCCGCTGATAATTGCGGCGTTCGACAGTGACGGCCCCGGCGCGCTTGAATCCCACCGTTTCTGGAAAAGAAACTTCCGCCAGTGTCTGAGGTGTCCTATTCCCAGAAAATATGGGAAAGACCCGGGCGAAGCGTTCCGCAATGGTCTTGATCTCCGAGTGTGGGTGGCCAGCGCCCTCAAGATGGCAGGCTGGCAGGTGACGGATATCCCCGTCCGCAACGAGGCGTACCCTGCACATCCGCCTCGCCCATATACACCAAATGTCCTACCCACGTCCGAAGCGATGGGTGGCCAAGAAGTCTCGGGCAGCTTCAATGGATCGCGCCCAGCCAAGACCAGGATGTCCGCCCAGGACAGCGCCTCCGCCACCGCCGTGGTCATGGAATTCTGGCGGGACATCCTTTTGTCGGGAGTGTCTAATCCTCATGACGGTTTTGGCGACGCTCGCCATGACTGGAATTTCTTTCATCGGCGGCAGGCGGAGGACATACTCCATGCGCTCTACACGGACCATTGCGCGCGCACCGGCGCAGCACCGCTGAACCCTGAGCGGTTTATTGCAGCGCTGCAACACTATCTTCCCCCGATGGCCGAAGGATTTCAGCCGTTCCCGAAGCGGTCCGACCAGTCGAACCAGTTGCTCACTGTCAAAACATTTGTCCAGCGACCGAACACCCGAACGGGGAAGCCAGATTGGATCCGCCCATACAAGGGGGCGCACAAGCATTTCGAAGGCGTGAACGCGTTCATACTCCCCCCCGTCAAGATTTGCCGGGAAAGCTTCTGCGAAATCAGCCGCGCAGCGGTGGCATGGCCCGATATAGTGGACCACGAGCGTAGTTGGTTTGAACTGTGCCAAGAACGCCTCGGCGACCACGCATCCATTGCGGCTTGGTTTTCCTGGAAATTGAGGTCGGCCAGAAGCGTGGCATTTGACCCCTGCTGGCGGCGCCGGATTCGCCTCGACTATCTGCTCACTTCCTATCAAGGATACTGCGAACGGCATGGATTGCAGCCCCTTGAGGACGAGGACGAATTCTGGAATGCCTTTTGGCGGTTGCTTCCAAAGGGACGCCCGCCGGCACTGATGCTGTGGGAAAAGCAGCGGTGCGGCGAAGGGAAAGACTTTGAGTGGTGCCGTGTTTCAGGTTTGCTTTTGCCGGACGTCAACTTTTGCCGTACTCACTTCGCCGAGGTCACCGGAATCGATGAGCGTACTTTCGGTGAACCTGAAATGTCCGAGGAAATCGATGGCAACCCTCGCACCGTGGACCGCTACTGGCAGGCCAGGCTTTGCCGGGGCCTAACAGCCCCGGACGAACTTGATGTGTGGCAGACCGAGCTTTACTGGAATAGGCTCCCTGCGTCCTATTTGCTCTATTGTGGTTATCTAAGCTTCTGTCGCGACGAACGTTGCCGTGCCGTCGGCATGAAATTCTTCCTTGAGCGCCTGTTCGGGCTTCTGCCCACTTGCGAAACCGTTACTTTGAACCTATACAGAAAAAGGTCGGACCGGTGGACCATCGAGCAGGCCGAATGCCTGATTTTGCAAGCATGGGAAGCCTGTGCTGAGCATTTCGAGCATGAGACCGGAAACGCCATACAATCGAGGGGTCCGGTGACGCCAACTCCGACACACTCGCTTGCGCAGATGACGGTGGACAAGTTGCTGGCCCACTGGTGGGGGAGCCTATTGGGCCGGGACCAAGGGTGGGCCGGGCAATGGGGTCAGCGGGAGTCTCTCATATCATGCCTGCTCGAAGAGCATGAAAACGGGGCGGATTACGTGGCCGTTCTTGAGTCCTGCAGCATCTTTCCGAGCATGCCGCGCATTCTACTGGAGCGCCGATTCCGCAATTTCCTTCGACGGCACGGGCTCGTTTTTGACGCGGCGCCCGCCCTGACCGCGGTTTGGGACGGCATGTTCTCAGCGCTTTCCGATTCGGTGACGCTGGTTCGGGAGGCTGAATTGCTATCGGCACAGTCCTGTTCTGCGTCGCCGGATGATGTAGATCCAGATTGGCTTGACTTTGGGGAGGGACCATGCCCGAAGCGACCCGCTTTGGGTCCGGGTGGAAGCGAGGAATGGTACGAGTTCAAATCCCTGGAAGAATGCCGCAAGAATTTCGAGTTGACCGTTCTTGGCCGTTCACTGGAATGGCCCACTGCATAACGTCTGCAACGGATGAACCGGTGGAAGGGTGGGGGTGAAGGGGGTGGGTGGGGTTGTTTCAGCTGTTTGGAAAACGCATGGCGCGGCCCGCCATGCGTGTCACGAGGTGAACCCAAACAAAGCTTTTGCCGATGGCGCGGTGAAAATGCGCGTGGCTCCGCGGCATCCGCAATCTGAAATCAGCCAAATGACCCCAACCACCCCAACACCCCAACCAACCCGGCAGTTTTCCGATTGGGAAGGTTTGTTGTCTGTGGCCGTCTATGGTACTCTCATTCGGGTTTATGCCGGATTGGGAACTGAGTCTGTGATGGGTCCTGGAAAGCCCTCACAAAGGGCGTCGCGGGGGCGTATTCGTCCAACGGCACAAGGGTGAAGAACCACACGAGGGTCGCTTTGACCCCGGACGGCCATGAATCGGCTCGGTCCCCCGTCGTAACTGCGCTGTACTCGGCAACGAGATGACCAAGTCAGGATGGAGACGCTGAGCTTTGAGTATCATGG
>CAIUWO010000357.1 GCA_903902895.1 Candidatus Hydrogenedentota bacterium | reverse complement strand
GTGCTTCTTCTTCAAAGATCGGGAACAGGTCAACATCGAGCGCGTCAATCGCCTCGATCGCCGGCTCGGGAATGGCGTTTCTTGGCTCTGCAAATTATACTCAGCGGGCCTTCCTTCTTGGAACGCAGCGCGAGGTCTTGGCTTGTGCGGACCCCATACCGTGTCTTGATTATTTTAATCAGATATCGAGAGATGCTATTCCTTGCGTGGACAACTCAGTCCCCAGCCTGCTAACCCTTTATTCTCGTCCTCCGCGTATGACACTGGCCGAAGGCCCCTCGGATTCCGAGGGCACCAACACGACCGTAGTTACTGAGGGTCTTGAAAAAGTCTCCCTTTCGCTATTGACGGCCGATGGAACCATACATGGGTCCTCGGGCCTAAACTGGTCATTTCGGGGCACAGGAAAGAACAGAAAAGAACTCAACGAGGCCTACATTCCTGTGCCGGCAACAATTTATAAGACAGACTTCTTTCCACCTAAGAAAGTGCGTTTTTCCGTGCTAACGGACGACGGCAAAATATTCATATGTGTCCGCGCTCAGGAAGCATGGGGTAAGGCTATAGAAACCCCAGAAAACAACAGCCTGCTTGGCCGGTATTTTCGTGATCGCATCGGCGTCCTACATGACACCCCTGTCACTGAAAAGCACTTGGTTGATTACGGCAGAACTACCGTTGACTTTTATAAACTTGACCTGGAAAACTACTACATGGACTTTTCGCTTTCCCACTAGCCCCTCATTGGTTCAAATGACCGACGTCTTCACCAAAGCAAAACGTTCAGAAGTCATGTCGCGCATCCGCTCGAAGGGGAATGCGCGGACGGAACTGCGGCTGATTGCGATTATGAAGGAGGCGGGGGTGACGGGGTGGCGGCGGCATCAGCCGGTGTTTGGCAAGCCCGATTTCGTGTTCCGTCCGGAGAAGGTGGCGGTGTTTGTGGACGGGTGTTTCTGGCACGGCTGCCCGAAGTGTTACCGGCGGCCCAAGTCGAACCGGAAGTTTTGGGACGCCAAGGTCGCGCGGAACCGCGCGCGGGACCTCGAGGTGACGAAGGCGCTGCGCAAGGCGGGGTGGCGGGTGGTGCGCCTCTGGGAGCACCAGTTGAAGCAGCCGGGGCGGGTGGTCTGGCGGCTGCGGGTGGCGCTGGGGGCGGGGCAATGGACAATTGACAATGGATAATTGACAATTCAGGGGGAAGAAGGGGGAAGAGAAGGCTTCCGCATGGGCGGATTTTTGGCCGGCCTTCAAGTCCCCCTTCCGAAGGGGGATTTAGGGGGATGTTTCTCCTGCGGTGGCCCCACATCCCCCCGCCGCTTCGCGGCCGCCCCCCTTCAAAGGGGGACTTGGGGCAGGCGCGTGGTTGGGTTGTGGTGCGGTGGTCCACACCCCCCGGCCCCTACGGGCCACCCCCCACGATGGGGGACTTGGGGCAGGCGCGGGGTTGGGTTGTGGCGCGACCGTGCCCGCGCGCGCGGTTCTCTGGTATGCTTTTCCGCATGGAGCAGCCATACCCATGAACACACGCCGCCACGGACCCTTTCTTGCGCTGATCCTCTCAGCGTGCCTCCTGCTTTCCCTCGCCGCGCTCGGACAGGGGGGCGCGCCGGTGCCGGAGAACCTGGCGTTCAAGGCCGCCATCACGGCGAGTACGGAGTACAGCGGCGACTACAAGGCGGCCAACGTGGCCGACGGGCGCATCCCCGCGCAGGATTCCAAGGCGGACGCGGGGCTGGCGTGGTGCGTGAACGGCGCGATTGGCTCCAACCTGTCCGCGCTCATCTTCAAGTGGGACGAGCCGGTCACGGTGGGCGAGATCATTTATTACGCCCGCACGGCGTGGTTTGTGAACGAATGCTGGAAGACCTGCGCGGTCCACGTCGACGGCGGCCGGGAACCGCTGTTCACGGCCACGCTGGAAATGAAGGACGGCCCCCAGCGCATCACGCTGCCCGCGCCCGTTCGGGCCCGCAAGCTCATACTCCGCTTCACCGAGTCCCACGGCGGCATGAACCCGGGCGCGTCGGAGGTGCAGATCTTTTCAAGGCCCCCGTCGGACGAGGGCCTCAAGACCCTGGCGCGCCAGGCCGCGCTGCGCAACCTGCCCCGGGTGGACCGGGTTGACCCGGCGAAGCTGGAAGCGCTGCGGGCCCGGCTGGCGGCGCAATACGGGGAACGCTACGCGCAGGCGGAGACGCACCGGGCCGCACTGGCAGAACTTGCCGCGCGGCACAAGGCCGCGCCCGAAGGCAGTGAGGAGCAGGCCGGCATTGCGGCCGACCTGGCGCGGCTGCAGCGCGACGTGCTGCTCTTCGACACGGACCAAGTGGTGGTGATCAAGCGCAACGAGATCGTCGCGTCCCATGTCTACACCTACCACTACGAGGGCTTCAAGGCGGGCGGCGCCCTGTGCCTGGCCGCACTGCAGGGCGGCGGGCCCACGCTGACCGAACTGGTCGCGTCGCCCACGGGCCAGATACTGGACTGCGACCTGTCCTACGACGGTGCCACCATCCTCTTCAGCTGGCGCCAGACCGAAAAGGAAGGCTACCACCTGTGGACCATTGGCGTGGACGGGAAAGGCCTGCGCCAGGTCACGCAGGGGCCGTGGCATGACTACAACGGCTGCTGGCTGCCCGACGGCGGCATCGGCTTCCTGAGCACGCGGGTCGCGCAGTTCGCCTACTGCTGGCACGCGCCGGTGGGCGTGGTCTACCGCATGGACGCCGACGGGTCCAACCCGGTCAAGCTCTCGGCCAACTACCTGAACGACTTCACGCCCTACCCGCTCGAGGACGGCCGCATCCTCTTCACCCGCTGGGAGTACGTGGACCGGCCCGCCATCCCCATCCAGAGCCTGTGGACCATCAACCCCGACGGCACCGCGCTCATGGGCTTCTTCGGCAACCGGGTCCTCTCGCCGGGCACTTTCATGGAGGCGCGATCCATCCCCGGGACCGGCAAAATCGTCTGCACCATGACGGGGCACAACGGCCCCACGCGCGGCGCCATCGGCGTCATTGACCGCGCGAAGGGCGACAACAGCCAGGCGGCCATCGAGAACATCACCCCCGACACGGCCGTGCCCAACGTGGACCAGGGCAACGGCAACACGGACGGCACCAAGCCGTACAGCTGCCCCTGCCCGCTCGACGCGGAGCGCCTGCTCCTGTCGGCGCAGGGCCCGCTGCTGGTGCGCGATTTCGCGGGCGGCTGCGAGTCGCTCGCGCTGCCGCCGCCCGACGACGGCATGCAGTACTTCTCCGCCATGCCCGTGCGGCCGCGCTTCCGCCCGCCCGTCATCCCGCCGACCGTGGCCGGCGCGCCCGAGGACGAGCAGGCCACCGTGTTCCTGCAGGACGTCTACGCCGGGCTGGAGCCCACGGTCGCGCGCGGCGACATCAAGCGCATCCGCGTCGTCCGCGAAATGCCCAAGACCGTCCGCATCGACCCCTCGCTGCGCGCCTTCGGCTTCCAGTTCCCGGTCATCTCCTGCGGCGCCACCTACGCCGCGAAAAACGTGCTGGGCGAGGTGCCCGTCGAGCCCGACGGCTCGGCCTGCTTCCGCGTGCCCGCCGGCATCCCGATCTACTTCATGGCGCTCGACGCGCGGGGCCGCGCGTTGCAGCGCATGCGCACCTTCACCCATTTCATGCCCGGCGAAAAGCAGGGCTGCGTCGGCTGTCACGAGCCGCGCCGGCAGACGCCCCACGTCCGGCGCGGCAGCGCCGTCGCCGCGCAGCCGCGCGACCTGGAAGCGCCCGAATGGGGCGCAGGCGGGTTCAGCTACACGCGCGTCGTCCAGCCCCTGCTCGACCAGCACTGCGTCGAATGCCACAACGCCATGCGCTCCGACGGCGGGGTCGACCTCACCGGGTCGCGGACGGACTACTTCAACGTGTCCTACGAGACGCTGGCGCGCGACAACCAGGGCCCGGCGGGCAGCCCCTATGTGAGCTGGATTCCCACCTACAACGGGCAGGAACAGAACATCCTCAAGATTGCGCCCATGACCTGGGGCTCGCCCGCCAGCAAACTGGCCGAACTCGTGCTCAACGGCCACCCGGACAAGGACGGCAAGCCCATGGTCAACATGGACGACACGGGCCGCCGCCGCATCCTGGCGTGGATCGACCTGAACGTCCCCTACTACGACACCAGCGAAACCTCGCACCCCGCGAACGAGGGCTGCCGCCGCATCTATTCACCCGAGGTGGACAAGGTGCTCGGCGAGGTCATCCAGCGGCGCTGCGTCGAGTGCCACCAGGACGGCAAGGCGCACCGCAAAGAATGGACCCGCGTGACCGAGCCCGAATTGAACAACTTCCTGCTGGCCCCGCTGGCCCGCGCCGCGGGCGGCACGGAGCGCTGCGGCAGGGCGGTGTTCCAGGACAAGTCCGACCCCGACTACGCGGCCCTGCTCGCCACGCTCACGCCGCTGGAGGAGGGGCTCAAGAAGACCCCCCGCACCGACATGCCGGGCGCGCAAATCGCGCCCGAGGTCTGCCGCGACCGCTATTGACGGTAATGCCGTGCCGTGTCTTGAGTCTCCGCAGGAGGGACGCTCCGGCCAGCCGCGCCACGGCGCGCAGCCCGCACCGCGCGCCCGCCGCAAGTCCCCCTTTGAAGGCTACCAAGTATGGGCGTTTTCCGGCCTGCTTTCTCGTGGCTGACAGCGCTGCCTGAGCGGGCGAGGCTCACTGCCTGAGGATTTCCTGAACCCGCTGGAATCGGGGATGGCACTCTTTGCCGTGCACACGTTGCCATGCCCACCCTTTGTGTGCTGT
>CAIUWO010000356.1 GCA_903902895.1 Candidatus Hydrogenedentota bacterium | reverse complement strand
CTTCCATTACCTGGGAACCTCCGAATTCAAAGAGAACTGCGCGCGCGTGTTGACGAGCACCGCCCCCGACCTTTCGGCGTGGCACCCCTACGAAGGAACGGAACTGCCTGAAAAGAACATGGCTTTTCGCGAGCGGGATGACCGCGACTTTTGCCTGTTCTGGGACGAATCCGTGGGCGCTTACCTCATATATTACGCCTGCGCGGGGGAGTATCCGGGAATGCCGGGCCTCAACACCATCGTCCGGGTCCGCACGTCGAAGGACCTGCTGCACTGGTCCGAACCGACCACTGTAATGGGGCCGCCGCCCGGCGGATACCAGTGTGCCGAATCGCCCTTCGTCCTGTACCGCGACGGCTACTACTATCTCTGGGTGAGCGGTATCGACTACAGCCGCGTCTCGCTCTATATTTCGGAGGATCCCTTCAATTTCGGCGACCCGGCCGCGAATCGTATCGAGGAACAGCCGGGCCATGCGCCGGAAATCGCATCTGACCAGGGAAAGGACTACATGGCGTGCTCGATGGTGTCCACGGTTCCCAGCGCCACCCCAGCCGCCCATGACCTTGAAGGCGTTCTGATTCAGCCGCTCCTGTGGGAGAAACCCGTCAGCGACATGGAGAAGCGGGTGAATCGCAAGAACTGACACTTCGGTCGGACTAAGCCGGTCAATCCGTTTGTTCGTGGCTGTGCCGATGCGTTCGACGGGGCCCGGGAGAAGCGCTGGTTTCCTGCAAAAAAGTGGGGTATGCTCTTCCGGTCTTGCGAAGCAGCCCAGTTGGGTCTTTACAGCCAGTGGTCAGAATCGCAGGGAAACGGAACAATGACGGAATTGGGTCATGAAAGGACAAGGCAATGAAGGCTTTTCTGTTTATGGGCGCATCGGCAGCCGTGCTTGCGTTGGTTGCATGTGCGGTTCTGGCCCCGCAAGTGCATGCCGGAGAAAATCCGGAAAAGTCCGATGCTGAGTCCGCTCCGGTCGAGCCGATGAGCATCTGGTTTGTAAGGCCGGCCGCATCGTTCCATGAATCCTGCGTGCTAGGCAACGGACGGCTCGGCGCAATGGACATGGGCGGGGTCTTCAAGGAGCGCATTGTGCTCAACGAATCCTCCGTCTGGACGGGCGGGCCCTATGACGGCAACCGCCATGACGCGTATCAATGCCTGCCGGAAGTGCGCAAGAATCTTTTCGCCGGTAACATCGGCGAGGCGCAGCGGGAACTGGAGAAGAATTTCGGGTACCCCGCAGGCATCAAGGGTTGGAATGACCGGGACCAATTCGGGTCCTACCAGACGCTTGGCGATTTGACGGTTGTTTTTCCCGGTGCCGCGCCGCGGATGACGGTCTCATCGCCCAGCGGACACGAGAACGGCGACGGCAACAACATCTCCAACTGTATTGACGGGGATCATGGCACCAAGTGGTGCGTGAAGAATCCCGGGAAGGAGGTGGTCTGGCAGATCGCACTGAACAGCGAGCAGATCGTGCCCTCCTATTCATTCACCAGCGCCAATGACGTGCCAACGCGCGACCCGCGGGAATGGGTGCTCGAAGGCTCGCTGGACGACAAGACATGGACCGAGTTGGACCGCCAGAATCTTGCCAGGCCGTTTGAGGAACGTTTCCAGACCAAGAAGTATGACATCGCGAAACCGGCCGCCTGCCGTTTCTACCGTTTCACATTCGCCTCGCGCAAGTCCTACTTTCAGATAGCGGAGATCGCGCTGTCCGGCATAGACATGGCGGCCGCCGTGCCCTATGTGCCGGACGGATACCGCCGGGATGCCAACCTGATGACCGGCGTGGCCACCACAAAGTACATGCACGAGGGTGTTGCTTTTGTGCGCGAACTGGTGGTTTCCAAGCCGGACGAGGTGATTGCGCTGCGCCTCAAGGCGGATAAGGCGGGCGCCCTCTCCTTCACCGCAAGCCTTTCCCGCAAGGAGAGTGCGACTGTTGTGACCGACGGCGGCTATCAACGGATGGAAGGCCAACTCCCATTCAACAAGCCCGAAGGCGCCACCGGTGAAGGCGTTCGTTACCTGGCCCTGCTTGGCGCATCCACCAAGGGCGGCAAAGTCACCGCTTCGGAATCGGGCCTTGTAATCGAAGGCGCGGACGAGGCAACGCTCATAGTCTCCGCCGGCACCGACCTGTTCAACAAGGACTTTGCCCCGCTGGTGCGGCAGCGGTTGACGCAGGCACTGGCGAAACCGTTTGACGGCGTCATGAACGACGCCTCGGCCGACCACGCTTCGTTCATGAACCGCTGCACGATCGCGCTGCCGCAGGGGGCCAACTCGCAGTTGCCCACGCCGGAACGCGTCCGCGAGGCGGAGACCACGCCCGACCCCGCGCTGGCCGCGCTGTACTTTCAATTCGGCCGCCACCTGATGGTTTCCGGCTCACGGCCCGATTCGCAGCTTCCCACCAACCTGCAGGGCATTTGGGCGGAGGAATACGACACGCCATGGCGCGGCGACTTTCACAGCAATATCAACCTGCAAATGAACTATTGGCCGGCTGAGGTCGCGAATCTTTCGGACTGCCACATGCCGCTCATGCGCTTTATCGAGGGCGTTGCCAAAGAGGGGGAGAAGACCGCCAAGGCCTACTACAACGCGCCCGGATGGATGGCCAACCACACGCAAAACCCCTGGTATGACACCTCGCCGAGCAATTTGGGCGCGTGCGTGGGGCCGACCTGCGGCGCCTGGCTGGCCCAGCACATCGCGACGCATTATGCCTTCACCTTGGACAGGGAGTTCTTGAAGAAGTATTACCCGATCATGCGGGGGGCGAGCGAATTCTGCCAGGCCGCGCTGGTGGAGGATCCCAAAACCCGCTTGCTGGTGACCGCGCCCTCCAATTCGCCGGAGAACAGCTATCGCTACACCGATGCCGAGGGGAAAAAGCAAACGACGTACCTTTGCGTCGGCTCGACCTTTGACCTGCAAATCATCCGCGACCTTCTGGCCCGCACCGCCGAGGCCGCGCGCATCCTGGGAACCGACGAAGACTTCGCCAAGAGCCTGGATGCCACAGGGGCAAGGCTCATGCCCACGCGCGTGAACAAGGAAGGGCGCATCATGGAGTGGCAGGAAGATTTCGATGAAACCGACATTCACCATCGCCACAGTTCGCACCTTTGGGGCCTCTATCCCGGCACCGAGATCAACCCGCAGGTGCCCGAGCTTTTCGAGGGCGCCAAACGGTCGCTTGAACGCCGCGGCGACGCCTCCACCGGGTGGTCCATGGCGTGGAAGGCCAATTTCTGGGCCCGCATGCACGACGGCGACCATGCGAACAAACTGGTCTCCATGCTCATCGGGCGCGGCGCTCCCAATCTGTTCTGCCTGCATGCGCCCTTCCAGATCGACGGCAATTTCGGCGGATGTGCCGCCGTTGCCGAAATGTTGATTCAAAGCCATGAACTCACTGCGGACGGCAAGCCAATCATCCGTCTACTGCCGGCGCTGCCCACGACATGGGCGACAGGTTCCGCCAAGGGCTTGCGCGCGCGCGGCAACTTTGGCGTGGACATGCAGTGGCAGGACGGCAAGATAACCGACTACCGCATCTCTTCGGCACAACCGCGCGAAGTGACAATCGTGGTGAACGGTGAAACCAAGACTGTGCAGGCGCAGGGTGTGTAGCAGGAACGGAAAGGACAAAACAGTGCGCATCAATCTATGTTCAGAAAAGGCGATTGCCCGTTTTTGTATGCTGATCCTCTGTGTCGCGGCATCGGCATGGTCACAGGATGTCCGGCACGCGTACCTGTGCAGTGATATCGGCGCGGAGCGGGTCTTCAAAGTCTCGGCCGCGGGGGAGATTGTTTGGGAGTATCCGGCCAAGCAGTGTGCCGATGCCTGGCTGCTGCCCAATGGCAACGTGTTGATGAGCTTCACCGACGGTGCGGGTGACGGAAAGATTGCCAACCGTGGCGCGCGCGAAGTCACGCCGGACAAGAAGGTCGTCTGGGAGTACAAGACCACGAGCGAGGTGTGGAGCTGCCAGCGGTTGGCCGATGGCAATACGCTTGTTGCCGAGTGCACAGCCAAGCGGCTGATCGAAGTGGACGCCGCGGGGGCTGTCGTCAAGACTATACCGGTCAAATCTGTTACGAACGGTCACGGCGTCATGCGCCTTGCCCGCAAGCTCGACAACGGCCATTACCTGGTGGGCCATCTGGATGACAAGGCCGTGCGCGAATACGATGCCGACGGAAAGGTGCTGCGCGAAATAGCCGTTCCCGACGTCGCGTTCAGCGCCGTGCGGCTGGGCAACGGCAACACGCTGATAGGCTACCGCGGCGGCGTTGTGGAGGTTGATGCGCAGGACAAGACGGTCTGGCACCTGACGCAGCAGGACCTGCCCGACCTCAAGCTTTACTGGATATGCAGCCTGCAACGGTTGGCCAGCGGCAACACGGTGGTCAACAACTGGTTCATTCATCAGCGGCGCACCGACAGCCCGCCCTTCTTTGAAGTCACGCCCGACAAGAAAGTGGTCTGGCGTGCAGCGCTTCATGAACGGATGGGCGATCCCACCGCAATACAAATCATGGAAACAGAAGACTTGAAGATTCAGAAGGGCGAACAGATTGTCGCCATCGGCGATTCCATCACAGCCCAAGGCGGCTATCTGCGGGACATGGACGCGGTGTTCGCCGGGCAGTATGCGGATATGAAAATCCCCGCCATCATCAACGCCGGGATTGGCGGGCAGAAGGCAGAGGACCTGATTGCCCGTTTTGACAAGGATGTGATTCGGAAGAAACCGGCGCTGGTCACCATCGATATCGGCATCAACGACGTATGGCACCGGGTCAAAGAGCCGCACAGCGACGAGGTGCTGAAGAACTACCGGGCGAATGTGACCAGGATGGTCGAAACCGCCCAGGCGGCGGGCATTGGTGTGCTCCTTTGCACCCCCACGCTGATTGAGGAAGACGCCAATTCTGAAGGCAACCGGCGTTTGGCAATGTACTGTGACGCCGTCAGGCAGATTGCCGCGGAAAAGCACTGCCTGCTGGCGGACCTGCACACGCTGTTCCTCCAGGCGCTCGCCCGCAAACCCGCCGATACGCAGGGAAATGCAATAACCGGCGACGGGGTGCATATGAACGCCACCGGAGACTGGCTGATGGCCCGGGGGATACTCAAGGCGCTGGGCGTGCCCGAGGAGAAGGTTCAGGAATTGATTGCAGATGACAAGGACGCCGGCATGCCTTACCTCTCAGAGACCGGAAATGGCTCAGCGGCCGCCCTTAGATGATGCAAGTCTTTGAACCGCGGCCGGTCACCTTCATGCATCCTGTTAGGAATTTCCATATCTGGAAAGCTGGAAAGCAGGAAAAGAAAAGATGATGCAGGAATGAAGAAGCGGACAATACAATTATGCCCGCATCCTTTACCGGTTCCTGCCCTTCCCGATTTCGGGTAGGTTCCGGAAGGAAAGCCTTCGGCGCCCGCCCCTTAGCACCACCTTAAAGTGCCCCGGTGCCTGCCGAAGGATGGGGGGGAAGGCACATTACTCGTAATGCGTCCACATTCGAATTATTTTCACCGCATGTGAGTCTTCGAGCACTTGATACACAAGACGGTGCTGGATGTTAATTCGCCGCAAATAGGCGCCTGCAAGGTCGCCAACAAGCCGCTCGAACGGTGGTGGTGATTGAAAGGGGTCTTTTGCGAGCACGTCAAGAAGCCTTTGTGCGTTGCTCTTGAGGCCGGCTGCCGCAAGCTTGCGGGCGTCTTTCTGGGCCTGCTTCGTAAAGACAAGCCGCCACTTCACCAGCCGGGCTCCTCAGAGCAATCCTCAATGGGGGTTGCCATGCCTTCGCGGATGGATTCGCGCATGCCGGGCACGGAAATGAGGTGGAGCGTTTCTTGAATGGCGCGCCAATCGTCTTCGGCGACGAGCACGGCCGTTCCACCCGCCGCATGTATCTCAACGGGTTCGTGCGAAAGGGAAACCTGCCCAATAAGATCGGACAAGCTCTCTCCCGCCTTGTCACTCGGTATCGCTGTCATTGCGTCGCCTTTCTCCGGGCCGGACTCCATGCTTGTTGGCCAACCGTGGGTTGCGCGGCAGTCCAAAAAGCGCCGATGCGCCCGCTTTGGCCACCACAACCATCATACCACGTTGTCCCAAATCCCACGGAAACATCGATGCGGCAAACATCTACATTATTGTCCGGGGACAGGTCGTCTGAGGCATGCCCAGAATCCACCCTTAAAATCAGTTAACCTTTAGCTCATGCACGGTGCCGGGGTTGAGCGTTCCGGGGATGGGTTCGCCAATGGGTGTCCTGCCGTCTTCGGCGAAGACCTGCAATGTGCCTTTGCGGTCCATGCCTTCGGGGATGCGCAGAATCTGGCGGTCCGGGCCGAGGGCCGCTTCGGGCTCAACGCGGGTGCCGTCGTTGGAGGTGAAGACGACGCGCTTTTGCAGCCAGCGGGCGAAGATGCGGTTGCGGTTCAGCTCGGGCACGGCCCCGGCGCCATAGAGCACGCCCAGCAGGCGGTTGTCGCGCACCACCCAGCCCAGCGCAACGATGTACTTGTCCTGCGGCCCGGTGTGCGTCAGCAGCGGCTGTTCCTTGTCGAACTTTATGCCGTCCTTCGACAGCGCGTACCACAGCCCCTCGCGGTTCATGTGCAGGCCCATGAGGTAGCGCGGGCCGTCGGGCGTGTCAATCTTTTTGACGTCGTTGACGGCATAGGAGCACTCCAAAGCCGCGCCCTCAAACTGATAGGCTTTGCCGTCCGTGCCTGTGGCGCGGTAGACGCGGCCGAAGTCTCTATAGTTGTTGAAGTACAGATGCAGCGCTTCGCCCTCGCGGAGTATGACATTTACGCCGTTGATGTCGGCCGTGTCGTACTTGTCATAGCCGTCGACGCGCACAATGTCGGACTGTTTCGCCGGTGACGGTGCGGGGCGTTCGTTCCACGCCTCGCCGTCGGGGCTGGAGAAGTAGGCGGGCTTGTTGTCGCCCTTCGCGTCGGGATAGGCCGTCACCACCATCTCGTATCCGCCGTCCGGCTTGCCCAGCGCGTTCACGTTGCAGGTGTGCACAAACTCGCCGTGCTCGATGACCGTCCGCCGCGTGCCGAAATCGATGAAGTCCGTGGTGTCCGCGCAGTAGATGCGGTCGTTGCCCGTGGGCACGCCGTCCCAGGCGCCGTAGAACAGCCGCCAGCCCGTCGGGGTCTGCACCGCCGAAGGCGCGTAGATGTTGCGGTAGACGCCCGATTGGCGCGGCGCGAGCAGCGGGTCGCGCAGGTCCGGTACCAGGTTGAGCGTGTCGCTTTCCCAATAGCCGGGGTTGAACGCGCCCGCGGCCACGCCGTGAATCTCCACCGTGCCCACCTCCGCCTGACCCTCCACTTGGTGGATGGCGGGCGTGACGGCGAGTGAGCCCAGAACAACGGCGATTACAGTGGTTAGCATGCGCGGTCCTTTCTCATGTAATTACAGCGGGAGAAGAAAATCGAACATGGATAAACAGGATTCACAGGATGAAAGACATTTGAACTGTTCTGTTTTATCCTGTTCATCCTGTGCATCCATGTCAATTACTGTCTTCCGCCTCACTTGAACTTCAGCGTCCACTTCGCTGCCCCGCCAACGCCGCTGTTGAACTTCACGCTGATGGCACGGCCGTCTCGGGCGGTTTCCACTGCGCCGCAACTCAGCTCGGTTCCGATCAGTGTGTATTTCTCGGGCGCGGCAAACCACAGCGTGTAGGGGGTGTCGGCGATGGCGGTGAACGCGCCGGAGAGGGTCCCAGTGGCGGGGTCCCAGGCGATGTCGTGCTGGTCCAGCGCGCCCTGCAGCAGGTGATGGTCCGACGCGACGAACATGGGCTTGTCCTCCGCAAGGCGCAGGCCGAAGAAGCGCACCGAGCCGGGATTGACGTTCACGGCGAGTTCGCCGTGGAAGGTGCCCTGGTAGCGGCCCGCCCAGAAGTCGAAGACGGTGTAGTAGGCGTTGGGGTCCAGGCTGAGCAGTTCGGCGCTGACGGGGATGTCGACGGGGGCGTCGATCTCCCAGTTGAACAGCCCAACAAAGAGCCATGGGCCGCAGGGCGTTTCCAGGGGCAGCGACCAGATGCGGGGCGACTTGTCGTCGAACACGTCGAGCGGCCGCGCGGGCCTCGGCGGCACGGGCAGGATACGCCGCAGGATGTCCACCTCGTCGGGCTTGAGGTCGGCGAAGGCGTCGCCGATTTTGACCGCGCCGCCGCAGAGCGCCGCGCCGGTGAGCCACGCGATGCTCTGGTCGCGGGTGAGGGCCGGGAATTTGTCCTTCACGCCCCAGCGCGCATAAGTCCCCTCGTGGCCGAAATAGGCGCAGTCCGGGTCGGGCTGATACTGGTGGGGGAACGCATAGAAGCGGCGGATGGTGTTGGTCAGCGCGTCCACGGCGCCCCAGGGGTCTTTGAGGTTGGGCGTCTTCCAGATCGGCCGGCAGTCATAACCGGTGCGGAGGCACTCCGCGACCAGCGCGTTGACCGGCTGCGGTGTCATCGTGGTGAGCACCTTGTCCGACCCCATGCCTTCGCGCAGCGCGGCCATGCCGCGCTCGAGCACTTCGAGGTTGGTCAGACCCTGTTGCGCGTGGCCCTCGGCCAGCAGCAGGAAATAGACATAGTCCGCCTCCACAATCCCGTCATAGCCCCACTCCTGCGTGATTGTCTTCGCCAGGTCGCGCACCCATGCGCAGGCCTCGGGCCGGGTTGTGTCGAGGATCAACTTGTCGCCCACAATCAATTTTCCCAGCCCCGGCTTGGGGTTGAGCATCCATTCCGGGTGCGTCTTGGCCAGTGCCGAATTCTTGTCCACTGCGAACGGATTAATCCAGAGGCTGGTGGTCATGCCGCGCCGGTGCACCTCGTCGGCAAAGGCTTTCATGCCCTTGGGGAAGCGTTCGGCATTGGCCTCCCAGTCGCCGACGCCCTGCTGCCAGCCGTCGTCCAGGGCGAAGTGGGTCCAGCCGTAGCGTTTGAGGTTGCGGTCCACAAAGTCAAGGTTTTCCATCGCGACCGTCTCGTTGATGTCGCTGTGGTACTTGGTGTTCCACGAGTCCCAGCCATGGGGCAAAAAGGCGGGCTTGTGGTTGATGCGGTTGGCCACGGCCACGGCCTTGCCAAAACGCTCCAGTCCGACAAGCGCGTTGCTCTCGACCACACCGAGATAGAGCACCTCCGATTCCAGCACGCCTTCCGGCGGTATCTCGACGGGCGGGTCGTAAACGCAGTCCGCCGAAAAGCGGTCAAAACTGTCCGCCTCGGCCTTCTCCGTGCGCTCGATCATGATCTGCCCGTGCGCGGCGCGGTTGGTCAGAAATCCCGCGACCAGCGCAAGGCCGGAGACGGGATTGTAGGCGGCGAGATTCCATTGGGCGGTGGTCTTGCCGACGTGCACGCCGGCATAGTCGTTGAAAGAGCGGAACAGCGTTCCGTTGTCCAGCAGCCGCGTTTCAGCGGACTCCGCGCCCATGACCAGCCGGCCTGACAGGGCGGTGCCGATGGACCACGGCGACAACCGGCTTACCCGGACGGGTTTCTTTCCCGTGTTGCGGTAGGCCACATGGACCGAAAGGAAGGGCTTGCCCGGATAGGTCGTCAGGAACCATTCACAGTCCTTGGAGGCATAGGCCATCCCCTGGCCCTGGCCCAGCCGGTCATGCGCCTGGAAGCGTTCCGTCTGGGTGGCGATAACCTTGAGCGCGCGCGGCGCATCCTCGCCCTCCAATGTCACCGTGGGCGCGGCGTTTTCAAAAATGGTTTCGCTGTTGGTGTCCCGCACCCGGATGGCCCCGTTCTTCTGGATGTCCACCTCGTAGGTGTCCGTCGAAATGGACCGCGCGTCCTTTCTGCCACCGCTGAAGAGGCTGTCTGTCATGGCGGTCCCGGCGGGAAAGAGGGCGGCCAAAAGAAGCAGGGGCATGGCAGCGTGCGCGGCAAGGCGCGTGGTGGAACCGGTATTCACGGAAAGTATCCCTCATTTTGTGACGGCCATGTCCAGATATCCATTGGACAGGCCGCGCGATTCATCCGTGTCATCATAGCCGCCAGATGGCCCAAGTGTCGAATGCACAAGGATTTCCGGCGCGGTGGGAGGGCGGAAGAAACAGGGCGAATGAGAAACTTTGCCGAAGTCAGGCGGGGAATATGCGGGGTTTTCGAGTTTTGGAAATGGGATTGTCTTGACAGGATAGTTATACTGTGCTAACTTGACTTGTAAGAATATACAGACGAGAGGCTTATTCGTTACACCGTTTAGAGGCAGTGGCGGGTAACGTGCGGTTTTCAGAAAAAGTTAGGGACTCTTAGGCGACCACGGTTGTCCTAACCGGAGAGGATGCAGCGTCATGAAATCAACACACACGCGTACGGCGGTCATCATGGTCGCATTGGCGGCGGCTTTTCTTGGCATGGCAGCCCAGGCGGAGTCCTGCGCCCTGCCCAGCGACCCGGCGACTGTGTTGAATATTGTGTTTCCATTGGTGGACACCAATGGGGACGGCGGGTTGTCGCTGACGGAACTGAACGCGCTGTACGCGGGGATTCCGGCGCAGTATTTCAACATAGCGGACGCCAACAAGGACGGCAAAGTCTCGATCGCGGAGCTTACCCCGTTCCTGTCGCTGCTCCCCGGGGGCGATCTGCTGTCAATGGTGGACACGAACGGCAACGGCACCATTGAGTACGCGGAAGTGTCCCAGTATGTGGCACCGGCGCAGTTTGCCCTGCTGGACAAGGACAGCAACGGCGTGATCGACTGCGCCGATCTGGGCGCCACGCCCCCCGCCGAGGGGGAGCCGGCCGAGGGCGAGCCTGTCGAGGGTGAAGTTTCCCCGCCCGCGCCCTGCCCGTTGCCCGAGGACATTCTTCCGTTCCTGACCGATTTGCTCATTCCCGTTTTCGACACGGACCAGAGCGGTGGCCTTTCGCTGGCCGAGATACAGGCGCTGTATCCCATTCCGGCCGAGTATGTTTCCTACTTCTCCATCATCGACATGAACCAAAACGGACAGGTGGACCCGGATGAACTGGTGAGCGTCGCGTCCATGCTGGGGATTGATCTTTTGGGCCTGGTCGACACCAGCGCCGACCGCATCATTCAGTACTCGGAAGTGGCCGGGTATGTCAGTTCGGCGCAGTTTGCGCTGCTCGACCGCAACGGCAACGGCGTGTTCGACTGCGGCGACACCGCGCCCACAGGCCCCTGCCCGCTGCCGGAAACGGTCTTCCCGGCCCTGGGTGATCTGCTGGTGCTCATTTTTGACCGTGATGAAAGCGGCGGACTTGCGTTTCCTGAATTGATGGGGCTGAATTCCCAACTGGCAGAGAGCATTTCTGACACAGACACCGACCACAGCGGCGAGGTGGACGCCAATGAGCTCCTGGCCGTCGCATTGGCTCGGCAGATGCATTTGCTGGAGCCGATAGATCTCAACTATGACCGTGCCGTACAGTACGATGAAGTGTCGGGGTATGGGCTGAGCCCTGAGAAGTTTGCACGGGTGGACCTAGACGGCAACGGCGTGTTTGATTGCGCCGATCTCACGGCGGTCTCCCCCGAGGGCGAAGGCGAGACATCGCCGCCCTGTGCGATTCCCGCCGTGAACTCGCTGCTGTTCGACGCCATTTTCGCCATTCTTGACGCCAACAAGGACGGCGGCATTGCCAGGGAAGAGATAACCCGGGTGGCCCCGATTATCAGCGCCTCCCAGTTGCAGACACTGTTCTCCATACTGGGGGTCAATGGCAACGGCCAGGTATCGCGCGCGGCGCTGGACGCACTGCCGGGCCTGTTTGGCGCACTCGGATTCAGCATGCCCGGCGGGAGCATCCTGGGCGTGGTTGACACCAACGGCGACGGCCTGATTCAACTGGCCGAGATCAGTCCCTACGTCGACCCGTCCCTCTTCGCCATGGTGGATGCCAACGGCAACGGTGTGCTTGACTGCGAGGATCTGAGCGTCCTCTTGAACGGCCCTGTGACCGAGGGCGAACCCGCCGAGGGTGAGCCGGTCGAGGGTGAAACCCCGCCGGTTGCCTGCCCGCTTCCGGACGACGTTGTGGCTGTGCTGGCGGGCATGCTGATGCCGCTGTTTGACGCGGACCGGAGCGGCGGGCTGTCACTGGCGGAGATCGAGGCGGTCTATCCCATCCCCGCCGAATATGCGAGCTACTTCTCCGTCATCGACCTCAACCGCAACGGCCAGATTGAGGCCGATGAGATTGTGACCATCCTTGCCGTGCTGGGTGTGGACCCGCTGGGCATGATTGACACCAGCGGCGACCGCGTCCTTCAGTATTCGGAAGTGTCGCAGTACCTGACACCGGCGCTGTTCGCGCTACTCGACCGCAGCGGCAACGGCGTGTTTGACTGCGCCGACCTCACGGTGGTCTCCCCCGAGGGCGAGGGCGAGACATCGCTGCCCTGCGCGATTCCCAATGTGAACTCGCTGCTGCTGGACGCGTTGCTTGCCCTGCTGGATGCGAATGATGACGGCGGTGTCACGCAGGCGGAGATCGCGCGCGTCTACCCGGGATTCAGTTCCATTTTGCCCGCGGGGGCATGGCCCTTTTTCGACAGAAACCTCAACGGCAAACTGTCGCGTTCAGAACTGGGCCAGCTTTTCCCGGGGGACGCCAATCTGCTCGGATATATCGACACCAACGGCGACGGACTGATCCAGCTTTCTGAAGCCGGCCTGTATCTGGACGCTTCCATGTTCGCGGCGCTTGACGTGAACGCCAACGGCGTGCTCGACTGCGAGGACCTGAACGCGCTCCTCAACATTCAGGTGCCCGAAGGCGAGCCGGCCGAAGGCGAACCCGCCGAGGGCGAGCCCGTGGTGGCCTGCCCGCTGCCGGACATCCGCCCGATGATCGCCAGACTGGCGATGCTGCTGGACAGAAATCATGACGGACTGGTGTGCCTGGATGAAGTGACCGCCCTCGTGGGGCCCCTGCTGGACCTGGGCACCAACGCGCTGCCGGTCGACTATCTCTCCTATCTGGCGCTGATAGACCAGAACGGTGACAACTGTCTTGACCAGGCGGAACTGGCGGGACTGGCGGCCCTCCTTCCGATGAACCCGGTATCCTATGTGGACGCTAACGGCAACGGCGTGCTGGAGCAAAGCGAAGTCGGCGCGCTGGTGAGCCCCGCCATTTTCGCCGCCGCCGACACCAACCACAACGGCGCGCTCGACTGCGAGGATCTCGCCGCGCTTATCGCACTGCTGGGCGGCCATGAAGGCGAACCGGCGGAAGGCGAGCCCGTCGAGGGCGAGCCGGCCGTGTACTGCCCGGTGCCGGTGGATTCGATCTTCGACATTGCGGTGGCACTGGCCGACATCAACGGCGACGGCGTGATTGACGCCGCCGAGCTGCGCGCGCTTGCCGCCACACCGGTTATCCAGAGTCTGCTGCCCACGCCCCTGCCCACGGTTGCCGACCTGTTCAACGCGGTGGACGTCAACCGCAACAGTGTCTTTGAGTTTGCGGAGATCTCCAGCGTATTCACGCAGGACCGCTTTGCGGCCGTGGACGGCAACCAGAACGGCGTGATCGACTGCGAGGACCTGACTGTAACCCAGCCGGGCGAGGGCGAAGGCGAACCGGTGGAGGGCGAGGGCGAAGCAACCGGCCTTGACGATCTGCTGGGGGGCCTGCAGGGCTCGCACAATCTTGGCGGCCTGATTGCGGACGCGTTCAGCCTGCTCGACACCAACGGCGACAGCGCGCTGTCGTACGAGGAAATCGCGGCGCGGCTCCAGTTGCCGCGGGCCGTCTTCCGCGCGGCCGACACGAATGGCGACGGCCTGGTGACCTGGGAAGAGGCGTCCGCGCTCGCCCTCCAGGCTGAGGGGCAGTCGGAATCGGTGATCGAGATGGTGCGCCAGGTGGCGGGCCGCTTTGGCAACCAGTTCTTCGCGCCCGGTGACGTGATCCGCGTCACGCTGCGTCTGACCAAGCACGGCGAAGGCGTGCTGAGCCAGCTCCACCTGCTTGAGGCCCTGCCGGAAGGCTGGGTGCTCAACCTGCTTTCAGGCGCCGCGGGCGTGTCTGCCAAGTCGGTGGGCGCAAACGCGCTGGTCCTCGACTGGAGCAATGCAACGGCGTTCCCGCTGGAAGTGGTCTATGAGGCGACCGCCCCGGCCGACGCTTCCGGGCTGGTGACCGTGACGGGCCAGGCCGACTACGAGACGGACGGCGTGGCGGCAAGCACGGGCGCCGTGGCGTCGGTGCTCGCCGAGGCGCTTCCGCAGGACCAGACCCACGCGGCCGATATCGACGGCGACTGGCACCTTTCGCTTTCCGAGGTGCTGCGCGTGGTGCAGTTGTACAACGCCGGCGGCTACGAAACGGGTGCGGACACGGAAGACGGTTACCTGCCCGGAAGCGGCAAGCAGGCCGGTGTGCCCCATGACGCGGACTACACGGGCGACTGGAACATTGACATTTCCGAACTGCTGCGCGTGGTGCAGCTGTTCAACGCGCCAGGCGGGGCCTATTACCGCGCCTCCGGCACGGAGGACGGTTTCGTGCCGGGCCTCTTCTAGCCATAGCCATTGTGAAAAACGCCGCCGGCGGGGCAGACGCCCTTCCGGCGGCGTTTTCGTTGACGCGTGCAGGGGTGCAAAACTGTTGATTTGCCCCCCAAAAGCGTAATATTACAGCAAACAAGTCGGAGCGGAACAGATCAAACCGTTCCGCCAAAGGAGGAGAATGAAATGGCGTGCAAGAAAATGGGTTGCAAGAAGAATCCGGGACTGGCCCGCAAGAGCATGGACGAGGTGGGCAAGGCGGCGCAGGCCGCCGGTGAGTTTGTGACGGAGAGCGCCAAGACCGCGCTGGGTTCCGGCAAGGCATTGGGGGTGCGCGGCGCCCGCGAGGCCGTCGGCCTGGAGCGCAAAATGTTCAAGGGCGCGCTGGACGTCTTCGACATGGTCCACAAGAAGGCCGGCAAGACGATGGAGAAGGCACTGGGCGACAGCGATTATGTGGCCGACGAGGCCCGCGAGGTGGCCAAAGAATGGTCGCGTGTTGTCAAGGTGGGCCGCGCCGAACTCAAGACCGCCATTGAGAAGAGCTTTGACCTGGTCGAGAAGTACCTGGACCGGGTTGCCAAGCCGGCGGCGAAGAAGAAGGCTGCTGCGAAGAAGCCGGTCGCCAAGAAGGTTGCCGCCAAGAAGCCGGTCGCCAAGAAGAAGCCTGTGGCGAAGAAGAAAGCTGCCGCCAAAGGCTGAGCCGCGGGGCATTGCCGACGGATTCCGGGCATGACTGCCGAGATATGGCGTTGCCGACAGGGGCACACCGCCATATATGGTTTGGCGGCATGCCTTCCCGGGGTTGCCTTGCGGTCGGCTGTCCTGATAGTATGTTGATAATCGGGACGGAAATTTTTCCGTCCGGACAGGGCTGGAACGTCAGAGTTTCGCGGAGAAACCATCATGCGCACGAGTCTTAAATTGGCGGCGTTTGCCGTGTTGCTGTTTTGGGCCGTGTCGGCGCAGGCGCAATGGACCTGGACGCCGCAGACGGGCCGTTTCGTAAACATGAAGCGGATGCCCAAGGAAACGGCCGAACTGCAGATCGAATACACGCGCGGGCTGCTCGTCGAGGGCAGCTACCGCAAGGCGATGCGCGAGACGGAGAAGTTCACCGAATTCTACGGCAAGGACGCGATGGCTGATGAGAACCAGTTCCTGCGCGCCGAAATCCTCATGGCGCAGGGGAAGAGCATGGACGCGGCCAAGGCGTACCAGCAACTGCTCGCCGGCTACCCCGGCAGCAAGCGGTACCAGGAGGCGATCAAACGGCAGTACGAAATCGGCGACCAGTACTATGAAAAGGGACTGAAGAAAATAGAGAAGCGGTGGGCCCTGTTCAAAAAACGCCCGCTCAAGCACGCCGCCGAAGTCTACGCGATGGTGGTGGAGAACCAGCCGTTCACGGCCGAGGCCGCCGAGGCCCAGTACAAGATTGGCCTGAGCCACTACGCGCGCAGGGAGTACATTGAGGCGGCCTTCGAGTACCGCCGCGTGGTCGAGGACTACTCCGGGTCCGACTGGGTGGACGAGGCGTCCTACGGCCTCGCGATGTGCTACTACAAAGGTTCGCTCAAGCCGGCCTACGACCAGACGCCCAGCCAGATGGCGGTGGACGCGATTGACGATTTTGCCGTCCGCTACCCGCAGGATGAGCGCGTCGCCGACCTCAAGTCAAAGCGCGGCGAAATGCGCGAATCCATTGCCAACCAGCGTCTGGCCACGGCGCGTTTCTATGAGAAGCGCCGTGATTTCTCGTCGGCGCGCATTTACTACGAGCTGCTTGCCAAAGATTTCACCGACACCGGCGCGTCGCAGACCGCCAAGGAATGGCTGGACAACAACGCCGGTGTGACCCACGTGGGCATGAAGTACGGAAAGCAAGAGGCCAGGTAGCGCGATGACCGGGAGATCGGCTGCGGAACGCGGCGGCTTTCGCGCCGCCCTGCTTGGCTGCGCCGCGGTGCTTGCACTGGGGGCGCTGGCCGGGTGCGGCTACTCGACGCAGAGTTCGCTCGACCCCAAATACACCACCATAGCCGTCTCCCCCTTCTACGACAAGACCCGCGAATATGATCTCCAGGCCCCGCTGACGGACGCGGTCATCCGAAAGTTCATCAATGACTCGCGCCTGCAGGTGGTGAAGGCGGCCGACGCCGACCTGCTGCTTGAGGGCATGATTACCGGCCTGTCGCGGCGCGGCCTCATCACCGACAAGAACGATGAGGTGACGCAGTCGCTGATGGCCGTCACCGCGGGCGTGCGGCTTACAGACCGCGCCACGGGCGAGGTGCTCTGGGAAGACCCGGGCATGACCGGCGAAACGACCTTCTATACCCGCGCCGCCGGGCTCTCCTCCGACCGGCTCCACGGCAACGCGACAGTGTTTCTGCCCACCGTGCGCTCGTTCCCCACGGACGAGGAGAACCGGGCCGCGTCCCAGGCGCTGGAGCAGCTGGCCACGGCTGTTTTCCACCGCGTCGTCGAACCGTGGTGACCCCGTGCAGATCAGGCAGTTCATCGACGGCATTGGGCGGGGCGCGCCGCCGCGCGTAGTGCTTTTCTGCCCCGGCAAGGCCCCGTGGGGCAGGGAAGAGTGGGAGCCGGTGCTGGTTGATGCGGCGCTCAAACGCCTGTTTGACGCCTACGTTGATCCCTCCCTTCAGGACATGACCTATTCGCTGTTCTACGCCGACGAGACCCCCCCCGGTGACATTGCCCAGGAGGCGCGCACTTTCCCGTTTCTCGCGGAGCGCCGCGTGATCATCGTGCGCAACGCCGAGCGCTACAACACCATGTCCGCGGAGAAAAACGCGCCGCTCGCGCACCTCACCGGCTACATCGAGGACCCCGCCGAAACCACGCTCCTGGTGCTGGTCGCCGCCCAGATTGACCGGCGCAAACGCTTCTTCAAGGCCTGCGAAAAGGGCGCGGTCGTGGTCGAATGCCCCCAGTTGGACGATGCGGCCATGCGCCAGTGGGTCAGCGGCGAGGCCGAAAGCCGCAGGGTCAAAATTGACCATGCGGCCCTCACCGAACTGCTGGACCGCGCCGGAAACCGCCTGAGCGATGTGCAGAACGCGTTCAGCCTCGCGGCCAACTATGTGGGCAACCAGGGCGTGATCACCGAGGCCGACGTGCGCGCCGCCTGCGCCGACGTGGCCGAGGAAACGGTCTGGGCGCTGACCGACGCCATCGCCGCGTCCGACACGCGCAAGGCGCTGATCGCGCTGCACGAACTCATCGCGCTCAACAAGGCGCCCGACGAGATTCTCGGCACCATCAACTGGCTTGTCGAAAACGCCTACCGCGCCATGCCCGAAACCCAGGCCCCCGCGCCCAAGCCCTTTGTGGCGACCAAGGTGGTCAAACTCGGCGAGACGCTGGGGTTGGCCAAACTCAAGCTGGCCATGGCCATGTGCACCCGCACCCAGTTCAACATGCGCGAGACCGGCACCGACCGGAACCTTGCCCTGGAAATGCTCGTCATCAAGCTCTCCGCGGGCGGCGCGGGAAAAAAGCGCGCCGCGGCGGGACGGTAAGCCTCTCGACGGGGGGGGCAGGGGGAAAACAGGAGCCGCTATCCCATTTCCAACGCCTGTCCACGGGCGCGGGAAACCGCCGCGTTTTTTTCGCACACAGTATGGAGCTGGGATTGGTGTCTTGGCGTCTCCGCGTGCGAGAGAGTACAATAGGTTTGCAGGCAGAAGGCCTGTGGGTTTCCGCGATTTCTGTTCCGCTGATGAGACGGAGAGCGCGGAGGCGCTTAAACTGGTGGAGAATACCGCCGGATGAAACCGATTCGTTGGACGGCGCACGCCCGAAAGCAAGCCGCCTAGCGCGAAGTGAGCATGGCGGAAACGGAAGGGACTATCGCCAGTCCTGACGCCGTTGTGTCCGGGCGTCCGCCGCGCCGGATACACATGCGGCGTTACTTCGATGAGATTCTCCAGTCAGAGATGCTGTTGCGGGTGGTGGTGGAGGAAACGGAGGCGGAGACAGTGGTGATCACGCTCTACAAGACGTCAAACTTCAACAAGTATGAGGCAGGCATATGAAAGCTGAATACGACAAAGAAACGGACACGCTGACGATTACCCTGCGCGATGTGCGGGTGAAGGAGAGTGACGAGATTCGTCCCGGTGTCATCGCCGATTTTGGCTATGACGGCGGTGTTGTCGGCTTCGAGATTCTGCGCGCGTCGGAAGTGGTGGAGCAGACCCGGGAAATGCAGTTTGCCGTGGCGGAATAACTCATCTTCTCCGGTCCGCGCTGCGCGTTGGTGCCTCCGGGCGTGAAAGGGCAAACTAACACTGCGCTGCAAAGAAGCAGACAAATGGGGGGCGCTTGCCATTTGAGTCATCATGAACCGTTTGTTCGCGCTGAAACCATGAAAACAGTACCGCAGTCAGGACCCGAAAGCGCGCTGTCTTAGCCCCCTTGGCGGGGGGGCAAATACGTCCGCGGCCAAGAGATTGTCGGAACAGAATGTGCAGATGAGAGTCTCGCTCTTCGAATGTGGGACTCGCGTCCTTTGGCCAGTATCAAGGAAATGCATCCCATGAAATTCAAGCCTTCCGCCATCTTTATGGCTGTCCTTGCCGCACTGCTCTGCACCTCCGCCCATGCCCAGCAGCCCGCGCAGGACCTGCCCAAGAAGATCGGCTTCCATGAAGCCGTGTACGACACGGACGGCAAACTGCTGCCCTGGACCCCGTGGGAGGACGCCATTGGCCGCGAGATGGAATGGTATCTGAAATGCCCGGTCAATGACCGCGGCTATCCGAACTTCGTGGTTATGACCTTCATGGACGACAAATACCAGGTGTCGCGGCTGGACTCGATTCCCGCCACACAAAACGGCACGGCCATCCTGTCCTACCTGAAGTGGTGGGAGTTCAAGGGCAAGTCGGACCCGCGCATTCTCAACTGGGCATGGCGCATGGGCGACTATCTCGTGCGGGAGACGCTCACGCCAAACAAGGGTGCCTGGCCCCGGTTCACACGCTCCACGGGCTACTACATGGACTTTCCGCTGTTCCGCTCGTCCCAGGGCGACAGCCGTTACGGGCGCAACGTGATCGAGCCGGACAAGGGTGGCATCGCCGGCTACGCGCTGCTGAAGCTCTACGACGCGACAGGCGACAAACGCTTCCTCAAGCAGGCCATGCGCAATGCCGATGCGCTCGCGAAAAACATGCGCCCCGCCGACGCCACGCGCTCGCCGTGGCCTTTCCGCGTCGATTCCATCGTGGGCGGTGAGGGACGGGGCCAGCGCAGCGGCAACATGGTCTACATCCTGCGCCTGTTAGACGCGCTCATCGAGAAGGGTCACAGAAGATATGTGATTCCCCGCAACGCAATTTGGAAGTGGATCAAGGAGTGCCAGTTCCAGACGCCCGACGACCCGGACAAATGCCTGTGGGTGCATTTCTTTGAAGACTACGACATG
>CAIUWO010000355.1 GCA_903902895.1 Candidatus Hydrogenedentota bacterium | reverse complement strand
TGCGGTTCAGAGCATTCGTGAACATCCCGTGGCATGGCCGATTCTCGACGATGACGTGCGTCGCTGCATGACACCGCGGTTTCCCTACGGCGTGCTCTACTGTATCGAGAATGGTGCCGCCACAATCTTGGCGGTAATGCACCTGCACAGAGAACCCGATTACTGGAAGATGCGCCTCTGATATTCGCGCCTGAGATGTCGGTGTGGTTGCGTCCAAAACAGCCAAGAATCACGCAGAAGGGGGACGCAGCAGGGAACAGGTGGGCGGTGCGCCGGGCTCGAAGGGGGCATCGCCAACGAGTCTGAAACCGAAGCGCTCATAGTAGGCCACGTTCTTTCGGTCATGGGTGATGACATAGGCCGGAAGTCCCTGCTGATCGGCCTGGTCAAGCACGTGCCGGACAAGGGCAGTGCCCGACCCGGTGCGCTGGCGCGCGGGGTCTGCGCCAATCACCTCCAAGGACCAGTGCGGTCCCTGTGTCTCGCCGTGGTGGCGCCGGTCAATGTCCCGCAATGCCCGGAGACGCATGGACGGCATGTCCCAGCCGACATGGAACGGCGTGCGCAGGAAACCGGCG
The DNA here is from genome assembly GCA_903902895.1 of Candidatus Hydrogenedentota bacterium. GTDB lineage: Bacteria > Hydrogenedentota > Hydrogenedentia > Hydrogenedentales > CAITNO01 > CAITNO01. The sequence continues at coordinate 1,246 of CAIUWO010000355.1, read as the reverse complement.
CGCAGATAGCGCCATACGCTCAGGCCGCGCCAGTATTGCGGCGGCGTCCACAGGGCCACGCCGCTGCCGTCCTCCGTGATGAACGCACCGCCGACTTCCCGGTACATCGCCAAAGTGCGCTGATATAGGAACCGCAACTGGTAGGCCCGTTTGGTGGGATCGGGAAACAGGTATTGGTTCAGCGAGAAATCGAAGAAGGCGCGGAGCAGCACCTCGGCCGCCGCGCGGCATTCATCGGACTCGACAGGACGGACATTGAGCGTCTTTGGACGCGGAATCGCCCCGCCAGATGCTTCTGCAAGCCCATGGCTTGTCATATCAACCCGCATGCCCTTATTGCCAACCGCAGCAGCTTTTCCCTGACACTCCAATTGTCATTCCATTCCCTGGAATCCCAGTAGTCGCCACCCAAATCGTCTCCGGCGTAGAGAATCTGGGCAAGCTCAACCCCGCGAAACCGGGCAACCGCAAAGAGCGCGGCCGCCTCCATCTCGACACATCCGCAACCGCTTTCCCTGCGACGGGCTATCTTTCCCCTGGTCTCGCGGTAGACCGCGTCTGTTGTCCATGTCTTCGTCTTCTCAAAAGGCACACCGGCGGACTGCAGGGTTTGTTCAATCGCCTGAAGCGCCGCGGGTGTTGGGCCGACTTCCTCGCCCGCAGGCAGGTAGTGGTATGACGTTCCCTCGTCCCGTACCGCCGAGGTTGGCACGATGAGTTTGCCGAGCGCATGGGAGTCCAGCGTGCCGGCGCCTCCACATGCGATGAATTTGCACCCGCCCAAGGCAATCGTTTCTTCAAGAAGCGCTGCGGCCAAAGGGGCTCCCACGCCGGGATGGAGAAGCGCCACTCCTGGATCAGTGTCCTTGACCAGGTAGACCGGATGGCGTCCGATTTCGCTTTTCAGGCAGGCAACTTCAGAAATCAATCCAGCCCCCAGCATATGGCCTATGACATCTTGAAAGAAGCAGATGACACAACGTTCCGGCACGGCCTCGTTGCGTGGAATCAACTCGCCCGGTTCGAGCATCGCCGGTTTGTCACCGTCAAATTCAAGAATGGGTATGTTCTGCTTCATCAATTTCTTCCCTTCCAGCCTTATGTTTGCGGCTCCATCACGCAAAGGATGATGAGTACTTTCCACAGTCCGTCAATGTCCCATCTTTCCCGCCCATTCGGGCACGGCGGCCATGGCGTCGGCGAAGTTGTGGACCACATCCGTGTGGCAGTCTTCCTGCCAGCCGCC
>CAIUWO010000354.1 GCA_903902895.1 Candidatus Hydrogenedentota bacterium | reverse complement strand
TTTCATGATTGTTTCCCTTTCGGAGAACAGCCTTCTCGCAGACAGGGCTTACCGTCTACTAGAAACCCGGTTTGTTGTTGTTGGCACCGTACCAGCGGACCAGCAACCAGAATCCGGCGAGCGCTGCCAGAATCGCGGCGCCATCAATGGGCGGGCCGGAGCCATCCTGGCCATTGCATCCACCTCCGCCGTCCTCGCCCTCGCCTTCACCCTCGCCTTCGCCGGGCGTCGGGATGTCCGATGGTCCCACTGTGACATGGAGCGCATTCTCCGGGTTTGAGGAGGATGGACGTTCCAAGTCGCCCGCGTAGGTGGCCCAAATGCGATACGCGCCGGGCTTCAGAGGCTTCCAGTTGGCCCACACATAGGTGTCCGTGCTCCGTATGCCGCGGACCGTGGCCATTTCCACCACTTTTGGATCCCCTCCGTTGAGGGAGGCCATGAACAGGAACTGGCGGTGGGTCGTGTCCTGGACAACGTCCGTGATTTGCGCCCGCAAACGATAGCGGTGTCCTGCGGGAATAGTGAGTTCCTCGCCCGTGACCAGCCCTTCGGGTGTCAGAATTGTGACCGCGCACGCGGGCGGTTCCGGGTCAGGCGGGTGCGCCCCGCTTCCTTTGGGATGCACCATCACGCCGCCGCTGACGGGCCAGAACCCTTCATTGTTGCCGTGATACAGGCGGCCTTCGGCATCGGTCCATTCCGCCTCGTTTACCCGCGTTGGGTCTTTCCATTCGTGGATTTCGTTGCTGATCGCGTTGCCGGGGTCGACAACCACGTAGAATCGGTATCCGAGATTGTAGTCCAGTTTTCCGGTCGCCGGGTTCACGGTATTGCTCAGGCCGGTGGTGTCCAACACAATCACGGCTTCCCTCATCTCCAGCGGCTTGAGACTGGCCATGGAGACATTCCCGATGGTGACGCGGGTTCCGGCGAGTTCGGTCGCGCTGGAGGTGTCGATCAGGGCGCGGTCAAAACGCACCGTGAAGGCCCCGGTCGCCTGTCCGATGGAGAAGTTGTACACCCGCGCGGCCAGCTCGACCTTGTCGCCGTCCGTGGGCGCCTCGGCCAGGGGGTCCAGCTTGCCGCTGACGGGGTTGGGGGTTTCCTTCCGTATGAAGAAGCCCCGCATGGTCATGCGCGACTCATCCTTCACGAGCTCGCAGGTGCCGTATGTGTACTCATCCGGCGAGACGTACTGGATGCGGTTGGGGAGATTCAACGCCGGGTCGGGCCGGCTCCCATAGTACTTGGCCCAGTTGGGGCCCATGTTCGTGAGATTGCCGAAGTCGATGGCATGCGCCGCTTTGAGCGTGCCCGTGGTGTTTATATAGACGGCCGGCAGGAAGGGATAGGCCCATCCGCGCGACGGCAGCGGAATGCCCGGGATGTCAATCTGGACGCCCGTTGTTTTCGATGACGTCGTTTCTTCCGTGGTCTTGCCCCCCCAACTGTTCGACGAGTCAAAATGCACCGCAACCTTCCATGTCGATTCGGTATCCTCAATATCCCCGATGCCGGCCTCGCCGGTGTAGCTGACGCTGAGGTCCGCGCTGTCCCCAATCTTGTTGGTCCATTCCTTCTCGCTCCCGCTTCCCGCGGTTTGCGTCCAGCGCAGTTCGACATTGTGGGCGTTGCCGTCGTACGCATAGACGGTGTTGTCGGTCATGACATCCGTAATCACGGTTCCATCGGGAAGGCTGAACGGCCCGACGTCTCCCGGGAAATTCGCCCCAAGGGCCGGGTAGGAGAGGATGTTGTGGTTTTGGTGCACGGGCTGGTACCAGTCCCAGCACGAAAGCCCGCCGCCGTTGAACTTCAGCACGGGACCCGGAAGGACGATGTCCTGAAACACGTTCAATCCGTCGTCTGTCTTCGCCCCGTAAACGGGATAACGCCAGATGTCGATGAGCTGGAGCTTGCCATAGAGAATGTCGTCGTCGTCCGTTTCCATGGTGACGGAGGTGCTGCGGCTGCTGTATTGGGAGTTCCACGAGGCCTTGTGCTGCTCATAGTCGTAGGACACCTCCGCGTCCGCGGCCACGGTGACGGCGCCCTTCATCAGAAACGCGTTCACCGATGTTGACCCCTCGGCGGACACGGCGACACTGCCGCCGATGCTCCGGTCCGTCGTGGCCGTGGCCGTGGTCTGAACCGTCTGGTCGGACTCATCCTCAAACGCCATGTGGATTTGCGCGTAATAGCTGATGTTGAGCATGCTCCACGCCCCGGTCCAGTTCAGCGGGTCCTCGGGCAGGAAGTCCGCGTGTTTGGGCGGTTCCTGAAGCAGGCAGTCCAGCCCAATCACATTGTCCACGACAATGTGGACGGGCGGGCCGAGGCGGTAGGTGTCCCCGTCGCGGTCATAGGCCAGCACGTTCGTGTACATTGCGGGCAG
>CAIUWO010000353.1 GCA_903902895.1 Candidatus Hydrogenedentota bacterium | reverse complement strand
TCGACCGGCACCTATGCGGCCACCTTCGCGCTGCTGACGGGCGCGACCCCGCCGTTCCTGGATGGCGCTTGGGGCGGTTCGAAGAACGGTTACGGGTTCGTCATGGGCGGCGGCGCGGGCCAGACCTTCAGCTGCACCGCTACTGCGACCACGCAGGCTACAACCGGTGTGCGTTCCTTCTTCGTCGATGAGTCCGGCGTGCTCCGCGCCGCTCCGGGTGCTGGCGCCACTGTGGCCAGCACGCCGCTTGGCGAATAGTTCCAGCTTAGCCTAAGCTAACCTGCGGCGGCGGAGGTTTCGACCTCCGCCGCCGCGCTTTTGTGCTCGGGAACCGGCGCAATTCCTGGAGAACGGTGGCCATGCCACGCCGGAGGCGGACAAGCCCTCCGGAGGCGGACAAGCCACCGCTTTTCTTTGTGGCACCCTCAGACCACGCCGCAACGCAGTGAAGGCGCGGTTTGGGGGTGCTCCTCCTCCGGGATGCGCGCGGGTCGCTGTATCCCGGCTCAGAGTGCCGACGCTATCCAGGTGACCGCATGGTTTATGCCGGGGGCCGTGGCGGGCCAGACGGGGCCGTTGTCGGCGCCAGCCTGGAGGTAATACTCGACATCCTCAAGGCCCAGTGTGTCGGCGGGGAGGACGGCATTCCACACGCCGCGGCCGGCGTGGGTCATGGGCACGGCGGCAAACCCGCCACGGCCCAACGCCCGCCAGTGCAGAATGACTGTGTCCACGGGCGCGGTAGCCAGCACTATCGCGCGCACGGTCAGGCTGTCGCCGGGACGGCGGCAGGTGGGCGCGGCGGGCACAAACACGCGCACTGGACCGTCGTAGTTCATCGGAAGTTGCGCCTCGGGTGGCAGTGCTTCGCCCAATAGGGCCGCCAGTTCCGCGCCCGGCTTGCCGAGCATTTTGGGGAAGCTGTGCCCCTCCATGTTGGCGATGTTGCCCATCTCGCCGGGGGTCGAGGCCGTGGCCAGCAGATGGCGGCAGGTCTCGGTGGTCGCCTGAATCAGTTCCACGCGGGCGGGCAGTGCTTTGGCACGGGCTGCCCCACGCTTTGCGGCCTCGTCCTTGATGTCCCCGGCCTCCTTCAGCGCCTTGTCCGCAGCGGCCCAGGCGCAGTCCATGCGCCCGGCGGCGCGCAGGTATTGCAGATTGTTCAGCCAGTACTGGTAACGGTCCTTTGCGCCCGCACCCCGCACCCGGTCGGCCAGCGCGGCAAACTGGTCCACAAAAGCATACTCGTCCTTTGCCAAATCCCAAGGGCGAGGGTCGGGGAAGAACGCCCCCGGGCCGGTGGTCCAGGTGGCGGGGCGGGGTGTGACACTGTCGAGCGCCGCGAAGATCGCCGCCGCCTCGGCGGCGACTTCGGGTCCGAACTCATGCTCCGCCCAGTCGGCATAGAAGTCCGCGCCGGAGGGGTTCTCGGAGACCGGCTGAGCATCGGCCGCATAGTCGCCCCATGCACCGCCGCCGCAGTTGATCTTCACGGAGGCACCCGGCCCCTCCACCCTGATGGCCGAGATGCATGGCCAGTCCACTATCTTCTCAAAGGCAATCTCAATGCGCCCCCCCTTCGCCTCAACACCGTCAAAGGACTTGTCGAGGGCGCGGCGGGCACCGCCAGCCTCATGAATTATATCGAACTTGGCAAGTATTACATTGCCCTGCACGGCCACGTCGAACACCCGTTTCTTGGCCTGCACATGCACCGGTTCGCAGAAGCAGAGCGTCACCTTATAAATACCATCGGGCACGGCAATGGAATAACGCCTGGCATCGATGCGGCAGGTCTGGAATATGGGGTCTTCGTCGGTGCCCTTGATCTCCGCGTCCGTATACAGCGTGGTGATGGGGAATCCCGCGCGGACATCGCGCACGCGGTAGGAATCGGAAGGTGGAACAGCGGCGGGCCACTGCTGGTCCCACCCCGCCTTGGCCAGGGAGGCCAGCGTGGGCGCGATGACGCGGGTGCGCCAGAAGATGCCCATGAGCCCGTTGCACCCGTATTCCAGCGCAGTCTGCGCGTCGCGGCGCATGCGCCGCGCCCAAAACTGCGGGATGGACATGGCGGGGTCGTCCTCGACCCAGGGACTGGCCCATTTGCCGCGGCCGTCGACCTTCTTGAAACCCTCGTCCACGGGTTCAAACCCGAGGTCGCGGTTGATGCAGCTCATGGAAACATCCTTGGGCAGTTTGTTGTCCATGAGCGCGCGGTCAAACTGGGGTCCCAGCACCCAGCCCGCAGTGGCCAGTTGGAAGGGTGCACCGGTGCTCTTGAGCGCATCGTGGGCGGCCAGCAGGTCGTCCAGTGTGCGGCCGACGGTACCCTCGTTGGTGCCGCTCCAAGTCCAGTCCTCGGGTGTCCAGAACCAATAATAGTCGAGGGGGTGCGTCTTCTGGATGCGGGTGAACATGCCTTCATAGACGGCGCGGATGGTGGCCGGGTCCGGCGCCACGCCCAGGTCAGCCATGTAGTCCTTGTACGTGTCGCCGCCGCAGTTTACCCTGACGGCCGCGCCGCCGCCCTCCACGGCAATGGCGGCAATGGCGGGCAGTTCAACCACCCTGCCAAAGTCTATCGCGAGCATGCCATCGGTCACAGCCACGTCGTTCAGCGCGATGTCATAAGCCTTGTTCTTGCCGACCTTGGCGAAAAGGTCCAGTTTCTCAGCCGCCTTCCCGCCCTGCACCGACACGTCAAATACGCGGGCGCCCACCGTGTCATAGGCGACTTCGGCAAATTTCAACGTTACTTTGTAGCTGCCGTTTGGAAACTTGAAACGGTATGCGTCCAGATTGTAGCGGACTGACTGGTAAAGCGGGTCGTCCTCGGTGTCTTCAATGGCGCTTCCGGCGTAGTTGGCATTGGCGCCGCCCACGGCCTGCACAGACGCATCGGGGGACACCGATTTTTCAAGGATATAGGGGGGTATGCGCAGGGGGGTCTCCGTGCCGATACAGGTCTTGACGCCCAGTGTGCGGGCCAGCGAGAATGCGTCGTGGAACACCGCGCCAGTCTGATTGAAGACGGCACTGCACTGTTCCGGTGTGACGGGCGCGGGTGTGAACTCCTTCAGGAAGTCCGCCCCGAACTGCTCGCGCTCAAACAGTTGCGCCGCACCGCAGGCAAATTCACCGGTCTTTTTGGATTTATAGCCCCAACTGGAGTTCTGGGCCGTGTTGAAATACTGGGCCGCATAGGCGCGCTTGACCGTGCCGTCGTCGTTGACATCCCCCTTCTCCCCCACCCACACGGTCGGCTCAGACAGCGGATAGGTGTGCAGGCCCATGAAGTTCATGCCCATCTTGGGCAACTGGCCGATGACCGCCTGGTAGTCGGCCAGATTCCACCAGTCCGGGCCTTCGGGGAAGTCATGGAAGGGCTGGATGCCGCGCAGTTCAAACAGGGGCTTGTGCGTTTCATCGATAACCGGAAAAACAAAGGGAACCTTTTGGTCGGGAATCACATCCCCGTGCAGGTAGAAGCGCACGCCCAGATACTCGGCAAAACGGTAGGCGGCGTACAGGACGGCCGTGTCACTGCCACCGACCAGAAACACGCCCCGGTTCACAATGGTGCGCAGCAGGTAGTCCTGCGGTCCCAACGCGGCGGCGTCCACCCGAATCCCCTCGTCGCCGGGCAGCAGCCCCGCGCCCTTCACGGAGAGAATGATCGGCGCCGGCGCGCCAATTTCGCTCGTGACCGCCAACAGCTTGTCGGTGCGTTGATAGACATAGCGGCGCACCTCGCGCGCCGCAAACCGCACCAGCGGCGGCGCGTCGGCCGGGTATGCGATGACCGGGTCTGCGGGCCCTTCAGCGGCCGTGGCCGGACAGGACAGCACGAGCGAAAACAGCGTTGCGACACAGAGCATCCATCGGGTCGTGTGCATGGCCGGATTCCTTCCGTTGTTGACGGCTTCATCATACCCGGAAGCGGGGCGGTTTGAAAAGGCGGGTGGATTTGCACAAAGTTGAATCCAAGCGGCCGCACAGGCAGTCTAATGGGGCATCTTCCGTGTGCAGGAAGAGGTGAGACCTTCACAAACCGTTGCAGAAGAGGAGAATAGAATGAAAGCGATTCAGTACCTGTCCGTTTGTCTGATGCTGGCCGTGCTGGTGACGATGGGCTGCGCGACCACGGCCAAGGGCCCGACAGATCTTGAAGCCCTTCAGGCCAAGACCAAGGAAGTGGCGGCGGTTGCCAACGCGAAGGACCTCGCCAAACTGATGACCTATATCGCGGAAGACTTCGAATGCCCGCAGATTGGCGACAAGGCCTCTTTCAAGGAATTCCTGGACAACGCCAAGGACGCGGGCTTCCTGGACGGTGTTGAGATTGACATCAGCGCGGCCAAGACGACCATCACCGGAGAAACGGCCGAGGTGGCCCCGGTGGCGGTTCGCGGCAGCTTTGGCGAAGGCGAGGCGATCTTCTCCACGACCAAAGTCAAGGGCGTATGGATGATTTCCGCGATGGACATCAGCGGGATCTAGAGAAGAGAAGGCTTAAGAATAGAGAGCATAACGAAAGCCGCCCCCTCACATGTGCGGGGGGCGGCTTTTCTATAGCCTTTCTAGCCCACCGGATAGGCGCGGTGTTCGGCGAAGGTGTTGTAAAGCGCGAGGAGATTCTCGACGGAGATGCGGGCCTGCACGTTGTGGATGGTGTCGAAAACGAAACCGCCGCCGGGGCCAAAGGTGCGGATGCGGTCAACCACCTCGGCGCGCACCTCTTCGGGCGTGCCGAAGGGAAGCGTCTTCTGCGTGTCCACGCCGCCGCCCCAAAAGGTGATGCGGTCGCCGTACTGCGCCTTTATTTCGCGGGCGTCCATGCAGGCCGCGCTGCACTGCACGGGGTTGAGGATGTCGAAGCCGGCATCGACAAAATCGTCCATGAACGCGCGCACCGAGCCGCAGGAGTGGATGAAGGATTTCCAGTTCGTGTTGCGGTGAATCCACGCGTTGACGCGCTCATGGAAGGGCTTGAAGAGGTCGCGGTAGGCCTGCGGCGAGATGAAGGGACCGTGCTGGGTGCCAAAGTCGGTGCCGGTGACGAAGACGGCGGTGGGAAGGTCACCGACAACGCTGTGGATTTTCGCCCAGTTTGACAGGGCGATCTCGCACTGCTTTTCAAACACGTTCCAAACGAAGTCGCGGCGCATGACGGTGCTGGCGTACCACTCGGCCACGTCGCGGATGCCTTTGGGGTGCTTGATCCACGTGGCGGGCACGAGCGCGATGTCGCCGAACGCCGCGCCGCCGAAATTGGCGAGCACGGCGCGGCCTGTGGCGCGGAGGCGGTCCGCCTCCGCCTTGAACCATGCCAGGTCGTCGTCGGTGATGTGGCCGAATTCCTGCAGGTTGTCCTCGACCCTCAGCGTGGCGTCATCAATGGGCTCCTGGCGCACGATGGCGTCGAAATAATGTCCGCCGTTTGGCATGCGCCCGCTGGGCGGGGCGGACTTGTCGCCCTCGGGGTACATGAGGATGTCGCCGTTGGGCTCGGGGTCGGTGTTAAAGCCTTCGGGGACCAGCACGGGCGTGCCGTCGAACAGGGTCCATTCTTTCCAGTTCTCATTGCGGAAACCGAACATGGTTCGCGCACCGCCCATGCCCACCACGTCGACACCGAGGGCGTCAAGCAGATCGGTCGCGATTTCACCGAGCATTTGGTAGGGTTCGGTCACCTTGACGGGGGTGCCGGGTGCGTCGAGCCCAAGCGCCTGGCGCAGGGCATAGACGGAACTGACCTGCATGCCGGTGACGGCGCTTCCGCCCAAGTCGAGCGGGACGAGGTCGGGTTCGCGGTGGTTGAGAGCGGCGTCGACACGTTCGCGGGAGGTCATCATGGCGCGTTTCCTTCAGGGTTGCCAGTCGAATCGAACGCCGTCGATTGTATCACCGGTTCCCACGGTTTTCCATGCGGAATTGCCGCCGCGCTCGGGTTCAGGAAAGCTTCCCGGCAAGTAGCCGGGCCGCGCGCATGGCCAGCGTCATGATGGTCACCTGGGGATTGACGCCAAGGGAGTGGGGTATGACCGATGCGTCCATGACGTAAAGATTGTCCATGTCATGGCACCGGAGGTCGAAATCGACCACCGACGTTTTGGCATCGGCGCCCATGGCGCAGGTGCCCAGGGGGTGAAATGCCAACAATTCAAAATCGGTTGTCTTGACGGGATGCGCCTCCATGCGGGTCAAGGCGTCCGGGCAGTCAACAACGGGCACGGGCGCAAAGCCGGTGAATACGCGTTTTGCCCCGGCGGCAAGATACAGCTCGCTCAGACGGGCAATCCCAAAATGCATGGAGCGCGCGTCGGCCTGGCTGAGTTGATAGAATGCCTGAAAGGGCATTCCGAAACGGCCGGGCCGCACACTGCCGGTGGCGGTGTCCGAAATCATGACCCCTGAAGCGGCAAGGCGGTTATATGCGGCGGCCAGCACCTTGAATTCCATCCCGGCACCCGGCAGGGTGGCAAGGAGGGGGCCCGGCGGCGTGAAAATGCCCTCTATCATGATTCCGCGGTCCTGCCAGTGGTCCACGTAGATGCCCTGCGGAACGCCCTTGAACGCGTCCACGATCTCATCAGATTCGGCCACGACACGGGATGCGGGATGGATGTTGAGATTCTTTCCGACCCGCCCGGAGCCGTTGGCCATGCGGTGCCTGAGCAAAAACGCGGGCGTGAACATGGCGCCCATGGCCAGCACAATGACATCGGCGCGCACCTCAAAAGGACCGGTGTCGCAGTGTCCGCGCAATCCGGCGACCTTGGAACCCTCAAGAATGAACTGCTCGACTTTGTGGCACGGCAGCAACCTTGCACCCGCCGCCAGAGCGTCAGGGACAAAGGTCCGGTCCATGCTCTGTTTGGCGCCTTCAGGACAACCAAACGCGCAGCGTCCGCGCCCCTTGCAGTCGCGCACGTTGTGCTTCAATGGCTTGACCGAAACACCAAGCGCGTCTCCGCCCCGCTTGAGAATGCGCCCGTTTCCGCCGAGCAAGTCCTCGTCGAGCACCACGGCGTTGATGCGCCGCTCGACCTCCTCAAACAGCGGTTCCAGTTCGGCATAGTCGGGGCCGCCCCATGCGGCAACCTTGTCCGGCGGCGCGCGAAAGCAGGTGGATGAATTGACCAGTGTCGTTCCGCCAACGGCCCGTCCGATGGGTATCAACACCGGCGGACGGCCCAGCGCCAGACTCCCGCCAAACTCGACGTACATGCGGGCCATGCTGTCCACAACGTCGTGATGGTCGGTGGCGGCGTGCCGGCTCCCCCACTCCAGCAGGATGGTGTCAATGCCCGCCTCGGCCAGCATCGCCCCGGCCACGGCCCCGCCCGCGCCGGTGCCCACGACCACGGCCCTGCATGTGTGGGTCTGGACCGTCATGGCCGTATCCCCGCCTCCGGGTCATACCCCACGGCACGGGCCACTTCCGGCTGGTTGAAGAAGGCCATCAGGGTGATGGTTTTCACCGCCATGATCATCGCCCGAAAGGGCCACCAACGGTGTCCCTCCAGCCGCATCAGCAGTGCGGAGCGCTCCGCGCACGGGGCTGAAAGAAAGGTGCCGAAGCGCAGGCCCGCCAGGATCGGCGCCACATTGACCATGCGAATGAGCAGGCGCGTGCCAAACAGGGACATGGGCGTGAGCGAACCCAGCGTGCGGCGAATGTCCGCGAAGCATCCGTCACGATGGTCCAGGAAACCGGCACTAAACGCGCCACCCGGCGGCACCAATGCATCGCCGACCTCCGCCACAATGCGCTCTTCCCTGGGATCCAGACAGTGGTCGGCGGGACGGGCCAAATACCACAGGAGAAAGGTCAGCAGGAAAATCGGTCCGTCCGTAAGTGCGCCGATGAGGTAGGCCAGATGATGGTGTGACGCGAACAGCGCGAGGTACAGCGAGGTGGAACAGCACTTGGACAGGAGGATGATTGGTGTCAGGTGGTTGTACCGGCGCACATCCGAATATATCTTCCAGCAGGACCAG
>CAIUWO010000352.1 GCA_903902895.1 Candidatus Hydrogenedentota bacterium | reverse complement strand
TTTGGACAGAAGAAAGTACGCAACGGGACAGAAGGTGACGGATGTGGAAATGCAGAGTGTAAACGTCAAGCCGGGCAAATTTCATGGCGAATGGAACTACACAATCCGTCCCCATTCCAATCAGCCAATATGATACCTTTATTTATTTCCAGCGCCTAAGCGTCCGGTGAACGGCATCTTCCCAAATCCCCGAACCTGTGCGAAGATATCGCCATTGCAGGAGGTACATGGCAATGGCGGATACAGATGGGATGAACCGGGCTGAGCGTGAGGCCCATTGGCGGGAGCGGATTGCGGCCTGTGCCGCGTCGGGAATGTCCGCGGTGCGTTACTGCCGTGAGTCGGGCATACCGATCGTCAAGTATCGCTGGTGGAAACGGGAACTGAAGGGCCGCAATGCGCTGGCTGTGTTGCCGGCGCTGTTCGCGGAGGTCCGGCCTGTGCTGCGGTATGGCGCAGTGCCCCCGCCCTCCATTGAGGTTGCGCTGGCGGGCGACCGGATGGTGCGCGTGCCTGCGGGGTGCGACGAGACTACCCTGGCGCGGGTGGTTCGTGTGCTGGAAGGGCTGTGATGCTGAGGCTTCCGCCGTCGGTGAGAATCTTTTTGTGCCGGGTTCCGGTGGACATGCGCCGCTCGTTCGACGGCCTTGCGGCGATGGCGGAGCAGGTGGTGCTGGAGGACCCGCTGCCTGGGCATCTGTTTGTGTTTCGCGGGCGCCGGGGCGACCGCGTAAAAATACTGTATTGGGACCGGGACGGGTATGCGCTGTGGTACAAGCGCCTGGAGACGGGGGTGTTCCGGTTCCCGTCGGACCCCGCGCAGTCCGCCGAGATATCGGCGGCGGACCTCGGGCTCATCCTGGAGGGCATCGACCTGCGCTCGGTGAAACGGCAGAAAAGGTTCTCGTTTCCCGCGAAATAAGTGAAACCTTTCTGTATGATCCGCAGTCTATATAGTATCACACGAAGTGAGCCAACCGATGCGGACCGCAATGAGCAAAGACGCCCACAGCACGAAGCTCCCCGACGACCTTGCGCAGTGCCACGCGCTCATTGACGAGCTTCTCTCATCGCTGCGCCAGCAGGAACTGGAGAAGGCGCGGCTGCTTGCGCGGGTCCAGCATCTGCTGCGTCAGATGTACGGCCGCAGCGCGGAGAAGATAGACCCGGCGCAACTGCTGCTGTTTGCGGCCGAGGCGATGGCGGCCGTTGAGGCGGAAGCGCCGCCGACGGAAGTCCTTGAGCCCGAGCTCGAAGCCGCGCCGAAGAAGAAGGGCCACGGACGCAAGAAGCCTCCGGTCGAACTTCCCCACCTGCCCATTGAATATCCCGTGCCTGAATCCGAGAAGGTGTGCGCGGAGTGCGGCGCGGCAAAGAAACGCATCGGTCAGAAGGTCACGGAGCAGCTCGAATACGCCCCGTCCTCGCTGTTCGTTATCGACCACATCCAGCCCGTGTTCGCCTGCCCGTGCTGCCAGGAGGGCGTGACGGTCGCGCCCAAACCGGCGCAGCCCATCGCAAAGGGCCTGCCGGGACCGGGGCTGCTGGCGCAGGTCGTGGTCAGCAAGTACGCCGACCACCTGCCGCTGTACCGCCAGGAGGACATATTCGGGCGGCACGGCGTCGAACTGAGCCGCAAGACGATGTGCGACTGGGTGCTGGCCTCGGCCAAAATCCTGGAACCCGTCGTGGAACTGATGAAGGCCCGAACGCTCGACTCCAAAGTCATCCACACCGATGACACGCCCGTCAACGTGCGCGGCCCCGGCGGCAACTACCAGGGCCGGTTCTGGGTGTATGTCGGCGACGGCCATCATCCCTACACCGTCTCACTACTGTCCCATCGTTAGTCGAATAGATTCAACTGGTTACAGCGGTCACCTGTGCAGAAACCGTCATCATGCGGTGAAAATGCCTCTAAAAAGGGCGTTTTCTCGAAAAGGGCCACGCTCAGAATCTGTAGAATTGTGTAGGGGCTCTGGGTGAGCCCCAAG
>CAIUWO010000351.1 GCA_903902895.1 Candidatus Hydrogenedentota bacterium | reverse complement strand
GTGCCGCCCACGGCAACTGGCCCGAAGAAGATCAGTACGAACACCTCGCCCAACCCAAGATAACCCAGGGGGTAAGGACCGCCGGTGTAGAGCGCGGCAAAGACTACCGATAAAACACCAATAGTGAGAATGGGCCAACCGCCGCGCCATGCGAGGTACAGCCCCAGCAACAACGACAACCCAAGCACGATCAGCGTGGCGTTGCGCATCTGCTTCGGCGTGACCAGGCCGGCCGCGGTGGCGCGGGTCGGTCCGACGCGCGCTTCCGTGTCCGCACCCTTGAGGAAATCGAAATAGTCGTTGGCGTAGTTCGCCTCAACCTGGATGAGAATGGCGCACAGCAGCGTGGCCAGCGCCGTGGGCGCGTGAAAACCGCCGTCCTTTAACGCCATGGCGGTGCCCATGAGCACCGGCGCGATCGACGCGCCCAACGTCCGCGGCCGCGCGGCCATCAGCCACACGCTCCAGCCTGTCGGGGGGGAACCGCTCATTGTCCTTCTCCCCTTTGGCACAGGACCAGACCACCGCCGTCATTGCGAGCGAAGCGAAGCAATCTCTTGCAACCATGGCCGCGCGAAAGCACGAGATTGCCGCGTCGGACTGCGTCCTCCTCGCAATGACGGGGCCCACATGTGTTGACCGAAACAGCCACGATACTCTTGTCCCGTTCCGCTTCCATATCTCGTCACGGATTCCTGGGGAACTTGGAGAAGTCGGGCGGGCGTTTCTCAAGAAACGCGTTGCGCCCCTCCTGCCCTTCTTCACTCATATAGAACAAGCTGGTCGCGTTGCCGGCCAGTTCCATAACCCCGGCCTGACCGTCCTCGTCGGCGTTCATGGCGGCCTTGATGCAGCGGATGGCCGTGGGCGACATGCGCAGGATCTCGCGGCACCAGGCCACGGTCTCCTCCTCTAGTTTCTCGAGCGGCACAACGGTGTTGATCAGACCCATGTCCAGCGCCTGCTGCGCGTTGTACTGGCGGCAGAGGAACCAAATCTCGCGCGCCTTCTTCTGCCCCACCATCCGGGCCAGGTGCGACGAGCCGTAGCCCGCGTCGAAGGAGCCCACCAGCGGCCCGGTCTGGCCGAAAATGGCATTGTCCGCCGCGATGGTCAGGTCGCAGACCATGGTCAGGATGTTGCCGCCGCCGATGGCGTAACCCGCCACCATGGCGATCACCGGTTTGGGAAGCGTGCGAATCTGGCGGTGCAGGTCAAGCACGTTGAGCCGGTGCGCGCCCGTGCGGTCGTCCACATAGCCCGCATCGCCGCGGACCTTCTGGTCGCCGCCGGAACAGAACGCCTCCGTCCCCGCGCCGGTGAGGATAATGACGCCAATCTCCGTGTCAAAGCGCGCGTCGCGCAGCGCGTCGCTGATCTCGTCGTTTGTCAGCGGCGTGAACGCGTTGCGGCGGTGGGGCCGGTTGATCGTGATCTTCGCGATGCCCCCGGCCTTGTCGTAGAGGATTTCCTGGTATTCGCGGGCCCTGGCCCACTCAATTGCGCTCATGCGTACACTCCTTCTTCCCGCCTTTGCGGGGCGCCAACCGTCATTGCGAGTGAAGCAAAGCAATCTCTTGCCCGCCACCGCCCCGCGTGCGGAGGCGTCGTTACAGGAGATTGCCGCGTCGGCCTTTGGCCTCCTCGCAATGACGCGGTAAGACATGCGGGCCGTAGTTTAGCATATTCACCGTTGACAAGCCGCGCCCGGTGCCCTAGAATGCCTTTCGGGTAATCAAACAGGAGGTCCTTGCCGTGAACCACAAACACCACACCGGCTGCTGCGGCTGTTCCACCCATGGGATTGACCGACGCACCTTCTTTGCCGCCATCGGCGGCTCCGCCGCCGGGGCGTCGCTGCTGTCAGGCTGCGCCACCACGGGCGCGACGGATGTCGCGGCCGCGCCGCGTGTAAAACCCGTCCGCGCCACCAAGACACTGATTGTCCAGCCGGTGCTGTCCTGTTCCATCGCCGAACGCCAGGAGATGACAAGTTGGCGCGGCTGGGGCGGCCTGCACAGCATGGAGGACATCAACGCCGAGATGGGGAAGATCGGCGAGGAACTCAATGCCATGAAAGCGAAGGCCGAGTTCCCGATGGAGCTGAGGCCGCTGGTGAAGTCGATGGAGGAGGGGGACGCCAAGCCGCTGGTGGAGGGCGACGCCGATGTGATGCTCATCTATGGCGCGGCGGGCCAGATTGAACCGCTCATCTCCGGCAAGCGCAGCAATATCGTGTTCGTGCGCCATCAAACCGGCCCGGCATACCTGTGGTACGAAATCGTCAGCCCGCGCCTGATCCGCAAGACGGTGGACGAGTTCGGCCAGCCCGGACTGCTGCCGGAGGACGTGGTCGTCGACGACTACGGCGACCTGCTGTGGCGGCTGCGCGCGCTGTACGGGCTGAAGAACACCGTCGGCAGCAAGATTGTGTGCATCGGCGGCGCCAGCGGCTGGGGCGAGGGCGGCCAAAAGGCGCCGCAGGCCTGCCGCGACATCTGGAAGATGGACCTGAAGAACTTTTCCTACGACGAACTCGGCAGACGCATCCAGTCGGCAAACAACGATCCCGCGCGCGTCAGGCGCGCCGTGGAGGACGCCGCCGAGTATCTGAACGGGGCGGGGGTGAAACTCGAAACAGGCCGCGAATACGTGGAGCGCGCATTCCTGCTCACGCAGGTGTTCGAGGACATCCTGGCCGAGGAGCAGACGCAGGCGATCACGGTCAACAACTGCATGAGCACGATCATGCCCATGTCGAAAACCACCGCGTGCCTCACGCTCTCACTGCTCAACGACTCGGGCGCGCTCGCCTTTTGCGAGTCGGACTTCGTCGTGATCCCCTCGGGCATTCTGCTGCACCACATCGCGCAGACGCCCGTGTTCCTCAACGACCCCACCTATCCGCACCACGGCAAGATCACGCTGGCCCACTGCACCGCGCCGCGCCGCAACAACGGCAAAGACCTCGACGAAGTGCTGATCACCACCCACTTCGAATCCGACTTCGGCGCCGCCCCCAAGGTCGCCATGAAGCTCGGCCAGAAGGTCACCGTCATCGACCCCGATTTCAACAACAAGCGCTGGATCGGCTTCACCGGCGAGGTGCTCGACAACCCGTTCCTCGACATCTGCCGGTCCCAGGTGGACGTCAGCATCGAGGGCGACTGGAAACTGCTCGCGCAGGACATGGTCGGGTTCCACTGGATGATGTCCTACGGCGACCACCTCAGGGAGTTCGGCTACGCCCTGCGCAAGACGGGCATCGGCTGGCTCAACCTGACCGCCAACCAGACCATCGAGGCGTAGCTCCCGGCGTGAAACCGGCGCGCAACGAAAGGCACGAATGATTCGCAAGCCCACCAGGACGATGACCGAGGCGAAAAAGGCGGAATGGGAGGAGGACCTGAACGTCGAGCGGACCGTGCTTTCGGCCGAGCGCACACTGCTGGCGTGGATACGCACCGCCATAACCATGATCGCCTTCGGCCTGACGCTGACCCAGGTCCTCACCATGCTGACCGCGTCCGGCAACAGACTCGGCGCCCATCCCGAGGCGCCCGTCAGACTAGGGCTGGCGCTCACCGCGCTGGGGCTCTTCGCCCTGGTCGGGGCGTCCGTTCAGCACTGGATCATGCTGCGCCAGTTGACCAAGGACCACCCCCGGCGCGCCTGGTCTTTCGCGCTGAGCGTGGCCATGCTGCTCGCCCTGTTCACCGCGCTGGCGCTGCTGGGAATCCTCTTCGACCTGGGGCCGTTCTAAGACGGCTCACCCGGCGCAGCGCGTGCGGCGTTTATTCACAACCCTTTGACGCGTTCCGCTTGGGTGCGCACAGCACCCTACGGCGTGGGAACCCACGGGCCCGGCGCGTAGTTGTCTTCGCTGCCGGGGGAATAGTGGTATTTGCCGCCGGGAACGTTGTAGAACTGGATCATGCGCAACAGCTCGTTCAGCGAAACGGCCCAGTTGCGCGGACTGTAGTCCGCATCGTGCAGCGTGCAGCTCTGGCCCCCCTGACCCGGCGCATAGCCGTCCTCCGTGGGCGCGTCACAGTGCAGGGAGCCGATGTTGTAGAACTGCACCATCCGCAGCAGTTCGGACAGGGATATGCTGTAGTCGCCGTTGTAATCCGCCGAATGCGGCTTTGGCCCGACCGTCACGGTCAGACTGCCGTTTGCAACGGTCACAGGCACCGCCTCCCCCGACGCGTCCGACGCGTTCGTCCCCGCCGCATTGCGCACCACGGCCGGGGCGCCCGGCATGACGGCGGCATTGACCTGGAAGTTGAGATGGATCAAGTCCCCCAACGGCAGCGAGTTCTGGCCCCCGTAGATCACGACGGTCACGGACCTGCCGTGTTGTTCGAAGTCGAAGGATTTGCCCGAAGCGGCCAGGGCCGTGCCCGCCGAAACGCTGGCGAGCGTTATCCAGCCCGCGTCCCAGGCGGTCTTCAGCACCAGCGTGGACGGTTCCACGGTCGCGCCCGCCGGGGCGTAGGACACCGGCACGGACGCCAACTGCCCGGCCGCGGCGTCGGCGTTTCCGAGGCTAATGGTGGGCAGCGCCCACCCGCTTTGGGCGGCCGCCAGCAGGCACACCACCCCCACCCCTGCAAACCAGGCCGTAATGGCGCGCCGTACCTGTTTCATCCGAAGCGTGCTCCCGGTGATCGGTCACTGGAAGGAGTATATCATTACCGCCGCGTTTGGCCTAGCCCGCAAATCTCACCCGTCATTGCGAGGAGGGCTTCAGCCCGACGCGGCAATCTCTTGCCCGCAAGAGGCCGTGGGTACACGAGATTGCTTCACTTCGTTCGCAATGACGGAGTGTGCTGGGTTGGTCTTGGACAAGTCCATCTATTGCACAAACTTGCGTGTAGACCGCCGTGGCTGCGATATATGCAGGCCCAGCCTCCCGCGGGCCATTTTTGGGCGCGGGGCCGTCCGTGATACACTTACCAGTGCCGTCGGACCGGAGGCTCGGCCCGGCGGCAACGTGATTATTCCCACGCTGACGGCATCACGACAACACACCGGAACTTTCGCATTATGACAAGGCACTGGATGGCGGCGTTTCTGGCCGCGTGGACTCTTTCCCTCGCCGCGGGCGCGCTGGAAGCGGGCGCCGGACGGGCGGACATCACCCCGCCCATCGGCACCCCGCTTAACGGCTACGGCGACCGGATGGGCCGCAGTTCGACAGGGGTGCATGACCCGCTCTGGGCGCGGGCGCTGTATCTGGACGACGGCACCACGCGCCTGTTTCTGGTGGGCGTGGACCTGGTGGCCGTCAACCCCGAACTGCGCGCGCGGGTGCTGGAACTGGCGCCCGACCTGGTGCCGCGCGAGAACATCATCATTTGCGCCACGCACACGCACAACGGGCAGGGCGCGATGACGCGCAACCTGGTGATGCGCGCCGTTTCGGGGCGCTATATCCCGGAGGTGCTGGAATCGACGGCCATCGGCATCACCCAGTCCATGCAGCAGGCCTATGACAGCCGCCGTCGAGCGGCCATCGGCTACGGCACCGCCAAGCAGACCGCGCTCACGGCCAACCGGCGCTTTTCCGGCGGGCCGATGGACGATCAGGTCGGCGTGGTCATGGTGGAGGACGCCGACGGCAAGCCCATCAGCGTGATCGCCAATCTCGCCGGCCACCCGACCACCATCGGCGACGGGCCGGAGCATTACGAATTCTCGGCCGACTACCCGGGCTATTTCTGCAAGGAAATCGAGGAGTTGACCGCGCCCGAATGCGTTGCCCTGTTCCTGAACGGCGCCGAGGGCAACCAGACGGTCAGTTCCCCCGAGGGCAAGTCGGGCTGGGCCCGCACCGAGGCGGTCGGCCGCGCGCTGGCGTACCGCGTGAAAGAGGTGCTTAACGGCATTTCCTGCGGCGAGGCCACGCTCAAGATAAACTCGGCCGAGCCAAAACTGCCGCTGACCCTGGCCACCCAGCTTCAGCCCGACAAGGTCTTTGTGCAGACGCTGGAAATCAACGACCTGCTCATGGCCTTCATCCCCGGCGAGCCCTGCGTGGAAATCGCGCTGGAACTGCGCAACCGCGCGATGGCGCGCGGCTATGCCGCCCAGTTCACCGTGGGCCTGGCCAACAACTACGTCATGTACTTCACGCCCAAGCCGCTCTACTCCGAGTTCAACTACGAGGCGTCCATGTCCTTCTTCGGCCCGCGCATGGACGAATGGTTCTACCGGGAGTTCACGCGGCTGATGAGCAAGGGCGAGCCCCTGCCGGACGCGCCCATGGCCGAGCCGGCGCAGTCCGGGGAGATTCAGGGCGGCATGCTGCTCAACCTCGCCGGCGACCCCTACGCCGTCGGCGTGGCCCGGGGCAGGGCCTTTCAGGAGGACCTGCGGCTGCGCTATGACAACCGCATCTTCCAGCCCGTCTCCACGGGCGCGTGGTATCCGCCCGACAGTGTCTGGGCGAAGATGCCGAAGTTTGTTGACCCCACCATGCTGCTCGTGCCCATGATGGGCATGGCGGCGCGGCCGCTGCTCAAGGGCGTGCCCGATTCGGCCTTCCGCGAGATCGAGGGGCTTGCCGACGGCGCGGGCCTGCCCTTTGACGCCATGTGGCTGCTGCAGAACGCCACCACCTTTGGCGCGCTCGAAAACAAGACCCCCCTGTTTGCCACGCCGCTGTGCACGATGTTTGCCACCGCGGGCGTGCGCGCGGGCGCGGACGACCTGCTGGTCGCGCGCAATCTGGACTGGGCCTTTGACGAGCTGCCCGTGGTCACCAAGGTGACCCCGGCGGAAGGCCACAAGTACGTACAGGTCGGGTTCACCTGGAACGCCGGCGTGTTCACCGGCATGAACGACGCCGGGTTGACCGTCTGCGTCGAGCGCATGCCCGGCGCGCCGGCCCCGGTGGCGCAGGGCCCGCCGATTGAGATGGTGCTGCGCGACCTGCTGCAGAACACGGATAAGTACGAGACCGCGCTGGCGGTGCTTGCGGCGCAGTCCCACGTGCGCGGCGTGCACGTGCTGGTCGCCGGGATTGAGGGCAAATCGCCCAGGGCCGCCGTGGTCGAGTACGGCGCGTCCGTAGTGGTGCGGCGCATTGAGAAAGAGGGCGTGCTAACCGGGGTGGACCCGGCCTCGGCCTCTGCGGACGACGCCGCGCGCAGCCGCTACGGGCGGGTGCTGGCAATGACCTCGGAAAAGCGCATCGTGGGCGACCGCGAAATGCAGCGCATCCTCGGCGACAGGGAGTCCGGCAAGGAGGGCCTGTCCGCCGTGTACAACGGCCAGACCCGGCACAGTGTGGTGTTTGCCCCCAAGAGCGGCAAGATGTACGTGGCGTTCCCGGGCAAGGAAGGGGCGATCGGCCCGTACAACACGATCTCCGTGAAGGAGTAGTTTTCCATGAGTGACGTGGTTCGCAATTTTTCGATGGGCGGCAACCTGCGCAAGCGGCGCCGCGACCTGCGGCGGCGCGCGGCCGGCCGCATTGGCCGGAGTGTGCTGCTGCTGGGCCTGCTGGCGGTGCTGGCCGTGCTGTGGATGAGCCGGGACAATTATGACATGGGCGCGCTCATCCCCAAAGACCGCTCTTTCCAGGCGTGCGTCGTGGACGTGATGCGCAAGCAGGAGATGCTCGGCGCTTCGCGCCTGTGGGAGCTGCTGCCCGAGGGCGACGCCAACCGCGCCACCTTCGACCGGCTTTCGGCCAATCCGCCGCTGCCCAAGTGGTTGCTCAACAACCTGAGCACCGGCATCAGCCACTGGTCCAGCTCGCGCCCCGACAATTTCGACGACATTCTCGTTGTCACCCGCATGACCCGCATCGGCTGCCTGGCCGAATACGCCCTGCATTTCCTGCCCATGATCAAGTCGGACAACGCGGGCGGCCTGCATCTGCGCCATGTGCCCGACGCGTCGCTCTATTACGCCGTGCGCGGCCGCGTGCTGCTCGCGAGCCCGTCGCGCCGGATTCTGGCCCACGCGCTCACGCTGGACGCCGACGAGGCCGCGGGCCGTGCCGCCCTGGCCGAATGGTCCACCGCCGCCGCCGGGGCCGACCTCTATGGCCGGATTGACCCCGCCGCCGTGCCGGAGCTGAAGGGCACCTTTGACGCGGTGCAGTTCT
>CAIUWO010000350.1 GCA_903902895.1 Candidatus Hydrogenedentota bacterium | reverse complement strand
GCCGAGACCGCATCGAAACCCAGGTCGCGGGCGACCGCCTCCCGGTCAATGGGATAGGGCGTGCCCGCCAGCGCCGCCGAGCCCAGCGGCATCACGTTGACCCGTTTGCGCATTTCCCTGAAGCGTTCGCGGTCGCGGTGGAACATTTCCACATAGGCGAGCAGGTGGTGCGCCAGCAGCACGGGCTGGGCGTGCTGCAGATGGGTGAATCCCGGCAGAATCACATCGAGGTGCTGCTCGGCAAAACCAATCAGCACGGACTGCAGGTCCCGCAGCAGGGCGATAATCTCGTCCACCTGGTCGCGGGTCCACAGGCGCATGTCGGTGGAGACCTGGTCGTTGCGGCTGCGGGCGGTGTGCAGGCGCTTGCCCGCCTCGCCCGTGCGCCGCACCAGTTCGGCCTCGATGTTCGTGTGCACATCCTCCAGGGCGAGGTCCCAGGTCATGCGGCCCTCGTCTATGTCTTTGGCAATGGCGCCCAGGCCCTTGATGATCGCCGCAACATCGCGCTTGGGGATGATGCCCTGCGCGCCGAGCATGCGCGCGTGCGCGACGCTCGCCCGGATGTCCCAAGGCGCAAGCCGCGCGTCAAAGGACACCGATTCGCCCAGCGCCTCCACCAGCGCGTCGGTCTGGCCCTCAAAGCGGCCGCCCCAAAGTTTCGACATGTGTGCGTGCTCCTTCCGGCAATGTCCCCGGCGCCGCGCGCCGGTCACTTCTTCTGCTGCGCCTCCGAGGCCTTCTTGACGATGCCGTTAACCTCTTTGAGGATGGCCGCCGTCACCTCTTTGCGGTGCGGGTCCGAAATTTTGTAATGGTGGGACTGCTCCAGCAGTTCCATCGTGCGCACCGCCACCTGGTAGGCGAAATCATGCACTTTCATGGTGCCTCCTTGGCCGCATCCCCGCGGCCCGCACGCATAGGTTCGCAGACCGGGCGCGGAGATTCAAATTACACCCTGCCTGGGCCAGTACCGGAGCCGCCAATGGATGTGGCGCATGATATCATCTTATGGTATCATCTTCTGTGTGAACAGCGCCCAGACAAAAACCTTGGAACGCATCTTTGGCGAACCAGTTCGGACGGACCTGCGGTGGTCGGAGCTTTGTTCATTGCTGACTGCTGTGGGGGTCATGATCGCCGAAGGCCGAGGTTCCCGCGTGCGCATTGCATTAAAAGGCCATCACCTCATGCTGCACCGCCCGCATCCGCAGCCCGAACTGAAGCCGTACATGGTGCGCGCAGTTCGGGAATTACTTCAGAACGCCGGAGTTACCCACAAGTGAATTACAAAGACTACACCGCGCGGATCGAATTCGACGAAGCCTCAGAAACATTTCACGGACGCATCGAGGGCATCCGGGACATCATCACCTTCGAGGGTGGTTCCGTGGAGGAGCTCAAGAAGGCCTTTCATGACTCGGTTGAGGATTATCTGCAATGGGCAACCGAGGAGGGTTTCACGCCCGAGCGACCCTACTCGGGACGTCTGATGCTGCGCCTGCCGCCGGATTTGCACCGCCGCGCCGCGGTGCTCGCCCAAAAGCGTGGTGAAAGCCTGAACACCCTGGTTAGGGAGTGCGTTCTCCGAGAACTGGGCTCGACACCGCCTGCGCCCCGGTCCTCCAGGAAACGGCCTGCTGCCGGCTAAACAGTGGAACGCGCCTTGTTCCTGGATTTTAACAAGTGGTCCGCCCGCCACAAGGGCGGGCGCTACAGCAGCGCCTGTCTTCTTTCCCTCCCATGCTTCCCATGCCTCCCATCCCCTCCCTTGCCGCGCCGGACCCCGCGCGACTACAATCTTCCTATGACGGACAATCTCTTTGAACATGCCGCGGCCGACCGCATCCGCCGGGAGGCGCCGCTGGCCCGCCGGGTGGCGCCGCGCACGCTGGACGACGTGGTCGGGCAGGACCACATCCTCGGCCCGGGCAAAATCCTGCGCCGGGCCATCGAGGCGGACCGGGTCACCTCGCTGATCCTGTACGGTCCGCCCGGCTCGGGCAAGACCGCCTTGGCCCGGCTCATCGCCATGCGCACCAGTTCGGTCTTCGCGCCGCTCAACGCCGTGACGGCGGGGGTGAAGGACCTGCGCGAACTCATCGCCGCCGCCCATGAGCGGCGCATCCACGACAGCCGCAAGACCATCGTTTTCGTGGATGAAATCCACCGCTTCAACCGCGCCCAGCAGGATGCGCTGCTGCCGGACGTGGAAAACGGCAAGATCACGCTCATTGGCGCGACCACGGAAAACCCCTTCTTCTCCGTTGTGGCGCCACTGCTGTCGCGCTCGCAGATTTTTGAGTTCCGCCGCCTGGACGACGATGCGCTGTTCACGCTGCTGGAACGGGCGCTTGCCCATCCGGAGCG
>CAIUWO010000349.1 GCA_903902895.1 Candidatus Hydrogenedentota bacterium | reverse complement strand
TATCGGGGTCAAATCATGCCACAGTGACGCAGAACTTAGGCAACCGGAAACGCAAAGTGAGCGCACCCGGGCCTGAACATTCTGAACGCTTTGGAGAACATGACAATGGCAAAGAAACTCTTAAACGCGAAGCAGGTAGCCGGGAAGCTGAACATTTCCGTGCGGTCCGTTTGGAGGCGCGGTGTGGACATGGGCGAACTGCCGCCCCCGGTCCGCATCGGGTCTTCGGTCAGGTGGGACGAGGAACTGCTGGACGCATGGATTGAGGGTGGCTGTAAGGACGTGCGCAAGTACGGAATGCCCGCCATGACCGCAACGAAGGGGGGCACCCGATGACCACTTCAAACAACCGCCTTCGCGATGAATGGTGCTTGACCCGGGGCCGAATGCCGCGCTGGGGTGCCTTCTGTCGTTGGCAGGACGCGCAAGTGCGCTTCTATTTTGGATGCTCCGTGAACGAACTCACACGGAGGATGGCCCAATGACCCGCTCGCAGCTTCGTCCCTTCCGCGGTGCCGTCCACCGTCCATGTGCCCGGCGCCGTGAACACCACCGCACCGACCGCAACGCCGAGTCAGTCAAGGCCCGCGTGAACTGGGAGCAGTTCTTCACCGCCGAGATAGGCCCGCTCAAAGGCCGCGGTGTCTGGCGTGACTTGCTGTGTCCGTTCCATGGCGACACACGCCCGTCCTTGCGCGTGAACGTCCAGACGGGGCGCTACTGGTGCCCGGTGTGCGCTGCTCACGGCGACGGTATCGGGTTCCTGATGGAGCGCGACGGGCTTTCATTCGCCGACGCACTCAAGGCGCTGGAGGGCTTCACCGCATGAAAGACAACCCACATTTCTGTGACCTGTTGCCGGATGACATACCCGAAAACGTGCCGCGCGCCATCAGCAGTAAGAGGCACGGGTGCGCGTGCTCTCTGGTTGGTGCATGGCGGTTTCCCTCAGTCGGCGACCGCCCCGAGTTGATTCATGTCCGGTACGATGAAACAGACCCGCCTGACGGCGCGAAGCCTCAGAAAGAACTGCCGTGGTATCACGTTGGCGCTTACGATGCGTGGGAATATGGCCGGGCCGACCACCCCGCACCGCTGTACGGGCTTGAACACCTTCGGTCTGGTGAGCCCGTCTTGCTGGTCGAAGGCGAAAAGTCCGCCGGCGCGTTGCACTCGATCGGCCTGAATGCGGTTGCGCTGGCTGGCACCAGTGACGCCGCCGCGGTTGACCTGGCCCCGCTGGCCGACGTGGCCGCCGTGGTTCTCTGGCCTGACCATGACACTGCTGGTGTCACAGCCATGGACACCATTGGCAAGCGCCTTGGGCGGGCGCATAAGCGTGTGGATGTGGCTAAGCTGGACCTGCCGCCCAAAGGTGACGCGGCCGACCTGGTGTTGACCGGCATGGACGCCCCGACATTGCGCGCGCGCCTGAACGCCGCGCTGGTGGACGTGGCCGGACCGGTGCCGCCGGAACCGATGGGCTGGCATCTTCCGGCCGACTGGCTGACCCGCTTCGTGCCACCGCTGGAGCATGTCTTCAAGCGCGACCTGATTCCCATGGACAAGGTGACATTCCTCGTGGCCCATGGCGGCACGGGCAAATCCTTCCTGTCTTTGCAATGGGCGGCCTCTGTGGCCGTGGGCCGCGACCTGATGGGCGTGTTTGAACCGACTGCCGGGCCGTCCCGTGTCGCCGTGGTTGGCGTCGAGGATGACCATGCGGAGGTATGGCGCCGCATGCAGCGCATTGCCCGAGGGTTCAACCTGGGCTACGATGACCGTGACG
>CAIUWO010000348.1 GCA_903902895.1 Candidatus Hydrogenedentota bacterium | reverse complement strand
TGGTGGAGCAGTGGGGGATCGAACCCCAGACCTCCGCATTGCGAACGCGGCGCTCTCCCAACTGAGCTACTGCCCCAGAGCAACGGTATCTTAGCAGAGAAAGGGCCTGCAATTCAATCGTCGGGGCGGGCGTAATTCGTTTCCCCCACTCCCCCGGGCATGTTATCATGAGAAAGTGTGGCCAGTGTTTGCATGCCGGCTGCGGGAGACAGGAAGCGGCCCGGGTGCCAAAGAAGAGGCGGGTTTGTGATGAAGAAACTGCTCAAGGCGAACGAGAAGGTTATCGGCGTGGACATCGGCGGCACGAAGATGATGGCCACGGTGTACAACAGGGATTTTGAGGTGCTGGGCACCTGCCGCAAGAAGAGCAAGGGCAAGGCCACGAAGGCGGGCAGCACGGAGGCGCGCATTATCGCGATTTTGCGCGATGCGCTCAAGGCCGCGGGCGACCCGGAGATTCACGGGATCGGCGTGGGCTCCCCCGGTCCGCTGGACCCGAACACGGGCGTGATCATCGACACGCCCAACCTTGGGTGGAAGAATTTCCCCCTGGCCGAGGTGCTGGGCAAGGAATTCGGCGTGCCGGTGGTGGTGGACAATGACGTGAACGTGGGCACCTACGGCGAATGGTGTTTTGGCGACATCAGCGACTGCAAGGACGTGGTGGGGATTTTCCCCGGCACGGGCATTGGCGGCGGACTTATCGTGAACGGCAAGATGGTTCACGGTTTCTCCGGCGCGGCCGGCGAGGTGGGCCACATGACTGTCATGCTCGACGGCCCCTACTGCGGCTGCGGCAAGCGCGGCTGTTTGGAGGCGGTGGCCTCGCGCATCGCGATTGCCAAGGAAATCGCCGCGCTCGCCGCGCGCGAGGACGCGCCCTACATCCTGGAGAACTGCGGCACCGACCTGGCCAACATCCGCAGCGGCGTCATCGCCAAGGCGATCAAGGCCGGTGAGAAGATGGTCGAGGGCGTGGTGCGGCAGGCGGCCTACTACATCGGCGTGGCCTCGGGCAACCTGATCAACATTCTC
The DNA here is from genome assembly GCA_903902895.1 of Candidatus Hydrogenedentota bacterium. Classification (GTDB taxonomy): domain Bacteria; phylum Hydrogenedentota; class Hydrogenedentia; order Hydrogenedentales; family CAITNO01; genus CAITNO01. Next base: position 507 of record CAIUWO010000348.1, on the reverse strand, counting down.
AGCCCCGAGGCGGTCGTGATCGGCGGCGGGCTGGTCGAGGCCATGCCGGAACTGTTCATGGAAGAGATCAACCGCGGCATCGTGGACCATGCCATGCCCTTCCTGCGCAAGAAAGTACGCATCCTTCCCGCCAAACTGGGCGACAACGCCGGTGTGCTCGGCGCGGCCCAGATGATCGCCGAACGGCTGCATCCGGGGAAGTAGGGTCTTGGGTCTTGTGGCGTGGCCTGTTGCTTCGTGCAGGGGCGCCGCGACGGGTTATGGGCTGCAAGTGCGTGGGCGAAAGCGCTCTGCGTTTGGCCGCATCCCTCCCGCTGTGATACGATCACAACCCGTCGGGGCGTAGCGCAGCCCGGTTAGCGCGCCTGGTTTGGGACCAGGAGGTCGCGGGTTCGAATCCCGCCGCCCCGACCATTTCTTTTCTCGAAGTGGTCAATGGCTTTAGCAGCCCCTTTTCGCGTGTTGCCCCGCTTGTGGTTGATACCATAGACACGTTGGGATGAGCGT
>CAIUWO010000347.1 GCA_903902895.1 Candidatus Hydrogenedentota bacterium | reverse complement strand
TATTTCACCAGTCATTGCGAGGAGGGCGGAGCCCGACGCGGCAATCTCTTGCCCGCGTGAGGCTTTGGATGCACGAGATTGCTTCACTTCGTTCGCAATGACGGAGCGTGTTGGGTTGGTCTTGGACAAGACTATCGAATGCCCCGGCTTGGGTTCGCGTGCCGGGGGGGCTTTTTGCTACACTCGTTTTCTATGACCTCTTCAGACAGCAAACCCGTGATTATCCAAAGTGACCGGAGCATCCTGCTCGAAACCGACGGTCCGGCTTTCGAGGACGCGCGGGACTGCCTTGCGGGGTTTGCGGAGCTGGTCAAGTCGCCCGAGCATATCCACACCTACCGGCTCACGGCGCTTTCCCTTTGGAACGCGGCCGCGGCGGGCCTGACGGCGGCCGAGATCATCGAGGGGCTGGAACGGCACAGCAAATACGAAATCCCGCAGAATATCTACACCGAGGTGCGCGACACGGTGGCGCGCTACGGCCGGCTCAAACTGTACCGGGAACTGGACGGGCGGCTGGTCATCGAGTCGGACGACACGATGCTGATCATCGAACTGCTGCACCAGAAACTGCTGCAGCCGTACATTCTCGGGTCGCCCGACGGCAAGCGCATTTTCATCAAGCCCGAGGAGCGGGGCAACGTCAAGTGCGCGCTGGTCAAGATCGGTTTCCCGGTGGAGGACCTCGCGGGCTATGTGGCGGGCGCGCCGCTGGAGGTGGGCCTGCGCGAACAGTGCCTGTCGGGGCGCCCCTTCGGCCTGCGCAAGTACCAGCACGAGTCGGTGGACGCGTTCTACGCGGGCGGGTCGAACCGGGGCGGCAGCGGGGTGGTGGTGCTGCCCTGCGGCGCGGGCAAGACCGTGGTGGCGATCGGCGCGATGGCCGCCACGAAGACGCAAACGCTCATCCTGACCACGAACACCGTGGCGCTGCGCCAGTGGAAGGCCGAACTGGTCGACAAGACGACGCTGCGCGAGGACGAGGTCGGCGAGTACAGCGGCGACACGAAGAACATCCGGCCCGTGACCATCGCCACCTACCAGGTGCTGACCTACCGCAAGACCAAGGACAGCCCGTTCATCCACTTCTCCATTTTTGACGAGGGCAACTGGGGCCTGATCATCTATGACGAGGTGCACCTGCTGCCGGCCCCGGTGTTCCGCGCGACGGCCTCGCTGCAGGCGCGCCGCCGGCTGGGGCTCACGGCCACGCTGGTGCGCGAGGACGGCCGCGAGGAGGACGTGTTCAGCCTCATCGGCCCGAAGAAATACGACGTGCCCTGGAAGGTGCTGGAGCGCCAGGGATGGATTGCCCAGGCGCTGTGCACCGAAGTGCGCGTGCGCCTGCCCGAAGACTGCCGCTACCAGTACGCCGTCGCGCCCAAGCGCAACAAGTTCCGCATCGCGTCCACCAACCCGTCCAAACTGCGCCTGTGCGAGCTGCTTGTCAAACGGCACGCGGACGACAACGTGCTGATCATCGGCCAGTTTCTCGACCAGTTGAAGGTCCTGCAGAAACACTTCAAGGCGCCCATCATCACGGGCAGCACGCCGGTGCGCGAGCGCGAGGTGCTGTACAAGGCCTTCCGCACGGGCGAGATCAAACTGCTGATCGTGTCCAAGGTGGCCAACTTCGCCATCGACCTGCCCGACGCGAACGTGGCCATACAGGTCTCCGGCACCTTCGGTTCGCGGCAGGAGGAGGCCCAGCGGCTGGGCCGCATCCTGCGTCCCAAGAGCGACGCGAACACCATCGCACGCTTTTATTCGCTCGTCACGCGCGACACCTGCGACCAGGATTACGGCGTGAAACGCCAGCTCTTCCTCACCGAGCAGGGCTACCGCTACGAGATCATCGGCGAGGATGAACTTTACAATGCCG
>CAIUWO010000346.1 GCA_903902895.1 Candidatus Hydrogenedentota bacterium | reverse complement strand
TGTCTGCGCCGGTCGAGAAGTGCGCGGGTGGCGGTCCAGAAGTGAAGCACCCATGCTGTTGATTATGTAGTTGTTGCGATGGGTTGTCAAGGTGCTGTTGAGGTTCCGTCTTCCCTCTGTTCCCTCCCCCTAGGGGGAGGCGGGCTTTTCTGGTATTTACCCCTATTCTCTTCTGTGGCGTTTCTTTGCGTTCTTGAGCCTGTAACTCTCCCCGTTGGCCTCAATGATGTGGACGCGGTGGGTGAGCCGGTCAAGCAGTGCGCCGGTGAGGCGTTCGTTGCCGAGTATCTCAGTCCAGTTCTCGAAGGGCAGGTTCGTGGTGAGGATAATGCTCATCCGCTCGTAGGCGCGGCTGAGGACTTCGAAGAGGAGTTCGGCCCCGGTCTTGGAGAAGGGGACGTAGCCGAACTCGTCGAGGATGAGCAGGTGGTGCCTGGCCAGCCGTTTGAGAAACCGTTCGAGCTGGCGGTTGTCGCGGGCTTCGAGCAATTGGGTGACGAGCGCGGTGACGGTATGGAACCTCACGTGTTTTCCCTGGGCGCAGGCGGCGTGTCCGAGCGCGGTGGCGATGTGGGTCTTGCCGGTTCCGGGGTTGCCCATGAGCAGGATGTTCTCGTGCTGGCCAAGGTATTCGCCGCGCATCAGCTGGGTGACCAGCGGCCGGTTGATGGAGGGCTGGGCTGCGAAGTCGAAGGTGTCGAGGGTTTTGATGATGGGAAACCCGGCGGCGCGAATGCGGCGTTCCGCGGCGCGCTGTTCGCGCTCAAGGCACTCGCGTTCGCACAGGCGGGCCAGGAATTCGATGGCGTCATGGCCCTCTTTGGCGCAGGCGGCGGCGACGATCCTGTACTCGCGCTTGATGGTGGGCAGCTTCAGAAGCTTGAGGTAATGGTCGAGCAGGACGGTGGGGCGTTCGGGGTCCATCAGTTCGACCCTCCGAGCAGGGCGGCGTAGGCGCACAGATCGGGCCCGTCCACGCGGATACCCTGAAGATGTTCGCGGCCGTCGAGAATGAACGTGGGGACCACGGGCAATTCATCCGGATAGAGGTACTGCGCAACGATGTCACGGCTGCAATGGCGCAGCTTCAGGGCCTTCTCAATGGCGCGGGTGACACGCTGAAGCGGATGCTTTTCCAGAAGCCGCAGGACACGGATGTATTCTTTGACCCCCTGCACACGGTCCGGTTCTTCCAGGCGTCCGCGCAGCAGATGGAAGCATGCGGGAAGTTTCCATTGCGCCAGAGGCTCGGCGTAATCGAGCGCGCCCGGCTTGCGCTCCAGCAGTTCCAGGTAATGGGAAGGGTCATAGGCGACCTCTTCTTTGCCCCACAACCGCGCATGTTCGGCAATCACTGCGTCGTTCCGGCAGATGAGGACCCTGTCCGAATAGCCCTTGACGAGCACCGCGTGGTGGGCGAAGCGCACGGGCACGGAATAATCGTTGGTGTCGAACCGCACCAGCGAGAGCCGGTCGGCCCTGGTGGCCGCTTTGCGGCAGGCGTCGAAGGGGACTGCCGGCAGCGGCAGAAAGGCCGCCTGGTCCTCCCGCAGCATTTCCTTTTTGGTCCCGCTCTTGCCGCGCACACGGCGCTCAAGGCCTTCCAGGCATTGACGCTCCAGCACCCGGTTCAATTCCTGCCAACTGTCCACTTGCGGCACGGGCACGAAGAAATTGAGCCGGGCGAACTTCACCATGCTTTCCACGACGCCCTTCTCGTTGGGCCGGTAGATACGGCAGAAGTGTTCGGCAAACAGGTAGTGGCTCTGCAATTGCAGGAAGCCGTCCGTGAGTTTGCGGGCATGCGGGCCAAGGATCTGCGAAACGCTGGTCTTGGCGTTGTCGTAGCTGATGCGCCGTGCAACCCCCCCAAAGAATGCGAACGCCTGTGCGTGCCCGTCCTGAAATGTCTCTGTGCATTCCCGCGGGTAGGCCCTCACAAACAACGCGTCCGAATATGGCAGCGCCATCACAAAAAGCGCAGCCTTGGTCAGTTTCCCCTGGAACTTGACCAGCGCGTGGCCATAATCCACCTGCGCCTCGCCAGGGTCATGCCGCAACGGCATGAACACCTCCTGGGATGTGCGCTGCAGTTCCCGAACAGCCTCCTTCACCTGCGTGTAGCCCCCGGTGTACCCCTCCTCCAAGAGACGCTCAAAGATCCGTTTGGCCGTATGCCGCTGCTTCTGGGGGATGTGCTCGTCCTTCTCGGCCTGAAGAATGGCGGCGATCCGGTCCACATACGCCCCCAACTTCGGCTTTTCCCGCGCCCCGCACACAAACGGCGGAGGCGAGGAACACGCCAGGACCTTCCTGATCGTCGTGTGGTGAAACCCCGTTTCCCGCTGAATCTGACGGATGCTCACCCCGTCCCGAAGCACCCGTTGCCGAATCCTGTTCCATTGTTCCATGTCCCGATACACTCCTTGTTTGCTCCCGTGTCCATTCGCGGCCCAATGCCACGAAACAGACAGAGATTACCAAGGGTGCGCGCTCCCGACCGCCACAAAGGGTGCTTCACTTCTCGACCGGCGTTTACAC
>CAIUWO010000345.1 GCA_903902895.1 Candidatus Hydrogenedentota bacterium | reverse complement strand
CGGTCGGCACCATCACCCAAGTCTTTGACCCAACGGTTGCTTCCGGCACGGTTATCTCCCAGACTCCTGCGGCGGGCGGTTCGGTTGCCCCCGGCACGGCGGTGGCCCTGACCGTCTCCAAGGGCGTGCAGCCTGTGACGGTGCCGAACGTGGTCGGCCAGACGCAGGCGGCCGCTTCGACAACCATCACCGGCGCGAGCCTGACCGTGGGCGCGATCACCCAGGCGTTTAGTGCGACCGTTCCCTCCGGCACGGTCATCTCCCAGACCCCGGCGGCGGGCGGCTCGGTGGCCCCCGGCACGGCGGTGGCCCTGACCGTTTCCAAGGGCGTGCAGCCTGTGACGGTGCCGAACGTGGTCGGCCAGACGCAGGCGGCGGCCTCGACGGCCATCACCGGCGCGAGCCTGACCGTGGGCACGATTACCCAGGCCTTTAGTGCGACCGTTCCCTCGGGAACCGTTATCTCGCAGACCCCGACGGCGGGCGGCTCGGTGGCTCCCGGCACGGCGGTTGCGCTGACCGTTTCCAAGGGCGTGCAGCCCGTGACGGTGCCGAACGTGGTCGGCCAGACGCAGGCGGCGGCCTCGACGCAGATTGTTGGCGCAACACTGGTGGTCGGAACAGTCACCCAGGAGTACAACGCAACCGTTCTCGCCGGCACCGTCATCAGCCAGACCCCGTCTGCGGGCAGCTCCGTTGCCCCCGGCACAGCGGTGCTGCTGTCCGTCTCCAAGGGTGTGCAGCCCGTGATCACCGGCTCGGTCATTATCAACAGGGGGGCCCGGTCCACGTCCAGCACCAGCGTCAGCCTTAACCTGACCTGGTCGTCCAATGCCGTGCGGATGCGTTTCAGCGACAACGGCGCCACCTGGACGCCCTGGGAGTCTTTGAGGGCCACCCGGTCCTTCATACTCCCCGCCGGGGACGGGTACAAGACGGTCCGGGTCCAGTTCATCGACATCGCCAACAACGAGTCCGACCGTTACAGCGACTACATTTTGCTGGACACGGCACCGCCCACGGGTTCGGTCACCATCAACAACGGCGCATCGGCCACTGCGGGCACGAATGTCACCCTTTCCCTGACCTGGTCGGACGGAACGGGCGGCTCCGGGGTCGCGCAGATGCGCTTCAGTGACGACGGCGCCACCTGGACGCTCTGGGAGCCGGTCGCGGCGACCAAGGCATTCACGCTGCCCGGTCCGGTCGGGTCCTACAATACCGTGCGGGTGCAGTACCACGACGCGGCGGGCAACTACTCCGCGGTCTTCAATGACTACATCCGCGTTGAAGCCATCTAGTTCGAGGGAGTCCCATCCCGCGAAGACGTGAGGGCCAGATTGCCCCCGTCCCGCACCCCGAAAAGGGGCGGGGCGGGGGTTCTCGCTTTGGGCTGTTGCCGTGGGATGACTGGCGGGGAATGACATGCTACAATGGCGCACTTCTACGGAGTGCCCCGCCATGTGGACATTGAACACGGTTGATTACACGGTCATCTTTGCCTATCTCGGCGCGCTTGTCGTGCTGGGCATTGCGCTGGAGCGCATGGCCTCGAAAAGCCTTGATGACTACTTCGTCGGCGGGCGCCGCCTCCCATGGTGGGCGCTGGGCGTTTCGGGCATGGCATTCTTCCTCGACATGACAGGGACGATGATCATCACCTCGTTCCTGTTTATGCTCGGCCCGCGCGGGCTGTTCATCGAATTTCGCGGCGGCGCCGTGCTGGGCTTGGCCTTCATGATGCTCTGGGGCGGCAAGTGGCACCGCCGCTCCAAATGCCTGACCGGCGCGGAGTGGATGGTGTTCCGTTTTGGCGACGGTTGGGGCGGCCGTTTTGCGCAGTTCGTGTCCGCGCTTGCGGGCGTGATCTCCTCCATCGGCATGCTGGCCTACCTCATCAAGGGTGCCGGCCTGTTCCTGACGATGTTCTTCCCCTACTCGCCGCTGACCTGCACGCTGGTCATGATCGGCATCACGGCGGTTTACACCATGATCTCCGGCTTCTACGGCGTGGTGTTCACCGACCTGTTCCAGTCCGCCATCATTGCGGTGGGCGTGGTCATCATCTCGCTGATGGCCGTGGCGAAAATCGGCACGGTGCCCGACTTTGGCGCGCTGGCCGCGCAGGTCACCGGCAATCCGGACTGGATGAGCAGCGTGCCCCAGTGGGACACGCCCATGCCGCTGGGCTACGAGCAGTACCACGCGCTGGTGATGTTTGCCTTCTTCTACCTGCTGCGGAACATTTTTGGCGGCATTCCCTCCGGCGCGGACCCGCGCTATTTCGGCGCGAAGAGCGACCGTGAATGCGGTCTGCTGACTGGGTTCTGGACCATTCTGATGACGCTGCGCTGGCCCATGATGATCGGCTTTGCCGCGATGGGCATCTTCCTCGTCCACGAACTGTTCCCGGACCGGGCCGTCATGGCGCAGGCGGCGGACATCATCAAAAAGGACAATCCAGCGCTGGTCAAGGAGCAGTGGGCCGACACGCTTTCCGTCATCGCCAACCATCCCGACCGGTGCGCACCGCAGGTGGTCGAGGGGCTCAAGCAGGTGTTGGGTGCCGAGGACTGGAACCGCAAGCTCATGCTCGTCGGCTTTGAGGGCAACGTCGATCCGGAGCGGATCCTGCCCGCCGTGCTGCTGTTCAACATCCCGCCCGGCCTGCGCGGACTGCTGCTGGTGGTGCTGCTGGCCGCGGCCATGTCCACGTTCAACGCGACGGTGAACGGGACCACCGGTTTCGTCACCCGCGACATTTACCAGAAATACATCCACCGGCGCGCGTCCACCCGCGAGTTGATTTCCGTGAGCTGGGTGACTGTGCTTTCACTCACCGCCGTCTCGTTTCTATTCGCCTATTCGGTCAGGAGCATCAACGACATCTGGGACTGGATCATCATGGGTCTCGGCGGCGGGCTGATGATTCCCGGCCTGCTGCGGCTGTTGTGGTGGCGCTTCAACGGCAGCGGATTTGCGACGGGAACCTTTGTGGGCCTGACCGCCGCCATCCTGCAGCGCCTGCTCTATCCCGAACTCGACTCGCGGCTGCAATTTTTCTTTCTCGGTTTCATCGGCCTGGCGGCCTCAATCATCGGCACCTATCTGGGCAAGCCGGAGGACCCGGAGGTGGTCGGCCGCTTCTACCGCATCACGCGCCCCTTCGGTTTCTGGGGTCCCTTCCGCAGGGCGCTGCCCACGGCCGAGCGCGTCGCGATGGAACTGGAGCACCGGCGCGACATCCTTTGCGTGCCCTTTGCGCTGGTATGGCAGGTGGCCATGTTCATGCTGCCCATGCAGGCCGTGATAGGGGCGTGGTCCAGCTTCTTTTGGACGCTGCCGCTGTTCCTCACCGGGCTGACCGGTATGTACTTCCTGTGGTTCCGCCATCTGCCCAAGGAGAACTATTTCGAGTCCGGCGAGGAGGCCGGCGTGAAGATGGGGCATGAACGGGCCTGACGGGTTGAATCAAGAAAACCGCAACATGAAACAGGGTTGTTGGATTAACAGATGAACAAAACCATGCAAGACATGACACGGCGCACGTTTCTCTCGGCCAGTGCCGCGGCCCTGGCCGGGGCGGCAACGCTCAACGCCGGGGCGGAGACGCCGCGCTTTGCGCGCAACAGCGCGCCGCTGCGGGTGGCCATGGTTGGCTGCGGCGCGCGGGGCATGCTGCTGCTGGAAGGACTGCGCGCCCTGGCGGCGGACGGAGTTCCCGTACAGGTGACGGTCGTGGCCGATGAAGATGCCGCACGGCGGCAGGCCGCCGTCACAATCTCAGGCGCGCCGGCCGTCGCCGATTGGCGGGACTTTGCCGGACGCGGCGATGTGGATGCGCTGGTCGTGGCGCTGCCCGACGACCTGCATGCGCCCGCCGCATTGGCCGCTGTGCGGCAGGGCAAGCACGTTTACCTGGAAACACCCGTGGCGCGCTCGCGCGGTGAGGCGCAATCGCTGGCAGAAGCGGTGGCGCTTTCCGGGGCCGTGGTCCAGGTGGGCGCGGCCGAATGCGCGTCGCCCGCGTGGCGTCTTGCGGCGGACATGGTGCGCGCGGGACGCATCGGGCGCGTGCACTGGTGCCATTCCGTGGCGGCATGCGGCACCCGCGGCGGCGCGGCGGACTGGCGAGGACAGCACGACCGGTCGCAGGGCCTGGCCGCGCAACTCCACTACGACCAGATCATGCCCATTATCCAGGCCCTCAATCCGGGCGCGGCGACCTCGGCGGCCACCGCCGGCGGGCGCTGGGACAGCTTTGGCAACACCCCCGACAGCCTGATCAGCACGGTCCGGTTCGGCGACGGGCTTTCGGTCAACCTTGTGTCGTCCAACATGAACACCACCGGCCAGCGCCCCATGTTGCGCGGCGAACTGGGCAGCATCGAAGTGTGCGCCAACGGCGTCATGCTTACGCCCGAGCAGGGCGCGGAACAGTGGATTGCGGCGCCGGCGGGGCGCTTCACCGCCGAACAGTTGCTGCTGAAAGACTGGATTGAGGCGGTGCGCGGCGAACACGCGCCGCTGTGCCCGCTGTCCCTGGGCCTCGCCGCGCAGCGGGCGGTGGACCTTTCCGTGTCGGCCTATCGGGACAACGAAACGGTCCTGCAGGCGTAAGCAGTCCCTTCCACGAAAGGTTGGCGGTCTGGAGCGCCACCGCGGGATGTTCAGGCGGCGGGACCGGGTTCGCGCAGCAGGGTGTCAATGAGACCCTGCATGATCTTTGTGCCGCCGGCCCCGTTCCACTCCAGTTCACACATCCAGTAGAAGCGCACGTTTCCCCATTTGTCGACGAGATAGACCGTGGGCCACCACTGCTGCTGCCAGCGCTTCCAGTTGGCGCTGCCGCCGTCAATTGCCACGGGATAGGTGATTCCAAGGCGGTTGGTTTCGGAGGCGACCTTTGCGGGGTCCCGTTCGGCGGCGGTTTCCGGAGAGTGTATGCCGATAATCGTCAGGGGGCTGTTCGCATAGTCCTTCTGCCACTGCGCGTAGGCGGGCAAATTTCGCTTGCAGTTTCCGCAGCCGAAGGTCCAAAAATGCACCACATACACCTGGCCCCTGGCAAAAGGAACGGGTTTTCCGCCGGTATTCAGCCAGTCTGCGGCTGAACTGATGATTTGCGGCGCCGGAACGTTCAGCACGACCAGCTGTTTGGGTGTCTCACGCTGCTGCGAGTGGACTCCGACTCCCAAGCCAAGAACGCACAGGAGGACGGCAAGCCCCCCCGTCAGCCAAAACCTTCTTCTGTTCATGTCCGCCATGCTCCAAGTCTGGCGCGCCCTGACGCCCTCGGCGACTGCCGTACTGTTTTACCGGAACGTTCGGATGGAGACAAATATTCGCGCCGGTCGAACAGTTCCATTTGTCAGCACGCCGCGCGGTCATGCATAATCTACCGTGGAGGCGAACGCGCCATGCGTCCGGGCCTCCTTGG
>CAIUWO010000344.1 GCA_903902895.1 Candidatus Hydrogenedentota bacterium | reverse complement strand
GCGTCGACGCGGCCGCAATGCACGCGGTGCAGGAACAGGCGATGGCGACCGTCGCCAAGGGGAAAGAGGAATTTGAACAGCGCTCCGCCGGTGCACTGGCCGCGCGCAAAATGCGCGCAGAGGAGTTGAAGAAGTCACTCAAGATCAGCTTTGAGCCGCAGCCCGGTCCTGACGTGAAGAAGTTGACCGTGCTTCTCGACGGCAAGCCGTTGATGGAGATGGTGCTCATCCCCGCGGGCCGTTTCCTCATGGGCTCGCCCGAGAGCGAGGGCGGCCTGGACCGCGAGCGGCCGCAGCACAGGGTAAACATCTCCCAACCCTTCTACATGGCCGCCACGCTCACCACCACCGCGCAGTTGTGCGCCGTGTACGGCCCCGACGCTCGCCCCATGACGGAAGAGAACAAAGACCTGCCCGCGAAGGAGATCACGTGGCACGAGGCCGTGGATTGCTGCGGGATCCTGTCCGGCGCCACGAGCCGCACGTTCCGCCTGCCCACCGAGGCCGAATGGGAATACGCCTGCCGCGCGGGCACGACCACGCCGTTCAACACCGGTGCCACCATCACCACCGATCAGGCCAACTTCAACGGGCTGGAGGCAACCCCGTTCAATCCCGTGGGCGTGTTCAGGGGCACGTTCACGCCCGTGCGCAGTTTTCCGCCCAATGCCTGGGGCCTCTATGACATGCACGGCAACGAGGCTGAATACTGCCAGGACCGCTGCTTCCGCAAGTACACCACCGAAGAGGTGACCGACCCTGTCGGCCCTGACGAGGGCAATGCCCGCGTCCTGCGCGGCGGCAAGTCCACGAGCAAGGCCTTCTTCCTGCGATCCGCCTTCCGCTACGGCTACACGCCCTATGTCGGCTATGGGTTCAGGGCCGTGATGGAGATGCCGAAATAGGGAAGGTTCACGCAAAGGTGCAAAGTCGGAAAGGGAACGAAGGCAAGGCCCCGCCAAAGGGCAGATAACGGCCAACCGGGTTTTCCGATGGTCTTCTTCACGGCTTTGCGGCTTTGCGTGAATCCCCTTTCCGAAATTGCCTTGGTGCCCTTCAGCGGGTACACTGAGATCAACAGCATTCCCAGGAGAACCGTTCCATGTCGCTCATGATTGCCCTTTCGGTACTTTTCGCCGCGCCTGAGGCCGCGGCCACGGCGGCCGCACCGGCGCCGCTGGTCTATTTCGACATGCAGGCTTGTCTGCAGGCGCTGCCGCAAGACACGGTGCTGCGCTATGACGCGCTCAAGCTGGTGGCGTCACTGCAGGGGCTGGTGAACCGGGACAAACCCCGGCTGGCGCTGCGCTTTCTGGAGAGCGACGGCCGCAACGTGGACGACTACTGGCTTGAGGTGCAGCGCAAAGGGTGGCTCAAGGACACGCCCGTTGAGCAGGAGAGCGACTTGGTGGCGCTGCTGCGCCGTTTTCCGGAACAGGTGACCGGGCTGGTGCTTTGGGACCAGAACGTGGCCGCCACGGCGAATGTGGCCGCCACCATCTGCGGCGTGGACGGGCTGCTGCCGCTGCGCGCGGGCAGTCCGCTGATCGCGCTGCCCGGCATGGCGGGCGTGCTGCCGCCGGTCAAGATGGACCTGACCGGCAAGTTCACCGGCAAGGAAACGGGCAGCGCCAAGTGCGACGCCTACCTCTGGGCCAAACGCGAATACCTGGACACCGGCAAGTGCTGCGCGCAGCTTCTGAGCACCTGCGCCATTCCCGCGAAGGGGAAATGCAGCCCCACGCTCATGGCCAATTATATTGACGGCTATTCGCAGGCGCCGGGCAAGCCCGGTTTTTCCTATCCCGACCTCAGCAACGCCACGCTTACGAACCACGATTTTTACATCGCGCATAGGGCGTTCTTCTTTGACCTGAGCCCCTGGGGTGACGAGGCGCCCGTGGATGATCCCGGCCAGCCGCTGGGGACGGACAAGAACACGCTCATCGCGCTGCTCAAGTCGCAGTATGGGTGCAACGGCGGCAGGGCGTTCACGTCTGTCGGCGGGTTCACCCCGTGGAACCTGAAATACACGAACCACGGACCGGCCGGCAGCAAGCACGAACCCGTGCCCACCGAGTGGGAGTACGCCGCCATCCTCTCGGCGCACAACGCGCTCATGGACGCCGACGCGCTGGGGCTCGGCTGCATGGTCAACGCCTCGGCCTATATGCACTGTCCGTTGAAGGAGCACTACACGCAGAACCCCCGGCCCGCCGCGCGCAGCCTTGAGCCAAAGACCTACGTGCTCATCTACATGGGTGACTACGATGCGGCGTCGTGGCTGTCGCGCAGCATTCCCCGCATCTGGGACGACCCCGCGCGCGGCACGCTGCCCATTGCATGGGCGTTCAATCCCAATCTTGCCGAGCGTGCGCCCTACGTGTTTGACCACGTTTACGAGACCAAGTCGCCCAATGACTGGTTCATCGGCGGCGACAGCGGCGCGGGCTACATCAACCCCAACCTGCTCACGGGCGAACGGCTCGGCAGCGGCCTGCCCGACGCGCTGCCGCTGTGGGTGGAGCACAACAAACGCTGGTACGGAAAGTTCGACTACACGATCACGGGCTTCGTCATCAATGGCTTCCACGGCAGCATGCCGTTGAAACTGCAGGAAGCCTACACGGAGTTCTCCCCCGACGGTGTGGGCATGCAGCTCGGCTTCAAGGAACGGCTGGTCGGCCGCACGCCGTTCCTGCGCCACGTGTCGGACATCTATCCCGACGGGAACAACCTGGGCAAGGCGGCCGCCGAGATGGCCCATTTCGCCAGGCCGACCAAGCCGCAGTTCCTCATCTTCCGCTGGATCCTGCAGGCCCCGACCACGATGAAGGGCGTGTACGAGCTGCTGCAGAAAGACTACGCAAAAGAGAACTGGGAGTTCTGCGATCCCTACACGTTCTTCGACCTGTACCGGCAGTCGCTGGAGAAGAAATAGATGGAAAGCGGAGATGACGCAGGTGGAGGTGAATCCCTTTTGAGGGGGGATGTTGTTTTAGATCCCCCTTCGAAGGGGGTGCCGCGAAGCGGCGGGGGATGTGGAACCAGCGGTACGACCCGGGGAATAACATCCCCCGGCCCTTCGGGCCTGCCCCCTTCAAAGGGGGATTCAGAACGGCCGCATCCCCAGACAACGCTTCAAACCGGCATCATCCCGATGCGGAGCGCACCAACCGACGACGGTGCGCAGGGCGCGCGTAACAGCAAGAGGACACACACATCATGCCCATGAACATACAGGTGGTTGGCGCGGGAGGCTGGGGACTGGCCCTGACGCGCAGGCTCGCGCTCAACGGCCATGCGGTGCGGCTCTGGTGCCGCGAGGAGGACAACCCCGACGCGCTCCGCGACACGCGCGAAAGCCCGGCGCTGCTGCCGGGCGTGCGCCTGCCCGATTCCGTGGACGTTGTCCGCGACATCACGCCCGACGTGGACCTTGCGGTGTACGCCGTGCCGTCGCATATCATGCGTCACGCCTCGGGGGCATTCCGCTTTTCGCCCCGCACCGTGCGTGTCAGCGTGGCCAAGGGCATAGAAAACGACACGCTGCTGCGCATGAGCGAGGTCATCGCGCAGGTTGCGCCCGACGGCGGCCCCGTCGTCGCGCTCAGCGGCCCGACCCACGCCGAGGAGGTGGGCCGCGATCTGCCCGCGTCCATCGTGGCCGCCGGCACGGACCCCGACGCCTGCGACCTGGTGCAGAACGCCTTCTTTGCGCCCAATTTCCGCGTCTACACCAGCCCCGACATCATCGGCGTGGAGTTGGGCGGCTCCTTGAAGAATGTCATCGCCATCGCCGCGGGCGCCTGCGACGGGTTTGCGCTGGGCGACAACGCCAAGGCCGCCATGATGACGCGCGGTCTGGCTGAAATCGCGCGGCTCGGCATCACCTGCGGCGCGGACCCCCTGACCTTTTCCGGACTCAGCGGCATGGGCGACCTCATCGTCACCTGCGCCAGCCACCACTCGCGCAACCGCCGCGTCGGCGAACTGCTCGCCAAGGGGCAGACGCTCGACGAGATCCTGGGCGGCTCGCCCATGGTGGCCGAGGGCGTGCGCACCACCAAATCGGCCAAGGCCCTCGCGGAGAAGATGGGCGTGGACATGCCCTTAAGCAACGCCGTGCATGCGGTCCTTTTCGAGGGTGCCTCCGCCCGCGAAGCGCTCACCGGACTCATGCTCCGCGAGGCCAGGCCGGAACGGGGGTAAGTCCCGCGAGACCGCCTGCCTATTCCTTTTTTTCGCCCAAGACCCACGGCACCCACAACCCGATGAGCGCCGCGCCGATTATCTTGACAACGCCCTGGACGGGGTGCTCATGGTCAAGGGCGCAGACGAGCATCAGGGCCGGCACGACCATGAGGACGGCAATCGCGATTTGTCCCGCGCGGGACTCCCGCTCGCGCGCAAAACGGACGCCGACCCGGCGGCAGTATTCGGAAAAGGGGATGATGTCCGAGGTGTCCGACAACTGGCTTATGGTGTGCCGCTTCCCTGCCGCGTCCTCCACCAGCATCTCCAGTTTTCCGGAGTTGAAGGCCTTTTCCCGCACCGTGACCGTGCCGATGCGCGCTGCGTCCAGGTCGAAGGAAAGCTTCTTCTTGTTCGACGGCACCAGCATAAAGGTGCGGCCGTGAACCCACAGGCTGGCCAGCGGCATGCCGCGTGTGCGGCGCTTCAACAGGACAAGCAGCGCGATAACAGCTGCCAGAAAGGCAATGGGCACATAGACGGGCACGCGGGGAATATAGCCGTCCAGTGAGGAGCCGAAATTCTTGGCGCCCGGAGTCCCCTCCCATGAGCCCCAAATCAGATCAAACGCCAGATAGGCAAGCATTGTTGCCAGCCCGCCCACCATGGACTTCTTCTGCTTTGCCGTTTCCGGGTCCAGGCTGGAAAAGAGGTCGTTGGTGGGTTCCTCCTTCAATTGCCTGTCTTCAAACAGAAACTGG
>CAIUWO010000343.1 GCA_903902895.1 Candidatus Hydrogenedentota bacterium | reverse complement strand
TCGGTCCCGTGGAACACGCCCAGGGCGCGGCCGCCACGGATGCGCAGCCGTTCCAGTATGCCCGGCGCGCTTCCCAGCAGGTCGCGGGTCAGGTTGGTCAGTTCCGGCAGGGCCACGGGCTGGGGGATGTCCTGAACGCGCAGCCCGCGATTCGGGCTGTAGCTGGAGTGGCGGATGTCGGGGTTCTTCGGGTCGAACGTGCCCCGGTTGCCGATGGCGGACTTGATTTGCTCGGGGGCAAAGGGGACATACATGCTCTCTTGGCCGTTGTCCACAATGATTCCGTCGTGACCGCCCTTTCTGGCCTCCATGATGTTCTTGGCCTTGCCGCTCTCCCAGATGACGATGGGCGGCACGCCTTGCGTCCCGTTGACAAGGAACGGGTCGCGCATGGACAGGTAGACGGGCTTCACATTCGCGCCAGTGGCATCCTTGCCAAAGACGGCATGGGAACTGGCAACCGCCGGATCATCGGAGAAAAACGAGCCGATACCGTCTGTGGGCGAGAATCTCCACCGCTTGCCGTCGAACACGGTAAAGGCTTGATCCGTCCCGTGATAGACCACCTGCGGCTCGCCGTTCTCGTCCAGCAGCACAGATGGGCGGTTGACAGAATGCCACCATTCAGGTAGACTATGTATAGGAAAGTCGTTTTGAGCAGGCCCCGGATTTGGGATTCGGACCGCCTGCCCAGAACGGCTTTCCTGCTTTGTAAGCATATCGACAGATGTTACATCGTTGTCAAAATAGCGGTTTCCATTCGCATCTTCTTTGACAACCAGACGAACGTATTGCCGTTCACCATCCGAACCTATTTCAACAGGTGTCGCGTAGTAATGCCAAGCCTTGACGTTATCGGTTTTGCTTTCAGGCTTGTGATTTTCTGAATACAACGGCACGGCTTCCGTAAGCAGCTCGCGCAAATATGGAACTATCTGCATTACCCGTGCATCTGCGCTATGTTGGCGGGTTTCACGAATTCCCGCTCTGGAAAAGCTGATCTCTTTTTGGTCGAACTTGTTTGTTGCGGGTTTCTTTCCCCGAAGAATGTCCATGTAATGCTTGGTGGCCGCATCCCTGAGCGCGCCCGCATCGGTCGTGTTCCCCAATGTTTCAGGGTCAACAGCTATCGGGGGCATTGTTTCCAAGTGCAGCCGCTTTGCCCAAGCCTCCCAGTCGCCGCCCCACCGCTTGAACGCCTCGGTGCGGACCTGCTCATGCTGGCCCCGCGACAGGTTGCTCGGCTTGCCGTTCGGCGCAAGCGGGCGGTCGCCGTCCCGCCGCGTGGAACTGAACCGCGCCCCGCTCAACTCCCTGTCCCGCGCCAACTGCGCCTCGTGCGCGCGAACCTGGTCGCGGTTCGGAAGCGGGTATTGATGCGGCGCCATTCCGTTGTACCAGTCCTGCGATGGACGGTTCTCCGTGCCTTGCGGCAATTCAGCCGTCTCGGAGATTTTGCGGTCGCGTGCCATCTGTCGCCGCATGGCCGCGTCCGGTTTGCCCTGCTTGAAATTCAAGCCCCTGACGGCACTGCCTTCCGGACGTTCATCGTAGGCGCTGGCATGGGAGTAGCGCGCGCCGCCTGCATCCCCCGCCGTCTCTGTGGCCCCTGGTGCATCCATCCGTCCAAACGTGTCCTCGTACCCGGCCACCGCCTCGGCCCGGCCCTTCGCTACGCCCGTGTACATGGCATGGGCCAGCGCGTTGATTTCAAAGTCGTTGTACGACCGGAGCAGCCCCGCCTTGCGCAGCACCCGGCGCACACCCTGCCAGACGGGCCGCAACAGCCCCTTGTCCGCGTTCGTGAGCCTCGCCCAGCCTTCCGGTGTGGTCGCCGCCTCAATGCGCGGCGTAAGCCATTCCTCGACCAGCTTGGCCCGCGCTGTGCGACTGGTTCCCGCCTCATTGTAGGGGTCCACCTCTGCGGCGCGGGCGGTGTAGACCCGGTTCAGGTGCGCAACCCGCATGTCCGCGCCGCCGAACAGCACGTCGGACCCGTAGTGCGTCCCGGTCTCGTGCAGAATGGTCCGCTCCGTGGCGTACTCTACGCTGATGCCCTCGCGCTTGGCGCGGCGGATGATGTCGGGCCGGTGCAAAAATGTCGTGCCATACGTGGGCGAATTGCGGTCGCCGTCAAACTCGCCGTGGACCTCTCCCTCTTCACCGACGCGCGTCTTCTCCGCTTGGAAC
>CAIUWO010000342.1 GCA_903902895.1 Candidatus Hydrogenedentota bacterium | reverse complement strand
TTCCCAAATTGTATTTGGGAATGCACTTGTTCGCGAAGTTGCACTTCGCGCGCCGGGGCATGGCCCCGGCGAAGAAAAGCGGTGGCATGGCCTCCGCACTCAAAAAGAGGCGCCCGTCACGCTCCAATTCGTGTCGATCTTTCTGCCGCGAATCGCCGCCGTAGGCGGTCCGGGGCCGCTAAGAAAGTAGCGCCCGGCCTTGTGCCGGGCGTGGGTGCCCGCCAGAGGCGGACAAGCCCGCCAGAGGCGGACAAGCCCGCCAGAGGCGGACAAGCCCGCCTGCGCGGGCATGACGGAAGCGGCGCGCATCCGCCCGCCGAACGCCCGCCACAAGGGCGGGCGCTACGGGAACTGACGGCCCCTCTCGCGCCTGGGCGGGACTTCGAAGGTGGACTGGGGCGGGCGCGTGGACCGGTTGTGGCGAGATGAACTTTCCCCCGGCGACTTCTCTCCCTCGCGTCTTCTATGGGGGACCTGACGCCAAGCGCAATTGCACTTGCGCAGGCCCGGTATTCCAGAAATGCGACCGGATTGAACACTTCCCGCCTCCCGGAACCCTCGCCACCCCCCGCGCAAAAAGAAGAACCGGGAGGGTTCCAGTCAAGGAACCCTCCCGGAAGAGGAAACGTTGGGTCTTGCGGGATTAGAGGATCACGGAGATCACGCCGATGGTATTGGCAACACGCGAGTTGCACACGCCGCTGCCCTGCTTGTCGTACTTGGAGAACTCCACATGGCCGTCCATGAACAGGACGTTGGAGCCGCCGGGAATGTGGTTGAACGAGGCCTGGTCGATGGCCACCAGGTCGAACATGATGGGAATGGCGCTCTGGGCCACGTTGGCGCTGCCGGCATTGTTGATGTCGGTGATGAGGAAGCGCTCAATGCCTTCACGAAGGTGGTAAACGGTGTTGCCGCCGCCGTTGCCCTGGCCTTCATAGAGGGCCGTCATCTTGACATCGCCTTCAACGATCTTCGCCACCGCGGCGGGACCCTGCCCGAGCGCGGTCACAAGGCCGCCCATCAGCAGGCCGTCAATCGTTCCGACCAGCTGGGGCAGGCCGCCGGTGGCCATGTCGGTCGGCATGGTCGGGGGCGTGGAGCCCGAGGCAAACTGGTTCAGCAGGCCGAAGATGGTGTTCAGTTCGGCGCCCTGTCCGGCATAGCCGAACTTGTCCATGGTCCAGCCAAGGTACACGTAGCTGTTGTCCACGGCGCTGGCGCACTTGCTGGTCGGGTCGACCCCGTTCATGCACCACTGGTCGTTGACCTTCATGCCCTTGAGGGTCTCACCCAGCTTGGAACTGGACGGGCAAAGCAGAATCATCGGGTCGGTGAGATATTCGGGGTACATGGCGAAAAGGCTCGGGCCGAGGTCGAAAGTCGGGGTGGTGGTGTTCGCCATGTTGCTGACCCAGGGGAAAATGCCGATCTGGATCGACGGGAAGGCGCCCTTGGCCTCGTTGTTGTACATCTTCATGACGATGCCCATCTGCTTGAGGTTGTTCTGGCAGCTCGAGCGGCGCGCGGCCTCCCGGGCGCGGGCGAGCGCCGGCAAGAGGATGGCGGCCAGGATGCCGATGATCGCGATGACCACCAGCAGTTCGATGAGGGTGAATCCAGAGCGTTTGTGTTTCATAAGAATACTCCTGTCTATGCATGTGCGATATAGACCATTACGCCTTCGGGCGCTGTCCGGCGGTCCCAGAGACAGAACATCCGTCTCTGACCAGACAAAACCTGAGCGTCCCACCGAGTTTAACACAGACGTCACAATTCTGCAATGCAAATTATTCCTGTTGGGAATGGGCGGTTTTGCGCAAGCCGGGAGGAGTATGCGAAGCATCACCCCATTCCAGGCGCACCCCGGCATGAGGTGCCGGTTGCTATGGGCAGGTCTGGTGCTGTTCCATGCCGCATTGGGATGCCCCTACAGGGCAGGACGGGGTGGACACGGTGTACCCCGGGGCGCACTTGCCTTTCAGGCGGCGTGCGGCCCGGGGCTAAAATGGGTGACGCCTTCGGCGGCGCTGGAAGACATTTGCGGATGCCCGCGTGGAAACGCAATAGGTCCATCGGCCGTGGGTGGTGCCTTCGGCATCGCCGGCAGACATCACTTTCGCATCGGCCACCCGTAGCCCGAAGCGGCCTGTTGTCCTTGTCCCAACGGGACAACCCATCGACAGCCCAGGGGCGCCCGCAGCCCGAAGGGGCCAGTTGTCTTTGTCCCAACGGGACAACCCATCGACAGCCCAGGGCCACCCGTCGCCCGAAGGGCAAGGGTGCCCCTGGGATGGAATGTGTTTAGCCGGTTTACCCTGTCAGGGTATCCCAAGCACCGCCCAGGAGGTGCCACCCCCCCGCAAAAAGAAGAACCGGGAGGGTTCCAGTCAAGGAACCCTCCCGGAAGAGGAACGTTGGGCTGTGCCGGGACTAGAACGCGGCCATCAGGCCCGCGGCGAGGGGGCTCGCCGGCCAGCCGGCCGGGTATTTCAGGAATTCAACGTGGCCGTCCATGTAAAGGACGTTGCAGCCGCCCGGCACATGGTTGAAGCCCTGACCGTCGGACGGGTCAGAATTGATGGTGTCCGAACAGACAGCCAACTGGCTCTGCGCCATGTTGCTGCCCGCCGCGTTGTTGATGTCGGTGATCAGGAAGCGCTCGATGCCTTCGCGGATACGGTACACGGTCAGGCTGGTCGTGGCCTTTATGTCCTCATCATCACCTTTGAGCTGGTTCGGATCTGTGGACTGGATTTTCGCAACGATCTGTGTGAGTATGGAGATCATGTCCGTCACGAGGTTCTGGTCAACGCCGGGCTTGGACGCAAAATAGCTCTGCATCTCGCCGAAAAGGGCAACGGGGTCCTGGGAAGTGAACTTGTGCGGATCGTCCGTGACGCCGGGAATGTAGAGTGCCCAGCCCATGTAGAAATAATTCGTGGTCACGCTGTTAACCTCGCAGGGGAAAAACAACTGGTCAGCGTTCGCCGGGGCCGGCGTATAGGAACTGCCGTTCCAAATCTGGGTGGTCGTGGCCGTGACATCGTTGAAGGAACCGATGACACCCTTGTTGTTCGCGGCCGACGGGCACAGGAGGATGGCCGGATCAGTCAGATATTCCGGATAGACCGCCATCGAGTTGACGCAGAAGTGCTTCGTGATAAGGTTTCCGCCGCCGTTTGGAAAGCAGTTCCATGCCTTGATGGTGGGGAAGGAGCCGCCCGCCTCGTTGGAGTACATCTTGCAGACCAGCCCCATCTGCTTGAGGTTGTTCTGGCAACTGGAGCGGCGCGCGGCCTCGCGGGCGCGGGCGAGCGCCGGCAAGAGGATGGCGGCCAGGATGCCGATGATCGCGAGGACCACCAGCAGTTCGATGAGCGTACATCCAGAGCGTTTGTGTTTCATAAGAGACCTCCTGTCGATTAATGAACAAATACACCTTGACCAATTTCGGGTTCTGTCAGACACGTCAAGAACTCACCTTCGCCCTTGACGAACAAAACCCGCACTCGTGTTCAAAAGTAGCACGAACGTTGTGATTTTGCAATAGGCTTTTTTTGGAGGGACTTTTTGCCTTTTTCAGGCGGAAAAATAGGCCCTTTTTTCCTCAATCGGCGCCCGCCTCGCGCGTCAGGCAAGGCTTCGCGGCAGAAAGCTGATTCGGGCTGGTTGGACAGCCGGCTTGGCTCGGCGCAGCCCTTGGCGAAGGCGGCCCCCCGGCTGCCGGCTTGTGATGAAGACCCTGGGACGACAGGCGAGGGCGCCTGTCCCACATTTTCTTGGCGCCTGCCCCCCGGGGAAAGCACGCATAAGTTTTGGAGTGGCGCGGCTTTAAGTCCCCCTTTGAAGGGGGATTTAGGGGGATGTAATTCTTGGGCGGCGAGTAAACATCCCCCTGTCCCGCCTGTGGCGGGACCGTCCCCCTTCAAAGGGGGACTAATGGCAGAGCACGCTCTATGGCCATGTGTTAAACCTTTCGCGCTTTCGTGGCTCCTGGGCAGCACAAACCCTGGAATCTTCCGTTACCCATGTTTTCTTCAGGTCGGTATTTTTGATGCGATTACCCTGGAAACAGGTGCCAGCCCCCCGTGGCGTTCTGCCGCGAATCGCTGCCAATGGCGCTACGGAACTCGCAGTGATGGGGCTTCGATTGTTGTCTTATTTGCGACTCACCACACTAGAACGAGGACATCAGGCCCGCGGTAAGCGGGCTGACCGGGAATCCGGACGGGTATTTCAGGAACTCCACATGGCCGTCCATGTAGAGCACGTTCGAGCCGCCCGGCACATGGTTGAAGGCCTGGCCGTCGGACGGGTCCGAACTGATGGTGTCCGCCGCAACCGCCAACTGGCTCTGTGCGATGTTGCTGGCGCCGGCGTTGTTGATGTCGGTGATGAAGAAGCGCTCGATGCCCTCCCGCAGGCGGTAGAGGGTCATATCGACGCCCTGGG
The DNA here is from genome assembly GCA_903902895.1 of Candidatus Hydrogenedentota bacterium. GTDB lineage: Bacteria > Hydrogenedentota > Hydrogenedentia > Hydrogenedentales > CAITNO01 > CAITNO01. The sequence continues at coordinate 729 of CAIUWO010000342.1, read as the reverse complement.
GCTTGATATCTTGGTCGAGCATCATCGGGTCGGGCGACTGTATGGTCTGCACCAAATACAACAACACCGTGAGCAGGTTGCTCACCAAGTTCGGGTCAAGGCCCGGTTTGGTGCCGAAATAGGACTGCATCTCGGCGAAAAGAGACGCCGAATCCCTGGAGAGGAACTTGTGCGGGTCGTCCGTGATGCCGGGAATGTGCAGTGCCCAGCCGAGGTAGAAGTAATTGCTGCTGAGCGTGTCCACCTCGCAGGGGTAGAACTCCTTGTTCGGCACGCTCAGGGTCGAGGCGAAAGACTGCCCATTCCAAACGCTCGGCAGGGTGTCGGCGCTGTTGAAGGAACCCTCCACGCCCTTGTTGCCCGGGGCCGACGGGCAAAGCAGAATGGCCGGGTCGGTCAGGTATTCGGGATAGGTGGTTATCGCGTTGAACGAGAAGCTTTTGTACACCGTCCCGGCGCAGTTGTACGCCTGGATCGTCGGGAATCCCGCGCCCCTGGACTCGTTCGAGTACATCTTGCAAACGAGGCCCAGTTGCTTGAGATTGTTCTGGCAGCTGGAGCGGCGCGCGGCCTCGCGGGCGCGGGCCAGGGCCGGCAAGAGAATGGCGGCCAGGATGCCGATGATCGCGATGACCACAAGCAGTTCAATAAGTGTGAATCCGAAGCCTTTGCGTTTCATCATATTGTCTCCTGTCATTTGATTCCGTCAGCGGAACCGTTGATGGTCCC
>CAIUWO010000341.1 GCA_903902895.1 Candidatus Hydrogenedentota bacterium | reverse complement strand
TTGGAGCGGCCGGGGCAGGTGGCGGAAAACGCGAAGTAGTCGCTTGTTTTTGAGTGCGGTGGCCATGCCACCGCTTTTCTTCGCCGAGCCATGCTTCGGCGGGCGCACACTCAAAGAGCGCCGCATTCCTCCGCACTGGGTCATTGCATGTGTCATCGCATTGACGCCCGCCATATGGCGTGGTATACTTGGCCATATGACACAAGAGGATTCCACCATGGATGCCATCGTTCTAAAACACTGGCCGGAATTCACCACAGAGGCCCAAATGCAGTCCGCGTTCAAGCACAAGAACGCCTGGGTGGTGGACGCCCCGCGCAGTGCGGCACTGTGGTACAACACCGTGCTGGGAAATTTGTCGTGCAGTTATGTCTCGCCTGAGTTGGCAACTATCGAGTCCGTTCGCGACATTCTGGGCCGGGGACTCAGCCGCACCGCTTTTGACCGACTCAAGCAGATCACGGACCTCTCCAGCGACCAGTTGGGAAAAACCGTCCGTATTCCGCAACGGACGCTGTCGCGGCGGGCGAAGTTCAAGCCGGAAGAGTCCGAGCGCATCCTGCGCGTGGCGTCGGCGTTTCAAAAGGCGCTGGAAGTGCTCGGCGGTGTGGATGAGGCCCGGCGGTGGTTTGTCGCGCCGAAGCGCGCCCTTGGCGGCCGGACACCGCTGGAGTTCTGCGACACCGAACCGGGCGCGCAGGAGGTGGAACATCTGCTTGGCCGGATAGAGCATGGCGTCTTCACATGAAGCGGACTGCCTTCCGCATCGTTCAAGCCCGGTACGCTGCCACCGCCTTCGACGGTGATGGTGCCCGCCTGAACGGCGGCCGATGGAACTCGCTCGGCACTTCCATGATATACACGGCCAGTTCGCTATCGCTGGCAACGCTCGAAATGCTGGTGCACACGGAGAACATCGCGGTCATTTACGGACGCTACGTGGTGATTCCCGTTGAGTTCGACAACGCCCTGATTCAGCGCATGGACCGCAAAGCGCTGCCCGCTCTCTGGAATGCGCCGCAACCCGTCGCGGAAACACAGCTTCTGGGAGACCGGTGGATTAACAGCAGGACTTCCGCAGTACTTGAGGTTCCCAGTGCCGTGACCGAAGACGAGGTCAACTACCTCCTCAATCCCGCGCATCCCCACTTTTCGAAAATAGTCGTTGGCGAAGCGGTCACATTTAACCCGGACCCGCGTCTCGGAATCGGGAAGAAGTAGTCTCTCACTTGGGAGTGTGCGCTGAGGCCGGCGTGGGTTTCACGGGTACAGGAACCCATTTCCGGTACGAGTCCGTCTTGGCAGATGTGGGCACATGGCGGAAATAGGATGCCAGTCCCCCCGCTGCATCACTTCGCCCCCACCATCTCCCGGATGTTCTCATTTTCCTGCTGCTGCCATGCGTTCCGCTTGGCCAGGAACTTGCTGTAAAAAGCCAACCCCTCGCCCTCCAGCCCCTCGGTGTAGTCGCCGAAGCACGGCACCAGCAGGTCTATCCAGCACGAAAGCTTTTCCAATTCCTCCCTGGACAGTTCCACCTCGTTGTGGCCCTTCCGAAGTATCACCATCAGCGGGCTCTTCACCGCGCCCGCACTGTACGCCGCGAGCATTGCGGGCGATTCCTGAATGTTGATCCAGTTGTTGACCCAGCGGTTGGCCAGCGCGCAGTAGGCCGGACTCCATGTGCCCGGACCTCCCAGCAGGCTGAAGGCGGGTTTGCCCCCCCCCTCGGCCTCCTTTTTCGCAAAGGAGCGCTTGCCGGCCTCGGGCGCTGCTGCGGCGCCCGGTGTCGCAATCACTATTGGGCCTGCGGCATTGACCATGCGCTCAGGGTCCGCCACATGGTGGCACTGAACGCAATGCCTGTCGAGAATGGGCTGTATTTCGCGTTCGAAACTGAAGCCCCTCGGCGCGTCCTGCCCGTGGTCCAGTTCCTGCGGTCCAGCCCGCAGGGCCAGAGGGCGCTTGTAGGGCGGCGGCGCGGCATTTTTGCTCTCATGGCACCCCACACAGGCAAGATGCTCGCCGGGCTGCAACTGCGACCAGCTGCGCATGGTCTGCACGGCATCGCCGTTGTCGTCGAGCAGTTGAAAGTATACGGGCGTCTTGGCGGGGACAATGAAACAGGCCGAACCGTCCTCATACACCGCGGCCGTACCGAGCACGACCTTGACGTCCCAGGTGCCCCCGATGGACACGGGCGTGCTAATCAGCGCCCCGCCGGCCGGGCCCTTGTTGGTGTTGTAGCCCACGCCCGCGGCACGGTAGTCCAGCGCCACCACGCGCACCTTCTTCACCGTTCCCCGCGAAATGCCGGCCAGGCCGGGACCCTGATAGACATCCTGGATATAGAAGACACCCGCGTCCTTCGTGTAGTCGACCATGCTGGGCCGTTCATGGGGTTCGGGCCGCGCGGTGAGCGGCACGGGCTGGTTGCAGGATATGGCCGGGTCCCAGGCCAGCAGTTCGCGGCGACCGTCCTGGTCCACCCAATAGATGCGGAAGGGCGCGGTGGAGCCTTCGGGCTTGAACCCGACGATGAACTCGGTCTCGCTGATCGGGTAGGGGTACTGGAACTGGTCGCCCGTCTGCCCGTAGGCGTCTATCCGCCCCGCCTCGGTGGCGCGCACGGGGGCGATGAGCTGGGCGCCGCTGTTTTCCTGCCTGCCCTTGCCCGGGTCAAGAATGCCCAGCCACCCTTTCTGGGGACTGTGGTGACCGGAGAAGATGGCGACGATCTTGCCCGTGTCCGGTATGGCGCGCGCGTGCAGGATGCTGGTCGGAAAGAAGGAGTTGTTGCCGTAACACTCGGTCTGGAAGGTGCCGTCCGGATGCATCTGGAACAGCCCCTGCGGATAGATCTGGCCCCGGTCGTTGTAGTCCCAACGCGTGTAAATGACCCGCCCGTCCGGGGTCACGGTGGGATAGTTGGTGTGCACCTGGTCGCGGCTGACGCGCCGCAGGAAACGCCCGTCGGCCGCGCAGGTGTACAGGTTGCTGACCTCGGTCCACCAGCAGTCCACCGTCTGCACGCAGCGGGTCGAGTTGAACAGCAGGTCGCCGTTGGGCAGGTAGACACCCTCGTAGTCGGCAAAGCCCAGCCCCGACGTGATTTGCCGCACAGACCGGTCGGACACGTTCATCTCATAAAGATGGTAGTCATCCTCGTTCAGCGACTTCTTCCACGAGAAAAGAATGCGCTGTCCGTCGGCGGACACGTCGGGATCACGAATGACACCCGTGGGATCGTCCAGCAGCGTTTCCACGGTGCCATAGGCGCCGTCCATGCGCAGCACGCACAGGCTTGCCCCCGGGATGAAATGGCGCTCATTCTGCGCGTCCGACTGTCCCTCGGTGTAGGCGTAGTGGGACCCGCCCAGGTCGTAGTGTTTGGTGAGCACCATTGCTGGACACTTGCCGCGCATTTCTTTCAACCGCGCCGCCCGGCGCAGTTCACAGGCCTGCGTGTACACGTCGCTCCACCGTGCATCGTCGACGCTTGACAGTCCGTCAACCGCCGCTTTAAGCGGTTCTGCGGCAGCACCCAATTCATCGATGAGTTGCCGTGCCATGTCAGGGCAGAGTCTGCCCTTTTCCAACCCGTCCTGCGCGCGCCAGTCAGCGAGTATTTCTTCAGGCGGCGCGGCGGCGGCGTGCGCGACACCAACAAGCACCACAACCAACACCGCTGCGAGCACCCTGTTTCTCAACCCATACATCGCATGCTTCCCATTCTTCCCAGACCTCCCAAGTCCTACTGCTGCGCCCTTGCGGCCTGGATTTCCGCCTCGGGCAGTGTGGGCCGGAATGGGGACTTCTGCAGGCCTATCTTGTCGAAAGGAATGGGCACGAAGCCCGCCTCCTTCACTGCGGGCGCATCGGGCTTGACCGTGAAATCGCCCGCTTCGGGGTTTACAAAAGTCTCCGCGCCCGGGTCCAGGATGTTGCCCTCAAGTATGTTCGTGCCCTTGTCGCGCAGGAGAAACTTGCCGCACTTCCATACAATGTTGCGGCGCAGCGTGTTGACGTCCACATTCTCGTTCAGTTTGGCCAGTTCGGGGTAGCGCTGCACATAAAGCGCGGCGTCGATCTTCGGGGACTCCATGAATTTCCCGGTGAATTCCTTCCAGCGCTTTTCGCCCCAGGGGGTAAAGCTCACGGCCTGCTCGCAGTCGGCGAAAATGTTGTTCTCCAGCACGTTGTCCTTGCCGCCGTGAATCTGCACCCCGCCGAAGCCGGTCTTGCCCGCGGCGGTCTTGTAGAAGATGTTGCCGTGGATGAGCGTGCCCGAAATGGCGTCGTCCAGGCGGATGCCCGCCTGTCCGCAATGCAAATCCTCTCCCGTGCGCCGCCAGTTGCCGTTGTGGTGCCAGTAGTTGTAACGGTACACGTTGCCGCGCAGCGTGGGGTCGCCCCACATGTCCGCGCCGCCCTGATCGTCCGACTCCAGCAGCACGTCGTGAATCTCGTTGCACTCGATCATGTGATCGTTTCCGCCCACCCGCAGGGCGCTGCTGTTAATGTGGTGCATGAGGTTGTGCGCGACACGGTTGCCCACCCCGCCCACCAGCACCGCCGGCGTGTACGTGTGGTCGATGCGCGACAGGTGGTGGATATGGCAGTTCTCTACCACGAGGCCGCCCGGCGTGAGTGTCCTGCGGTCTCCGCCCTCAATCAGCACACCGCCGCGGCCCATGGAATAAATGTCGCAGGAGAGGATGCTGACCTGCCTGCCCCCGTCCACGGCGATGCCATCGCCGCCGCAGCGCCGCACCGTGCATCCGGCAAAGGCGCAGTCCTGGATGTTCTTCGCCCGGACGGCGTCGCCTGCGGCCAGTTCCCAAGTCAGTCCCTGGAAACGAACCCGCGACACGCCCTCCATGTGCAGCAGCGGTTCCGCCAGAAGTGACAGCGTCACCTCTGCCTGGTTGGGGTCGGACGGGGGCAGGAAGTAGAGCAGGCTGTTGGCGCGATCCAGATAGTATTCTCCGGTCTGGTCCATTTCCGCCAGCAGGTTCACCGCATAGTACCGCTGGCCCTTGCGGTAGCCGTAGGTGTGCGGCGGTTCTGCCAGCGTTATTTCATGCTTGTCCGTGTCGATGGCGGTGATGCGCTCGTAGGAATCGGCCCAGTCGAAGAACCAGTAGCCGTAGAGCAGCGCGTCCTTCTCGTCCTTCCACCGCGCGGGCCGGTCGCCCTCGTACACAAAGCGCCCCACTTTGCTGCCGGGTATGCCGATAACCTGGTGCCCGTCCTGCACGCAGGTGTCCGCCACGTGCACCATGCCCTCGTTGGGCCAGCGGGCGATGGTCATGAGCGCGCCGTTGAAGAACAGCTCCGGGATGGGATGGGTCTTGAAACCGTTTCCGCTGCCCATGCCGCCCAGCACCAGCGGGTCTTTCGGCACATCCACGCCCAATGCCTTCAGGTCGCACTGCACCGCCTTGCCCCGCGCCTCCTCCGGAAGCCGCGCCAGCACGGCCGCGTCGGTGACCGCAACGAAATCTTTCAGCGTCACACCCCCGGAAAAGACGGGGGTTTCCCCGTCGGCCGCGCGGTAGACGATGGGCTCATTTTCAAAGGAGCTTGAATGTTTCGGGCCCAGTTCGAAGGTTTGGCGCACCGCGTATTTCCCGCCGTGCACGAGAACCGTCATGCCGCCCTCCAGAATCCCGAGGGAAATGTTTATCGTGTGCATCCGGTCACGCGCCTGCTCCAGCGTGGCATAGGGCTTCGCCGCGCTTCCGTCGCCGTCCGCGGCGCCTGACGGCGAAACGTGAAGCGTCACTCCGGCCCCCGTGGGAATCTGGGCCAGTGCGGGGAATGCGATGCACAGCATTGCGCACAAAGGGGAAACAAACCGCCGACAGAATAGACTCATTGCAAGCCTCCTTGATGTTCGCGACATGGAGAGAATCCCTCGTCATTGCGAGGAGGGCAAAGCCCGACGCGGCAATCTCTTGAAACGGCGGCCCAGACCGCGCGGCTCGACAGCGAGCAGGAGATTGCTTCACTTCGTTTGCAATGACGCGCCACGGCCCGGCATGGTCGAACCCTATTCGTTGCCATCGGTCACACGATAGCGCGCACCCGCGGAAACGGAAAACACGGCAAGTGTCGGTTCCGGATGCGTGGCGTCAACGGGCTTGCCGTCCTTCATCACCCGCGCCGGTCCGGCGGTGCGCAGCGTGCAGGTGCCGTCGCGGTCGGCGGTGATCACCGCCTCGGTGAGTTTGCCGTCCTTCCAGACTATATCCACACCGTGGCCGCCGCGCGCGCGCATGCCGCTAAGTTTTCCGTTGGGCCACGCCTTCGGTAGCGCGGGCAGCAGGCTTATTTCGCCGCTGTGGCTCTGCAGGAGCATTTCGGCGATGCCGTTCGCGCCGGAAGAGTTTCCGTCGATGGCAAATATGTTCTCCGGCGCCCCGGCGATGCCGGCCACCGAAACGGTCATCAGGTTCTTGTCGGACAGTTTCGTGAGCAGCAGGCGCACGCTGTCGAGTGCTGCCTCGCCGTCGAGCAATCGGGCGTAGAAGTTGATTAGGTTGCCCCGGCTCCATTCCACGTCCTCCCAGTCCGCCCGCTTGGAACGCAGTTCCATGGAGACGCGGGCGGCCTTGGCGAGGTCGGGCGTCTTAAGTGCGGTAATCTGGTCGTAGGGATACAGTGCCAGCAGGTGCGTCATGTGGCGATGGTTGGGTATGGCGTCCTCGAAATCCTCAATCCATTCCTGCAACTGGCCGTGTTTCCCAATCCGCAGCGGCGGCAGCTTGTCCCGCGCGGACTCAAGCTTGGCGCGAAATTCATCGTCGATGCCGAGAACGCGGCTGGACTCAATGCATTCGGTGAACAGTTCCCGCACGATCACCGCGTCACAGGTGGGCCCCATGGATTCGGTGCACACCTTGCCGTCGGGCGCCACATATGAGTTCTCCGGGGACGACGCCGGGCCGGTCACGAGCCAGCCGTATTTCGGGTGTTCGACCATGTAGTCCATAAAGAACTCGGCCGCTCCCTTCAACACTGGATAGGCGCGCTGCGCGAGGAATTCCTTGTCGCCGGTAAAAGCATAACGCTCCCACAGGTGCGTGGCGAGCCATGCGCCGCCCGTGTCGTGAATGCCCCAGCCCAGCCCCCAGCCCGGCGCGGTGTAGCCCCACGCGTTGGTGAACACGTGGCTCACCCAACCCGTGCATCCGTAGGTCTCGCGCGCGGTCCGCGCGCCCGGTGCACGCAGCGAGTCAATCAGCCGGAACAGCGGTTCGTTGCATTCGGAGAGATTGCAGGCCTCGGCCGGCCAGTAGTTCTGCTGCGTGTTTATGTCGTTGTGAAAGTCGCAGGTCCAGCCCATGTTGCAGGCCAGGTTGTCGTTCCAGATGCCCTGCAGATTCAGCGGCAGCGGTGAATTCTCGCGTGACCCGGCAATGAGCAGGTAGCGCCCGTACTGGAAGAAGGTGCTGGTCAGTTGCGGGTCATCACCGCCCGCCTTCAGCAGTTCAAGGCGCTTGTCCGTGGGCAGTTTGGCGGCTTCATTGCCGCCGAGGTCAAGCGTTACGCGGCGGAACAGCCGCTGATGGTCGGCGGCGTGCGCGTCGCGCAGCTGCTCATAGGACTTCCCGGAAGCGGCATTGAGCTGCGCCTTGCACAGTGCTTCTGCGTCGCCGTTTCGGTAGTTCGTGTTGATCGCCGTCAGCAGCAGCACCGCGTCGGCGTTCTTCACCTTCAATACGCCGTCTCCGGCAGTCACTTCGCCGCCCGTGGCCACGACCTTCACCTGACCGCGGAAGGCCACGCCGGTCTTGCCGTTGCTGTGTTTCTTTTCAAAGGCGTTGCCGGTCATGACGAGCGTGTCGTCGCCCTCGGCGTGCACCTCAAAGGGAAGGGCGCCCCCGTTCATGCCCACGTCGAACGACAGCCCGCCGGGCGTGTCGCAGGACAGCCGCGTGACCAGCACCTGGTCCGCATTCGAGCAGAATATCTCGGTCGTGAAGCGCGTCTTGCCGAGGGTATAGCCAACGCGCGCAATGGCCTGGTCCAGGTCCAGTTCGCGGCGGTACGCCGTGGGGGCGGCGTCCGTCGCGGCAAAGCGCAGCAGCAGGTCACCCATGGGCAGGTGGGACCCATAGTTGCGCTCGCGCCCGAGCACCCACTTCTGGCACATGCCCTGCGCCTCGGCATAACGCCCCTCGAAAAGGGCCGTGCGGATTTCGGCCAGATGCTCGCGCGTGCGCGGGTTCTCATGCTGGTCGCTGGCTTCGCCCGACCAAACCGTGGACTCGTTCAGCGCGACCCGGGCCGTGTCGGTGCCGCCGAAAACCATCGCGCCGATGCGCCCGTTGCCCACGGGCAGCGACTCCATCCAGCGCACGGCCGGCTGGCTGTACCAGAGCATGGGGGGATCCGCCGGAGTCGCTTCGGCGCGGGCGCCCGGCGCAAACGCCGTTCCCGTCAGAAGCACAGTGCAAAGTGTCAGTGCCGCACGCCTCATCTGTACGTCTCCCTTGGCCCGCGCCCGCGGACGCGGGCACGCTGCCTGTGTTACACCCCGCGCGGCCCCTATCTCGGATAGACGGCCAGTTTCACGGTCCCGGGCGCAAAGGGCTCTATGCGCACCGTGTTGGACCCCGCCTTGACGAGCCTGGTGACATCGAGCATGAAGGGCGCGCCGATGCAGCCGCCCGCCTCCTGCCCGTTGATCTGAACGCGCACACCCTCCTTCACGCCGTCCATGACAATCATGACGCGCTCGCGCGCGCTGTCAGGCGCGGCGGCCCAGTCGGCGGTGCCTTCAAACGGGTCGGCCTTCGGCGCCGGAACCCCGCCGCCGGCCGCGGCCCAGGGGCCGCCGCCAAACGGGGCGGCCTTCTCCACTACCTTCCAGCTGTTGTGGCTGATCTGGGGGGCCACGCGCCATGTGTCGTCAATTTTCCCGTCGATGACGGCGCCATCCTCGAGTTCAATGCGGTAGGCCCCGATGAGTCCCGCCGGTGAACGGTCCGGGCCCGTGTTGGTCGCGTAAATGAGCAGCAGATTCCTGCCGGGTTTCAGGCCCGGCTTGAAGTCGATTTCCTTGGGGTCGCGCCAAGCCTCGGCGGCGCCGTTGCTCGCCCCCGTCAACGCGCCGTTGACATGGAGGCTGAATTGGTTGTCCGCGGCGATCATGAAACGTGCCTCGCGCACAACCGCGTTTTCGGGAAGATCCAGCATCCTCTTGAACGCGCGTGTTCCGGCGGGCGCATTGCTCAAACCATGTTCCTGGGGGTGCCACACCCAGTCGCAGCCCTCCAGATTGAGCCCGGCCGGAGGGGCCGGAGGGGGGGGGTTGGTCCGGTTGACCGGAGCTGACGCGGCGCCGGGCACACCCCCCGCGGCGGCCCGGCGGGGCAGCGTCCGCACCGCGGTCCGGAAAACGACCAGCGCGCTTTCCCCGGGTTCAAGGGTGAGTTCAAACTCCACCCGGCCGTTGTCGCGCTGGGCGGCGGGCAGCGCCTCTGTCATGTTGCGCATCGGGTCCCACCGCTCGGGCACGCCGACGGCTTTGGCAACAAGCCGGAATGTCTTCGTCCCATGCTCAAGGTCCTGGTTGCAGACAAAGTAAACCGTGGCGTCCTCCTTGACCCTTTCGAGCGCGTGAAGCCATCCATCCGTCTGGCCGGAGGCCACCTCAAGCACCGGCGGCACGGCGGCGTTGGCCAGCGCGGCGGCAACCTCGGCGGGGCCCGCTTTTTCGGACAGGAAGTAGGACTTGCCGCCCGCGGCGCCGGTCCTGCGCGGGTCGGTGCCCGGGGCGGGCGCGTCGCCCCAGATCTCCGAACAAAGCGCCGCGATGTCGGCGGCCGTTTTGCCCAGGGTGGCCGACTGGCTGGGCAGGAATCCGTGCGCCAGCACCACGCCGCCCGCGTTGAAAAAGTCCCGCACCTTGGCCAGCGTCTCCCACGGAATCGCCTCGACCGGCGGTACGACCAGCGCGCGGTAGCGTTCGTTGTGCAGCGCCAGTTGACGGTCCGCGACCTTCACGTCCTTGTCGAACACGTCATAGGGCAGCCAGTCGCTGTCGTAGAGCGCGTCCTGCAGCGCCGTGCTCATCTCCTCGGGCAGCACGGCCTTGCCCACATGCTTGCTGTTGCCGCAGAACAGCTGCGCCACCGGGCACACGTGTCGGCCGCCGCTCAGAAGCAGGCGCAGGCGGTTGTTGTAGTCCGCCCAAACGCGGTACAGCGGCCAGCGCGGCTCCTGGTCCTCGTTGTAGAAGTAGGGCGGGCAGTCGGTGTCCTGCGGCGCGCGGGGGTTGAACGAATGGGTGATCATAAAGTTCACGCCGCGCACCTGGTGCTGGTCCGCCAGCCATTTCATTTCGGGGTAAGACAGCTTTTGCCCGTAGGCCCCGAAAATCTCGCACATGGTGATGTCGTCTTTCTTGGCGTACACATGCGAAATGGACGAGGCCATCTTGGGCATCTGGAACATGTCGGCGCGCTTCTGGCCGGGATGCAGCTGGCCGACAACCAGGTCCATACCGCCCATGGAGGAATATTTCTGCATTTGAAACAGGTTGCCCGCGCCGAGCCCGTGGTTCAGGTACAGGAACTCGTGTTCCATGAAGTGGCCGATGGACTGGCCGCCCCACGATTCGCACCACCTGGTCATGGCCCCGTAGAGAGTGCGGCCCCAGGTCTCAAAGAGCGCGTCGTAATATGCGTACTTCGCTGCGGTCTGCTCGCCGCCGGCAAGGGTAAATTTCCAGGCGACCAGCGCCTTTTTCCAGTCCATGCCGCGCGCGGCGAAGGTGGCGTTCAGTTCGGTGCCCCAGTCGCCCTGGGTCTCCGGCTCGTCATAGAAGAAGCCGATGATGGTCTTGCCGAAATCCTCCTTGAAATGGTCTTGGTGCGGCTGGTAGACCGTGTTCATGAACCAGTCGACACAGTCCTTGCTGGCGCCGTCCAGCGTCGGCTGTCCGTTCTGCAGGGAAACGGGCGCGATTTCCCAGCCGAAGCGCATGATTTTCCAGTTGCCTTCCGGCACGTCCCAGGCGACCTTGCCGTCCTTCACCAGCGGCATCAGGTCCACCAGTGACCCCCCATCAATGCCGTCGCCCGTGTCGCGCCCGGCAAGCAGGGCCACGAAGTGGTCAGCCGTGTCCGCGGCCTCCTCCAGCCGGACCGGGCCGGTTACGGTCTGGTCGGCGGCGTTGACCCTTTTGGCCATGTACTGCTCGGGCACCCTCTTGCCCATCGTCTGACTGGGCCACCAGGCGTCGTCGAAGATCCACATCTTCATGTCGTTCTGTTTGGCGTGCTGAAGGCACACGTCCAAGTCGGTCCACCAGCGCGGGCCGAGCCAGTCGCTGTGGGGGCGCGATTCGGCGCAAAAGGAGCCGTTGCCGCCCTCGACGACCTTGTCGAGAAACAGCCGGAGCCGCTCGGGTGTCTCCTTGTCATCGCCGTGCAGCCAGAAGAGCGGCCCCGTCAGCCGCCGCGCCTCCATGGGAATTTCGTGAAACTGCTGCTCGATCGCGGCCCAGGCACCGGGCCGGGCGGGGACGGCGATGGGGGCGGCGATGGGGGCGGCGGCGGACAGCGTGGTCAGCCCGCAAAAGGCAAGCATGAGGAAGGGGGACATGGCCAAGACTCCTTGTTGGACAGACAGGGCGCTATTTTACGCAGGAGTCCGTCGGTAATAAAGGCGCCCCGATGTTTTTTCCCGGGCGGCGCGGGTCCAACAGGAAGCGCCCCCGGGAAACCCGGGGACGCGTTGTCTTTCGTGGCTGGCCGTCGCCAGTGAACGCCTAGCGCGTCGGGCCGTAGGCCGGATTGCCCCAGGGGCTGGCACCGTGCGTTGTCACCACGGGCGGCATGGGCGCGGCCATCACGCCGCCACCGCCATAGGCGGGCCCGTACGAAACAGGGGCGGGCACCATGCGCTCCTCGTACACCTCGGGCACCAGCTGCGTGCGGTTTTCATAGAAACCGCCGCCGATTTTGGCCCCGGTGCGCGGGTCAAACGATTCAGGCACCCAAACCTGCGTGGTCTCGTAGCGGGACGGGGAAACAAGCACCCGCTCGTTGTAGTACCGCTGCACCGGCTGGGCATAGGCACCGTTGTAGTACGCGCTGGTCTGCGCGGTCTGCGCCGCGATGCCAACCAGGCCAACCACGGCATTGGCAATGCCCACATCGCGGTAGGCCTGCGGCATCCCATATCCATAGTCGCCGTAACCTTGGCCGCCACCGTAGTTATTGCAACCGCCATAGCCGCCGTTGTAGTTTCCGCCACCGTGTCCATAGCCGCCTTGCCCGATCAGCGACTGCAGTATTTGCCCGTTGCCGATATTGCCATTGCGCAAACCCTGGCCCAGCAGACTGCCCAGATTCTGGGAACCGCCACGGCCACTGCCGCCATTGCGCAGGCCCTGGCCAAGCAGATTGCCCAGGTTCTGCGAACCGCCGCGGCCTCCGCCGTTGCGCAGGCCCTGGCCCAGTAAATTGCCCAGATTCTGGGACTGACCACCCCCGCCGCCCCGGATAGCCCGGGACAGGTTCGGAAGACCGCCCTTGCCGTGGTGGCTGGCGGCGCCGCTGAGCGCCTTGCCCAAGCCCCGGAGCGGACTGCCGCCATGCGGCCGGGCGTGGGCGGGCTGTGCCATAAAGCTCAGCATGCCCGCCACCGCGAGGACCAATCCAACTTTCAACGTGTTTGTGCGCATGACCCGTTTTCCTTTCTTTGCCCCTTCGTCGGAACCACCGGCGAAGATGTACTGCTAATGGACGCAGGGCGCAAACCGCTCCTAAACCGACCCTGAACTCCGTGTCGGCGTCTCAACCGCTAGCTTTTGCGCGCCCTGATTCCTGATTCAACTGCTCTGACCTATGCCGTCTTACTAAACGATACCTCCCGCGAATTTATTCATCACATTTGAAAAGTTCATTTGAAAACTCCGTTTCATTTCTCTGTTGACAAAATTTGCGGTTATCACACTTTGATTGGCGCACAGTCACAAAGGGCTTGGAAGCGGGTAGAAAGGGCCATTTATGGATGATATGCGGCACGATGGTCAAGCGTGTATAGTGTGCCGCGCACGGGAGCGGTCTGTTTCGTCCGGACGGCCGGCGTCCCTCCCCGGCACACGGACAGGCAAAGGGGCACACGCATGCAGGCGCATATCTGGACAATTCTCGAAAGTCTTGACAAAAAAAGCAGGACGGCTCGGTGTTACGGCCTGTTCATGTCGGCCCTCATCCTGCTGAATGCCGCCGCCGCCGTCGCAGGGACCAATGGGCGCCTCGAACTTCGCTACGGCCAAATCCTGCTTTGGTTCGAATACGTGAGCGTGTTCGTCTTCTGCGTGGAATACCTGCTGCGGGCGTGGTCCTGCACGGCCGACACGCGTTACTGCGGCCGTTTCGGCCGCATTCGGTATCTGGTCTCAGCGCTCGCCGTCATCGACCTCCTGGCCATTGCGCCCTTCTTTCTCTCCTTCGCGGCGTTCGATCTGCGCACCCTGCGCCTCGTGCGCCTCGTGCGGATAGGCCGGCTCGTCAGGCTCCGGGGCTACCGGACGGCGCTCGATGCGATACGCACCGTGATACTCGCACAGCGCCAGGAACTCATCCTGTGCGTCGTGCTCTTCCTCATGCTCACGCTGATCAGCGGCTCCGCCATCTACTACTGCGAGAACCCCGTCCAACCCGAAAAGTTTCCCGACGTCCCAAGTTCCCTGTCCTGGGCCATCGGCACACTGACCGCTTCCGCCTCGGCCGATGCCCAACCGGTGACCCCCGCAGGAAGAGCCTGCGGATGGATTATCTCCATCCTGGGCATACTCATGTTCGCCTTGCCCACGGGCATCGTCAGTGCGGGATTCATGGATTACGCCAAGAACAGCCGAACTGCGGAAGAGCGCCACTGCCCCCACTGCGGCAAGCCGATTGTCCACGAAGGCGACTGAAAAACCTTCGCCAAGCGGCACCCTCCCTCTTTGCGATCTTTGCGGTAGCCCCGGCATTTTAACCGCAGAGAAGGCAAAGATCACAAAGAAGAACGCCGTGTCGATCCGTTTTTTCCGTGGTGAGTTGTTCTTCTCTTCATCGCATTCACGGCCCTTTTTTAATGCGGTATTTGTGGCCGCGAATCGTCTCAATAAGAAGGTTCGACTTGCCGTTGGGTGAGTCCGTTGTCACTTGCACAGCCATCGGCTGCGCAGTGGTCACATCGGTGATTACGGTCTTGCCGTCCGGCCATGGGAAGGCCATAATGCAGGGCTGCCCGGCCAGTGATTCCAGGACGACCGTCTGCACACGCCCGTTGGCCCGATTGGCGGCGACAATGAACCCGCCCTCGGCGCCGAGGTTTTCGAAGCCGCCCTCGAACTCGGGCGGGACGGCTGGAAATACGCGAAGAATGCCCGTGTGCGATTGCAGCAGGTTCTCCAGCGCCATCCCGTCCGCCGGATCGAAAATGCCCAGCCGCCTGCGGACGCCTTTCAGATAGCCGCGGTGCGGTTCCCAAACGTTGATGAGCCGCAGGGTGCGTTCGGCCACGGCCCGCTGCTCCGGAGGGGAATCGAGCCCGATGTCGTCGCCCCAGAAGATGGCGGACAATGGAACAGCGATGTTGTATTCCACGGGCTGGGCGCCCGCCACGTCGATGAAGATGGGACCCTCGGGCGTGTCCACCGTGGGATAGGGCGGCATCTTCTCCGCGATGTCCAACCAGCGCTGTGCCTCCACGGGGTCGACGCCGAGCAGTGCCGCGGCCCTGGCCGCCGCGCGCAGGTGGTAGCGAATCAGCGCGATGGAGGACTGGGTGTCGCGGTTGAACTCCAGGTCCTTGGTGATGCCGCGGTGCTCGGGGGAAACGGTCGGGAAAACGTGGTGCACGCCGTCGGGGCCGGGGTGCAGAAAATCGGCATAGAAGCGCGCGCCTTCGCTCAGTACGGGATAGGCGGTATCGTGCAGGAAGTCCATGTCCCACGTGTACAGGAAACGCAGCCAGAAGGGCTTGGCCAGAAGCGCCGAGATCTCCATGCTCTGTTCCCAGCTGATGTGCGTGCGGATGACGCTGTCCGCCTTGAGCGGGTAATGGACCAGCGGGTACATGGCCCCGGCGCAGCCGTACACCTCCCGCGCGTTGGCCTGCGCCATCGGCAGCAGCGTCCGGATCATCACAAAATACGATGCGAGCAGGTCGAACTGGCGTTGCATGCACAACCCCGTGGCCTCAATCTCGTTAAAGTGGAAATCGGCATGCCACATCGACGAATCCTGATAGCAGAATTTTGTGCTGTCCACCGAGCACAGGGACACATCACCGTAGTAGCCGAAGGGCCGCAACTTGTACGGCACCCCGCCCCATGCCGCATCAATCTTCAGCGTGCCGTCGGCCGACCACGCCCGTGCGTGGGGTTGCGCATCATACCTGTCCCATTGCTTTTGGTGTTCCGCCCAGAGCGCGTCGGACCCCAATGCCGCCGCCTCGGCAAGCAGTTCCCCGGCACGCGCCGCATTGCCGGCAGCCTGCGCCTGCGGATCCTGGGACGTCACCACCGTCGCGTAGATCTGGAACGGCCCCGTGAACGCCCCGGCCCGCCCCGTAACCGCCGCCCCGGCCGCATCATTGATCGGCGTGAAGCGCTTGGTCAGGCCGTGGCTCAGCCGCCCCTCTTTCTCGGTCACCAGCGGCGTGCCCAAGCCCGTGCCCTCCGGCACAGCCCCGGCCGCGCAGGAAGGCCCTGCCATCTGTGCCGCCAGCAGGCTCGCAAATCCGTCTGGAAAGGTAGGGTCTTTCCCGAAATCCTGCTCGACCCAGATCACCCCGCTGGCCGCGCCGGCCGTGGGCATGGGCAACTGCTCAAAATCATTGGGCGACTTGCCGCCGCCCAACGTCGGGTGCACTTCGCCGCCAGGCAGGATCGTGTCCCGGTGCCGGTACAGCCGGACCGCCACGTCGCCCTCCTCCAGCCCGGTTCCCTCGCCCGTGAGGACAATCACGTTGCGTACCGCGCTCACAAAAATGCGCAGCGTCAGTTTCTTTGCG
>CAIUWO010000340.1 GCA_903902895.1 Candidatus Hydrogenedentota bacterium | reverse complement strand
CCATTTGACGCATTCAGGCGTCTTGTGTTTGACTTCTTCCAGCGCCACCTTCGGCATAACCAGTGCCTTGTCGCCTATCTGTTCCGCCATCCACTCCCACAGTCCGGGAAACTGCTCCAATGGGTAGTTGTCCCACGCGTAGATCATGGACGAGGCGTCAAAAACCTGCATAGTGGTGCTCCAGCGCATGCAGGTCCTTAATGGTCAGGTTGTCCAGATATCCGCTGGCCTTGGCCAGCGTGATGCGGCGGGTGTTGAGTGCATCCAGCACAGTGCTGACGAAGCTGTCACCGAACATGTGCAACGGTTCGCGGTGGCGGTATTCCCGCGCGCCCCCCTCCTGTTCCCGCCGGGGAAGCGATGCGCGCCATTGCCGATAGGCAGTGTAGTCACTTTGCTCCAGCCGCCCCGTGTCGAGCAGGCGGCGCAGGATAACCTCCGCGCTGACACCCCAGGCCGTGCGCTGGGGCCTGAGCCATGCGTCATATTCAGCCACCCCGTCGGGCCGTTCCTCATCGCGAATTTCCCTGAGTAAACCGTCAGGCACCAGAAGGTAACCCGCAAACGCGTTGGCGTCGCGCTCATGACCGCCGGTGGAGTGCAGGTCCTGCTCGTCGTCTATGGAGCTGGACTGGTGCAGCAGCAGATGGCCCAGCTCGTGCATCAGCGTGAAGGACTGCTGCGTTTCCCAGGGCAGTTTCTTGATGACAATCACCGGGCAGGCCGCATCGTACAGGGTAAATCCCAGTATGGGGCTGTCTTTCGGTATCTGCCACTTGCCGTTGTAGCCGTTGCTGCGGAATACCAGAATGCCCTTTGCCTCTACCGCCTTTCGGTAACTGTCAAAGCTATTTCTGTCCGGCAGGTCCAGCCATGCGCGCACGATGGCCGCAGCCCCCTTCGGGTCATGATCCGGCAAATCGGGCGGGGCAAAGCGCTGCCTGTCGGCCTCGTCCAGATCCTCCAGCAGGCTCAGGTAGACCTCCCGCTGTCTTTCCACCTGCTCGATCAGTTTCTTCAGCTTCGTCGTTAGTTCGGGCTTTTGGTTGGCCAGTGTTCGGAACTGCGCCGTGTGCACCCGTGCCGTATCAACAGGCCCCTCCTCCAGAAAAAAAAGGACGCCTCTGCCAAAATACTGGGCCACATGGCTCAACTGGACAAAGGTCAGGCCTCCCTCACCCGCCATGAACTGTTCCATGGTGGCGGGGGCAATGCCTGCCTGAACCGCAAGCTCAGCGGCTGTGATGCCGTAATCGGTACAGCACCATTCCACCCGGTCGCGGTTTATGGATGTGATATGTTCGGCCATAAATTCATTATATCAGCAGGGCCATCAGAAGTGGCAAGACAATGAGTTCCACCAGAATTCCCCTGCTTTCGCTGTTCATTGTCAACTGTCCACTGTCAATTTGCCGCTAAACGCTTGGTGCAGAAGCGACTTCTTCAATGCCTCCAGCGCGGCGAGTTTGCGCTGGTAGACGGATTCGAGGTGCTGGGTCTCCACCCTAAACGCATCCAGTGAGGCAACAACTTTGGACTGCTCATTGATTGGCGGAAAGGAAATAGACACCTGCTTCGCGGCAGTGACGTTGAAGTGCTTCTGCGCGGCCCCTACAAGACGCCCCGCGACCAGCTCCTTACCGAGTGTGGAATTGAAGAAGAGGGCGAGGTAGTGGGGGTCTGTGGTTGCTCCCGGTCGCACAATCACCAAGTCGCTGCAATTGGACACAGGAAGGGATTGGGGTATTACCGCCGCAGTGCCCGGATAACCGGTGCGGACAACCGCCACGTCGCCCGGCCTGAGTTGGGACTTCGCCAAGGCCTTGTCAAAAGCCTCGTCAATGAAGACCACATTGTCGAGTGACACGCAGAATGGACGAATGTTCTGTGAGCGAAGGAACGGAATTCCCTCGGCCCTATACTGCGTCACCATGGACCCTACGTGGCCCACCGTGATTTCAGCACACACCTCATCAAGCCGCTTTTCCACCCACCCCTTGCCACTTTTCGTGAATACGGACTGGAGGTGGCTTTCAAAGATGGCACGGGCGTTCTGGAGGTTCTTTTCGGCGTTGGCCTTGGCGGTGGCGATGCCGTCAAACACTTCGTCGAGGATGCCCACGATACGCCGCTGTTCGGGGAGGGGGGGGAATGTCAGTTCCTGCGCCCTGACCTCAGCATCCGTTACCGCCGGGTAACTGGCCCCCTTTTGGAGACTTTCCATATTACCCATGAAGTCTTCGGCGAACAGAAAGTAGAACAAGAAGCGATGGTCAACTTCTGGCTTCGGACGCAGGACGTAGTACCCGGTGCTACACACTTGATTGTTGAGTGTTTCGGGGACTATTGCAATGCGCCGTAGGGTTGGTCTAATTGTGGCAAAGATGATGTCGTTTGTTTTTACGAGACGCCGTGCTCGACTTGGGGCATCTTTTCCTTTGAGCCGCTGGGTTTCTTCAATGCGGAATGTCTCG
Organism: Candidatus Hydrogenedentota bacterium; assembly: GCA_903902895.1. Lineage (GTDB taxonomy): Bacteria > Hydrogenedentota > Hydrogenedentia > Hydrogenedentales > CAITNO01 > CAITNO01. Next base: position 24 of record CAIUWO010000340.1, on the reverse strand, counting down.
TTAGAGACGCTCGACACATCAATG
>CAIUWO010000339.1 GCA_903902895.1 Candidatus Hydrogenedentota bacterium | reverse complement strand
GACCATCCCCTTTGGTTTTTGGGATCTCGTCCTGCCCGGCGACATTCAAGAATTCTCCGGCGGCGGCAAGAACCATGGCGACTGGTACCAACCACTCCACGAAAACGACAACATCCTATCCTATCCCCAATACAATACCTTCACGTGGCCTGTGGCCGGCGAGGTGGGATGCTTCAAGTGGTACGATGCCTCGAACAATGAAATCGACGTTTGCAGCCTGTTGAACTCCGCCCAGGAATACTACTGGGGAAATGCACAAACGGAGAAGATCGAATGGACGTCCACATCGGGGAGTGGATCAAGCAAGGACTACTCGCACACGCTGAGCGAAAGCGCGGAAATCACGGTATCCGTCAAGACGGCAGCATCCGCGATTGTGGCGGGCTCCAAGCTCACAGTCACCGGCAGCGCGGAATTTCATAACTCCAACAGTTGGGGCGGCTCCACGTGTGAGGACTCGGAGTCGTCCGAGTCCACCGGCATCACGCTCAACATACCCGCCGGCGATGATACCGCGATGACGTACGGCTTCAAGACGGCGGTCTACACAGCGGCCGATGGTGGGGCCTTCAAGGTTGCGCACGCCACGAATCCCCTGGCGTCCACGCAATCGTCGGATTGGTGGAAATCGTACTACAACAGAAAGCCTGACCCCGCATTGAACCTGCCCAATAAGTTCGTGAGTCATCTGCCCGACGGCGACCACTTGCAGGACTGGTGGACGTTGAACACGGACGACAGCAAGAAACAGATGCGCGGGTTCTTCCTTCGCTCCAATACAAAGAATCCGGTGTCCGGAGAGTACCCGATTTTGGCCATGGCGCCGGTGGATGGCGACATCGTGCAGTTGTGCGCCCGCGTGTACAATTACTCGCTCACCCAGGCCACGGGTTCTGTCAGTGTGAAGTTCTATTATTATGGCTGGGATACCGCGAAGGCCCAGCAGACGGGGGATCCGGTTTCCCAACCGGCGATGAAGACCACTATCTCCCTGGATGGTATTCAGACGCCGGGTGGCACGGCCATGAAGGAGGTTCGCGTTCCGTGGAATACGACGGGGCTCGGCACGGCGAACAACGCCAGTAGCGTGGGCTATCGTTTCAAGGTCATCCTGGACGAAGAGAACAACGTCGACGAAATTCACGAGTACAAGGACGCGGCCGGCAACGAGGTCCCGGGCGGCAACAACGCAGGTTATTGGCCGTGGCAAAACGCCGTCTTCGTGTTTAAGACTCCTGCCAGTTTAGAGGAAAATCCGGACCTGGCCAGTCCCGATGTCTCGATGCCCGAGAACTCCCTGGCCATTATGAGCGATGACGGGCTGCTGACGGAGACCGGGACCCACGAATTCGTGAAGGGCAAAGCATACCGTCTCCGCGCACATCTTGCCAGCGGCATCGACAGTACCGCCCATCACCCCGTCCTGTTCTTCGAAGGAGACCCGGACCAGGATGGCAAGGTCTTTGCCACGCAGACGTCCTTTGGCATAAGAGGAGGGGACACCTATATCTGGACGACATGGACGCCCAAAGAAGCGGGCACGTACAACCTCTACACACGCTTCCTCGAAGCGCAGAACGACCCGGTGCGCGGTAACGCCACGGCCAGCCTGACAGTCACTGTGGTTGACAAGAGCGACGAAGGCGGCGGGTGCAATGGCCAAAACGGCTCCGGCCCGCCCATTGATGGCGCCGCGATTCTGGCAGCGCTCGCCGGATTCTGGTTGCTGTTCCGCTGGTACGGTGCCAACAACAACAAACCGGGTTTCTAGTAGACGGTAAGCCCTGTCTGCGAGAAGGCTGTTCTCCGAAAGGGAAACAATCATGAAAACGTTTAAGACGACCGTACGAGCCACCCAGGCGGTCATGTTGGCCGTACTTCTGGGATTGCTGTGTGGTTGTCCCTGCGACACGGACACCGCTTCTGATGATCCCCTCGGGGTGGCGGACGATTATTGGCCCCCGTGGGTGACAAAGACCACCACAAATTCCGCCACAATCAACTGGCGGGGGGACACCAGCCAGTCGGGCTCGGTGCTCTACGCCACGTCGGCGTATTACGGGGAGCACCAGAGTTTCGACAAGACGGTGACGGCCGGGACGGCCTGGTATCAGCGCGTGGAGCTTGCCGGTCTTGAACCCAACACATCATACAGCTATTGGGTGAAACCCTCCGGGAATGAGAACGAGTTTGGTGTTCGCACATTTCGCACCATGCCCGCCGGCGGGCCTTTCAAATTCATCGTAATCAGCGATTCGCAGGAAGGCCATCACTATGACGAGACCATGCGGTTCAAGTACGTGGCGGATGCCATCGCCCGGGAACCGGATGTGCTCTTTATCCTGGACGGCGGGGACTACGCGCGGTTTGACAAAGAATCAAGATGGGCCACATATTTCCAGGTGGCCGACCCGATGTTGGCGAAATTCCCCATCTTTCCGGTGATCGGAAACCATGAATACCACAACTACGACAGCACCATCGTCACGCCCAGCGCCGCCGCATATTTCCATCACGCCTATGACATGCCGCTCAACTATTCCTTTGACTGCGCGGACGTCCGGTTCGTCATCCTGAACAGCCCGGACCCGAACAACGCCAACGGCGCAGACCCCCATACCTCGCTCGCCCTGACTCAGAGTCAGGCCCCCTGGCTTGAGGAAAAGCTGAACGTTAACATGTCGGGAATATTCACGATGCATCACCATCCGATCTGGGATGACAACAAAACCGTGTGCGACCCCAATCTTCAGCCCTGGGAAACGCTCTATCACACCTACGGGATCAGCGCCACTTTCGCGGGCCACAAGCACAACTACCAGAGTTACGTGGTGGGTGGTATCCCCTATTTCATCGTCGGGACCGCGGGGGGGCCGTTTACTGGGCTTGCGGAGATCCACCCGGACGGCTTCCGCGACGGTATGGCAGGACATCTGGGGTACCTCAGGGTCACGGTTGACCCGGAGAACAATACGGCGACGGCCGAGCAGGTTGCAGTCGCCTCTGTCACGGACTCTGATTCCGCCACTTTGCCCAACGTTTTTGACGAGCCGAGAATTGACGACACCATCACCTTCTCCCTCAGGTAGGCAGCCCGGCCGAAGTGTGCGGGAAAAACGGCTAATTCGGGAAGAGTTGCGCGCAAGGAGAATTGAATTCATGGTGGATGCGTGGTATGTGACCACGCTGCTATCTGCCAGTTCAACGTCAACAAGGAGACTAGCCAATGAAGCATGTAAAGACCGTCACCGTGGTCCCGGCAAAAGCCGCTGTTCCCAACATTCTGAAGAAGCTCGGTTCGATCACCTATCCCTACAGGGTGGAGCCCGTGAAAGGATAGACGTCTCCCGCTCATTGCAGGAGTGTCAGGGTGCCGGACAAAGCGCGCGGGCGGAGTTTTGCCGAGTCGCAACTTTGCCCGTGCAGGTGTGATCCCGCCCGGATTCCCGGTGCTTGGCGTGGAGATGATTGCCTTAACAAGGAGGATGCCATGAGAAGGACGGCCGTGAAGGTTGGGTTGATTCTTGCGACAGTCGTGTTGTCAGCGGTCACGGTGAGTTGCCATAAGGGCAGCGACGCGTACTTTGCCGCGTTGCGCGACGGCTTCTTTGTCAAGCACCTTTCTCTAAACCCAGTTACCTCCACCTATCTGGGGGGAAGCGCCTACAGTGACTCCCTGAGCGACACGGACGGACGGCTGCGCGACTACAGTCCCAAGGCGCTGGCGCGCGAACTCAGGTACTACCGGGGCATAAAACTGCAACTGGAGGGGCTCCCGAAATGCCTGCTCAGTTCGCCGCTCGACGTCGACTACGATGTTCTCAAGGCGCAGGTGACGTTTCTTGTCCACCAGTTGTCGGATGTGCGGATCTCCCAGTACGCCATCGAGACCTACGTTATCGAGGCCGTAAACGGGGTGAATTATCAGCTTCAGCAGCTCCAGTCCCTGGATGCTCCGCTCATGGGAACGGAGGCGGAATGGAATCTGATACTCGCGCGGGTGGGTGCGGTTCCTGAATACCTTGCCGTCGCCCAGGAGAATCTGGCAGAAGGCAAGGCTGCGGGGAACCTTCCGGATTGGCGCCTTGTGGAGCGTGATGGTGTCCAGGGCAGCCAGGCGGCCGCGCAGTTCTTCCGGGAAGATCTCCTCGGAATGGCACACACCTTCCTTGGCGACCGTCCTTTTGCCGCCGCCCTGCTTGCAAACCTCGAAACGACCTGCGCGAACGCGGCGGGCGCCTATGACAACTTCGGCACGTTTGTGCAGGAACTTTATCCCGCCAAAGATGCCGTGGACCGGTATGCCATCGGCGAACAGGAATACCAGTGGCGCATTCACAACAACTTTGGCCTGACCGACTCCGTCGAAGACCTGTATGCCTATGGCGACCAGCAAGTCGGCGAAATAGAAGCGCGCCTCTTCGACACAGCCGCCGCAATCGCCGCCCAGAACAGCTTGAACCTTCCCTTCGGGACCGATGATGAGAAACGCGCGTCCACGCGGGCCGTCTTGGGCTTTCTTGCGCAGGATGCGCCGGCCAATGACGCGGAGCTGCTTGAGTGGTACGGCGCCATCGGGACTGATGCGGTAGCCTACGGCCGTCTGCACGGCATGTTTGACATTCCCGAAACCTACGAACTCGACATCGTGGAAACACCGCCGGTGTTGCGCAGTTCCTTGTCGGCCGCCTACAACCCGGCACCACCCTTCAAACCGGGAGCCGTTGGGCAGTTCTATGTCACGCCAACCGGCGACGACCCCGCTCTGCTGGCAGACAGCAATCGTTCCGCCATCACAGCCGTGGCAGTGCACGAGGGTTTCCCGGGGCATGACTGGCACTACAAGTTCATGACGGAGCACAAGGCTGACATTGCGAACATTCGCTGGCTCACCATCGGCGCGGTTCAGGATATGTCATCCATGTGGAGTGACTCGATGGGGGCCGAGGGCTGGGCGCATTACACCGAGCAACTCATGTCGGAACCCGTGGCTGACAGTCCATTGGGATTTTACTCGCAAAATACCTACGTGTCCTATTTGCGCCAGGCCCTCTTGCGGGCGGCGCGGGTGCGCGTTGATATTGGCATTCATACCGCGCGCATGACCTACGACGAGGCAGTGGACTACCTCGCCACGCACTACCTGCTCTATCCGGGCGCGCGCGAAAACAGGGACACCGACCCGGAAGCCGCAGCTGCATTCCAGACGGCCGATCGGGAAATATTCCGCTACTCCAAGTGGCCCACGCAGGCCCTCGCGTACAATATCGGGAAGCACGAGATTCTTGAACTCCGCGAGACATGTATGCAGGCATTGGGAGACACTTTCTCGGAAAAGACATTCCATGAGCATGTAATGGTGCAGGGCACCATCTCTCCCGCTCTTTACGCCGACGCCGTGCTCGCCTCGCTCTCTGAAGCCCACTAACATCGAACTGTTCTAGGTTGAGATGACCACTGCAGGGCATCTCCCTGCGACAGATTGAAAAAGAGCAGTACGGGTAGGACAAGAAACAGGGTCAAGGGACCACACAACGACCAAAGGAGACCAAGATGAACGGAAGAACGAGACTTCACACGCACATCGCCGCAGTCATGGCGGTTGCATTGCTGCTGGCGGCTGGCTGGGCCGGGGCCGGGGCCATCAGCACCCCGCCGCCGCACAGCACCCCGCGCGCGCAAACCTGGAGCACCGACGGGAGCGTATATGCCATCGTTGCGACACCGACTGCGGTCTACATCGGCGGGAGCTTCTCCTATGTGGGGCCCAATACCGGCGGTGGCGCGCCTGTTGACGCGGCCACGGGGGCGGTGGCGTCCGTGTTTCCCATGGTGGACGGACAGGTGAAAAGTTGCGTGTCCGACGGCGCGGGCGGCTGGTTCATCGGCGGCTATTTCACGAAAGTGGGATCGCTTGGCCGGAGCGGCCTCGCCCATGTTCTGTCTGATGGCTCGGTGGACCCCGCCTGGAATCCCGATCCGCAGACGCAAATCAACGGCCTGGTGCTGTCGGCATCGGGGGGCATCCTGTACGTCAGCGGCGGGTTCACGAGCATCGGCGGAAAAACGCTCAGCAATTTTGCCGCGCTGGACGCCGCCACCGGCCTGGCCTCCGACTGGACCGTTGATGCCGACAACGGCGCCCGTGCCTTGGTACTGTCGGGACCGACGCTGTACGCCGCCGGCTGGTTCACGACGATTGGCGGCAAAGCGCGGGCCGGCCTCGCCGCAATAGACACCACCACCGGCGCGGTCAGCGACTGGGACCCCAACCCGAACGGTGACGTCGAGACCCTGGCCGTATCGGGTTCGACCGTGTACGCCGGGGGCGGCTTCAGCAAAATTGGTGGTCAGGAGAGGCCTTATATTGCCGCGCTGGACGCCACCACGGGGCTGGCCACCGCATGGAACCCCAACGCGGACAGTGGCGTCAATGCCCTTCTGGTGTCGGGTTCGACGCTGTACGTCGGGGGCGGCTTCGCGAGCATCGGCGGACAGGCCCGGAAAAATATCGCCGCGCTCGACGTCGCCACGGGCAATGCCACCGCATGGGACCCCAACGCGGACAACTACGTTTCCTCTATGGTGCTGTCGGGTTCGACGATGTACGTCGGGGGCGGCTTTAAGAGCATCGGCGGGCAGCCGCGACTCAGCACCGCCGCCATCGACACCGCCACGGGCAATGCCACCGCTTGGAAGGCCGACGTGAATAACTACGTGGACGTCGTGGTATTATCTGGTTCGGCGTTGTACATTGGGGGACAGTTCACCAGCATCGGCGGGCAGGCGCGAAACGCTATAGCCGCCATCGACCCCGCCACAGGCAGCGCCACCGACTGGAATCCAAATGCGGACGATGATGTCTATGCGTTGGCTGTGTCGGGATCGACGGTGTACGCCGGGGGCTGGTTCAACAATATCGGCGGGCAGGCGCGAACCTGCATCGCCGCCATCGACACCGGCACGGGCCTGGCCACCGCCTGGAAGCCCGAGTCGGACAGTCGGGTTAACACCTTTGTAGTTTCGGGCTCGACGGTGTACGCAGGAGGCTACTTTACGAACATTGGCGGGCAGGCGCGGGGCTATATCGCCGCGATTGACGCCGCCACAGGGCTTGCCACCGCCTGGAATCCAAACGCGGACAGCACGGTGTACGCCCTGGCGTTGTCAGGCTCGGCACTCTATGTCGGCGGAAACTTCGCCAGCATCGGCGGCGGGACGCGAAGTAACCTCGCCGCGATTGACACAGACACGGGGGCGGCCACCGCGTGGACTCCGAACCCGGACAGCAGCGTGTATTCGCTGGCGCTGTCGGGTTCGACGCTGTACGTCGGGGGCGTCTTCGGCAACATTGGCGGCCAGGCTCGGGCCAACCTCGGCGCGCTGGACGCCGCCACGGGCCTGGCCACCGCATGGACGCCAGACAGCCCGAATGACACTGTGAACTGCCTGCAGGTGGCGAACGGACTGGTGTATCTGGGGGGCTACTTCAACTACGTCGGGGGGCAGGAAAGGCCCCGTCTCGCCGCACTAAGCGCGACCACGGGCGCCATGGTGTCATGGGCGCCCGTGCCATCAGGCTCCGAGATCCTCGCCTTGGCGGCAACAGACTGGGCTGTGTACGCCGGGGGTGACTTCGACAACGTCAACGGGCAGTCCCTGAAGGGCCTTGCCGAGTTCAGGTTCCCCGAGACTGTGGCGCCGACGGGCTCCATCGTCATCAACAGCAACAGCGCCGTGACCAAGTCGGCGAACGTCACGCTGGCACTGACCTGGGATGACGGCGACTTCGGCTCCGGCGTGGCCCGCATGCGCTTCAGCAACGACGGGGCGACCTGGTCCGCCTGGGAGGACGTGATGGTGACGAAGACATGGACCCTGCCTGCGGGCGACGGCTACAAGACCGTACGCGTCCAGTTCCTGGACAGGGACCAAAACCGTTCCTTGGTGTACAACGACTACATCAAGCTCGACGCGGCACCGCCGACCGGCAGCATCCAGATTAATGGCGGCGCCTCCACGACAACGACCCGCAATGTCACCCTGAACCTGACCTATGCAGATGCGGGATCCGGCGTGGCGCGCATGCGCTTTAGCGACAACGGTTCCACCTGGACCGCGTGGGAGTCGGTTTCGGCCACCCGCGCCCATATGTTGCCCGAGGGACTTGGATATCACACCGTGCGCGTACAGTACATGGATGCCTCCAAGAACTACTCCCTCGTCTATAACGACTACATCAAGCTCATCCCGTAATCGGGAAACCTGTTAACGCAAGACCCCGGTCGGCACCCCGCTGGCCGGGGGCCTTCTTTATGCGGTGAAATCGCGCAAGATAAAAGAGTAAGCTGAGCTGTAATTGCCTGTTCTTATAGCCTAACAGGAGATAACGGTGTAACGAAGGTCTGCACGGACTTCCGCGCTCCAGTCCTTTCGTCGCCCGCTCTTCCCCAGGGAACGAAATGCGCGCTGCTTTCCGCTCCCCATGCGCCGGGCAACGCAGGTTAAAGTGCGCTTGGTGAGGGGCTGAGGGTTAAGCTGTCTTCGCGGCGCGCGGAAGGACAACACTGAGCCCCAGTCACGCATTTTCCCGCTGCGCAGCGCCACTTCTAGCCCGCTGCGCCGTTTTGTTCTTGGCTGTCAACCGTATTCCCGCCCCCTCCGCTCCCCTCCAGATTCCTTTGTTTTCTACATGTTTCTTCTTGACATTCTACTGCCCGCATGTTACAAACGTAACATACGGGCGCACGACAGTATCTACGGGTCAGGGCTGAAACGTTTGGGAAATCGGTGGGGTGCAGTTAAACCTGCGTTTTAGGGTGGTCTCTTTTTAACGCAAGAAATACTTCTTTTCTTCCCGCTTTGATATATAAGCTGGCACAACTCGCATTGCCTCAAGCACTGTATCGGAGTATTTTATGTCACGAGGACGTTTTACGGGACTGCTTTCGGTTATGGTTGGCGGGGGCACGTCGGGAACCACCCCCGGGAAACGCGTCATTCCGCGCAAGGGTCACACTTTCCCGGCGGCCACTGCGTTGCTGCTCTTGTGCAGTCTGGCCGCAATGGGGCAGGGTATTACACCGCCGCCCCCACCGGACATCCCCCCCCTCATTTCAAACACCTACCCCGAAGACAGCGACCACAACGGGGTTTCGGACGTGCTGGAGGACAAGGTTCTCGACACGACGATGAAACTTCAACAGATGGTCACGCCCGAGGCCATTGCCGGGGTCGAGTCAGAGCTTTCCCAGCTGACCGACATCCAGCTTGTTTTCAATGCGCCCGTCACCCAGAAGCAGATTGACGACTTCCTGGCCGCGGGCGGCGAAATTACCTACATGTACCGCGCGGTCTCCTACGGCTGGAACGGTCGTATCGCTCTCAAAGATGTTTCAACCGTACCGCTTCTGCTGGGGAGCAGCCTCGTTCTGGTGGAGGAAGTGAAGCCAACCATACTCCACATGGATACCGCGACCAGAACCGGGCGCGTGCGCCCGGTCTGGGCCTCCGGCTTTGCAGGAAGCGTCTCCGGTTTCGACGGTGACCCGACCATCACCATCGCCATTCTGGACTCCGGCGTTGACGGCACCCACACCGACTTGACCGGACGCCAGCAATACTGGAAGGACTCCACCGGCGAGGGCAACCTGACCCCGGTCGATCTTGGCGGCCATGGGTCCCATGTCAGCGGCATCGCGCTGGGAACGGGCGCCGCCGCCGGTGCGCTGACCGGAACGCTTTACACCACCGAAGCCGGTGACCTGACGAGCGTGGTCAGCGGTTCATTCAGCCCGTCTCCAATGGACCTGCCAACGGTTTCCTCAGCCTACAGTTCCACGGCCACCTGGCTTGGCGGCGGCAGCACGTCCCTGTACCAACTCTCTCACGCAAAAGGGGTTGCTGGCGGCTGGGCTCCCCTCTCGGCGGCCACCGCGGGCGTTTCCCCGGTCACCGAGGCCAACACCGTCACCGGCGCGGCAGCCAACGCCTATTCGGCCGGACTGCTAAGCAACGGCGGTACGGTGACGCAGTACGCAGTCACCAGCACGGTTCCGAATTATCCCGCAGCGGGCGACGGGTTCAACAAGATGCGCGGCGTTGCGCCGGCCTGCAAGTGGGCCGGGGAAAAGGTGTTTACCAATGCCGGCGCGGGCAATTCGGGGTACATTGATGCCGCCCTGGACGACGTTGTCGCGAACCGTTCAGCGAACAACATCAAAGTCATCAACCTGAGTGTCGGCATTATCGGGAACCCGGGACTGAACACCAGCACGCGCCAAAAGACCAACAACGCCGTGGCCAATGGAATCGTCGTGTGCTGCTCCGCCGGCAACGACGGCGGCGGCGCCACCGCCCTAGCCCGGCAGGTGGACGACCCGGGCCGCGCCGCCATGGCCCTTACGGTCGCCGCGTCCAATGACGTCAACGCGCTCACCGGTTACTCCAGCGAAGGCTTCACACCTGCTGCCCCCCCCACGGTGGGCCAGGAGGAAGACTTCAAGCCCGACCTGATGGCGCCGGGGGGCTCGTCAAGCTATTACACAAATATTCTGTCCGTGGACAGCAACGGCAACGATGGGGCTTCCTTGGCTGACCAGCGTGCCAATGACTACACCGGCAAGCAGGGCACCTCCATGGCTAGCCCCTTTGCAGCGGGTTGCGCAGCGCTGGTCATCGACGCCCTGCAGCAGGCGGGAACCATATGGAGCTTTGCCTCCAGCCAGCATCCCCGGCAGGTCAAAATGGTGCTCTGCGCCACGGCAACCGAAACAAACGCAAACCGCGAAGGTTCCGTCCAGAACCCCTTGCTGACCCGCGCCGCCGCGCCCGCTGACGGCAGCGGCTTCCCTGCCGCGAAGGACATGTACGAAGGCTACGGGATGCTCAATCCCGATGCGGCCATCCAAGCGGTCAGCCTGACCTATGTGCAGGGCGGAACCGCCACCGCCACTTTGGGTTCCAATGCAACGGACCAGCGCGCCTGGGCAAGCAAGGTCAGCCTCTATGCCGGGTGGGCCTTCAATCCATCCCTGACCGTGCCGGGGACGGGCGATTTCGACCTGTACCTGTACAGCGCCACGCCCTCCGCGTATGGTACCCCCGTCCTGCTGGCGTCCAGCACGAATGCGGGGCTGGGCACCGCCGAATCGCTCAGCTACACGCCCGGCGCCAATACCGCCGCCATCCTGGTCGTTAAGCGTGTATCCGGTTCGGGAACCTTTTCCCTGACGTCCACGGGAGACACGACGGCCCCGACCGTAACCATTGGCAGCCCGAGCGTCGCGCTCACCAACACGGGTCCCGTAACCTATGCCGTCACCTATGCCGATGCCGCGAGCGGCGTGGGCAACATTACACTCGCACAGGCGAACATCACCCTGACCCCCACCGGCACGGCAGCAGGTACGGTAGCGGTCTCCCCCTCCGGAAATCCCCGAACCGTCACCATTTCTTCCATCACCGGCAACGGGACACTGCGCATTTCGGTTGCCGCCGGCACGGCCACGGACAACATGGGCAACAGCGCCCCCGCCGCGGGACCCAGTGCCACCTTTACCGTCGACAATACGGCGCCAACCGTGTCGAGCGTGACCAGCAGCCTTCTCAATGGCAGTTACACCACGGGTCAGGTGGTCACCATTTCGGTCACCTTCAGCGAGGCAGTCGATTACGTTCCCGGTACGGGTCTGGGGCAGCTTCAGCTCGAGACCGGAACGACGGACGAGCAGGCCGTTTATGTAAGCGGCAATGGCACGCCAGTGCTTCTCTTCAGCTACACCGTTCAGGCCGGCGACACGTCGGCCGACCTCCAGTATCTCAACACGGCGGCCCTGACGCTGACAGGCACGGCTACTATCAAGGACAACGCGGGCAACAACGCGACACTCACACTGCCTGCCCTTGCCTCGGCCAACTCCCTCGGTGGAAGCAAGGCAATCGTTATCGACACCACCGCGCCGACCGTGTCCAGCGTGACCAGCAGCCTTCCCAACGGCAACTACACCGCGGGCCAGGTAGTGCCGGTTTCGGTGACCTTCAGCGAGCCGGTGAACTACCTTGCCGGTACGGGTCTGGCGCAGCTTCAGCTTGAGACCGGCGTCACCGACCGGCAGGCCGCCTATGCCAGCGGGACTGGCACGGCAGTGCTCGTATTCAACTACACCGTTCAGGCAGGCGATGCGTCGGCCGACCTCGAGTACCTCAATACGGCGGCCCTGACCCTTACAGGTACGGCCTCCATCAAGGACGCCGCGACCAATAATGCCACGCTGACCCTGTCGGCATTGGCAACGGCCAATTCCCTCGGCGGCAGCAAGGCCATCGTCATAGACACCACGGCGCCAACCGTGTCCAGCGTGACGAGTACCCTTCCCGACGGAAGCTACACCACGGGCCAGGTGGTCCCCGTTTCGGTGACCTTCAGTGAACCGGTGAACTATCTCGCCGGCAGCGGTCTTGCGCAGCTCCAGTTGGAAACGGGCGTCACGGACCGTCAGGCCCCCTATGCCAGCGGTACCGGCACGGCCGTCCTGGTCTTTAACTACACGGTCCAGGCCGGTGACACCAGCGCTGACCTTGAATACCTGAATACGGCCGCCTTGACGCTGACGGGCACGGCCTCCATCAAGGATCCCGCGGGAGTCAACGCGACCCTCACCCTGCCCGCCCTTGCCACCGCAAACTCCCTCGGCGGCAGCAAGGCGATCGTGATTGACACCACGGCGCCGATGGTATCGAGCGTGACGAGCAGTCTGCCCAACGGCAGCTACACCACGGGCCAGGTGGTCCCCGTTTCGTTGACCTTCAGCGAACCGGTGAACTATCTGGCCGGCACCGGCCTTGCGCAACTCCAACTGGAAACAGGCGTCACGGACCGCCAGGCCGCCTATGCCAGCGGTACCGGCACGGCTGTTCTTGTCTTCAATTACACCGTTCAGGCCGGTGACAGCAGCGCCGACCTTGAATATCTGAATACGGCGGCCTTGACGCTGACGGGCACGGCCTCCATCAAGGACCCCGCGGGAACCAACGCGACACTCACCCTGCCCGCCCTTGCTTCGGGCAACTCCCTCGGCGGCGGCAAGGCGATAGTGATTGACACCACCGCGCCGACTGTATCGAGCGTGACAAGCAGTCTGCCCAACGGCAGCTACACCACGGGCCAGGTGGTCCCCGTTTCGGTGACCTTCAGCGAGGCGGTGAACTATCTCGCGGGCACGGGTGTGGCGCAAATCCAACTGGAGACAGGCGCCACGGACCGGCAGGCCGCCTATGCCAGCGGTACCGGCACGGCTGTTCTTGTCTTCAATTACACCGTTCAGGCCGGTGACACCAGCGCCGACCTTGATTATCTGAATACGGCGGCCTTGACGCTGACGGGCACGGCCAGCATCAAGGATAGCGCGGGCAACAACGCCACGCTGACGCTTGCGGCCCTTGGGTCGGCCAATTCGCTGGGCGGGAGCAAGGCGATAGTGATAGACACCACCGCGCCGACGGTATCGAGCGTGACGAGCAGCCTGTCCAACGGCAGCTATACCACCGGCCAGGTGGTTCCCGTGTCGGTGACCTTCAGCAAGACGGTCACGTACGCAGCCGGCACCGGGCTGGCCCAGCTCCAACTGGAGACCGGCGTATCCGACCGGCAGGCCGCCTACGCCAGCGGAACCGGCACGGCCGTACTTGTCTTCAATTACACCGTTCAGGCCGGTGACAGTTCGGCCGACCTCGAGTATTTGAGCACTGGCGCACTGACGCTGACCGGTACCGCCACCATCAGGGACGGGGCAGGGAATGACGCCACGCTGACCCTTCCCGCACTTGCCACCGCCAATTCTCTCGGCGGCAGCAAGGCGATAGTGATCGATACCACCGCGCCATCCGTGTCCAGTGTTACCAGCGGCCTCGCGGACGGCAGTTACACGACCGGGCAAGTGGTGCCGGTGGCCGTGACATTCAGCGAGTCGGTCACCTATGCCGCCGGCACCGGGCTGGCCCAACTTCAGCTTGAGACCGGCGCAGCCGACCGCCAGGCGCCCTACGCCGGCGGAAGCGGCACGGCCGTGCTGGTCTTCAACTACACCGTTCAGGCCGGCGATGCGTCGGCTGACCTCGAGTGCCTGAACACCGGCGCGCTGACGCTGACAGGCACCGCAAGCATCAAGGACGGCGGCGGCAACAGCGCCACGCTGACGCTGCCCGCGCCGGGTTCGCCCAGCTCCCTCGGCGGGAGCAAGGCGATAGTCATTGACACCGCCGCACCGACGGTCTCCAGCGTCACCAGCAGCCTGCCCAACGGTAGCTATGGGATGGGCCAGACAGTGCCCGTGGCGGTCACCTTCAGCGAGTTGGTGACCTATGACGCAGGAACGGGACTGGCCCAGATCCAGCTCGAGACCGGCGCCGTTGATCGCCAGGCGGCCTACTCCAGCGGAACCGGCACGTCCGTGCTGGTCTTCAATTACGCCGTTCAGGCGGGCGATACTTCTGCCGACCTAGAGTACCTGAACACCGCCGCACTCACGCTGACAGGCACGGCCAGCATCAAGGATGGCGCGGGCAACATTACCACGCTGACCCTTCCCGCACTGGCCACCGCCAATTCCCTGGGCGGCGGCAAGGCGCTAGTCATCGACACCGCCGCGCCGACGGTCTCCAGCGTCACCAGCAGCCTGCCAGACGGCAACTATGGTGCTAGCCAGGTGGTTCCCGTGTCGGTCACCTTCAGCGAGACGGTGACCTATGACGCCGGAACGGGACTGGCCCAGATCCAGCTCGAGACCGGGACCATCGACCGTCAGGCGCTCTACGCCGGCGGCAGCGGCACGGCCGTGCTGGTCTTCAATTACACCGTTCAGGCCGGCGACAGTTCCTCCGACCTTGAGTGCCTGAATACGGGCGCACTCACGCTGACGGGCACGGCAGGCATCAAAGACGGAACCGGCAACGACGCGACCCTGACACTGCCCGCACTGGCCACCGCCAATTCCCTGGGCGGCAGCAAGGCCATCGTCATCGACGCCATCGCCCCCACCGTATCCAGTGTAACCAGCAGCCTGCCCGACGGCACCTATGCCACGGGCCAGGTGGTTCCGGTTTCGATCACCTTCAGCGAGGTGGTGACCTACGCCCCGGGTACCGGGCTGGCCCAACTCCAGCTCGAAACTGGCACCGTTGATCGCCAGGCGCCTTACGCCAGCGGCAGCGGCTCGGCCGTACTCGTATTCAACTACACCGTGCAGGCGGGTGATACCTCGGCGGACCTCGAGTACCTGAACACCGCCGCACTTGCGCTGACGGGCACGGCAGGCATCAAGGATGCAACCGGCAACGACGCCACCCTGACGCTGCCCGCACTGGCCACCGTCAATTCTCT
>CAIUWO010000338.1 GCA_903902895.1 Candidatus Hydrogenedentota bacterium | reverse complement strand
TCGGCCGCGCTGGGCGCCGGGGTGCTGTGCGGGCCCTACTATCAGCCGCTGGGCGTGTTCACCGGGAAAGGCCCGACGGAGGACGAGAAGTCGCGGGCGGTGGAAGTGCACCGAACCATTGCGGGTGTCGCGCAAGAGGCCGGGGTGCTGCTGGCCGTCGAGGCGCTGAACCGCTTCGAATGCTATTTCCTGAACACGCTGCGCGATGCGGCGGACCACGTCAAGCGCGTTGGCCACCCGAATTTCAAGGCCATGTATGACACCTTCCACGGCAACATTGAGGAGCGCGACCCAGTCGGCTGCATCTCCGACCACGTCGGCGCCTTGGGCCATTTCCATGTGTCCGCGACCGACCGCGGCACGCCGGGCCGGGACCATGTGGCCTGGGCGGAGACGTTCCGTGCGCTCAAACAGGGCGGTTATGATGGCTGGCTGACCATTGAAGCCTTTGGCCGGGCGCTGCCGGACCTCGCCGCGACCACCTGCGTCTGGCGCGACCTGTCGGGCAGCCCCGAAGAAGTGTATGAAGAGGGGTGCCGGCTGATCGCCGAGGGTTGGGCGGCCGCCTGACAGGTTTTGTAATTGCGAACGAACTGAAGCAATCTCTTGCTCGCCAAAGCCGGAGCGGTTGGGCGCGGGATTCATGAGATTGCTTCGTCGGACTTCGCCCTCCTCGCAATGACGTCACGGGAAATGCGGCTCAGCGGGGTTGCTGCAGCGACAACAGTTGCCCCATCACGGCATCCCATCCATGGAGCGCACTGGGCGGCAGGGGATGGGCCGCGTCAAAGGCCTCCAAAGCCTGCCGTGGTTCGATGGTGTCGGCGCTTTCGTCCATGCTCTCGGCGTTCAATCCAAGATGCTTGGTAAAGAAGCGGTACACCGCCTGCCGTTTGGACGGGCCATAGTCGTGGCCCTCCTCGGCGAGGTGAACGTTTTCCACGTCCTGTTCCCTGCCGAAGAGGCCGTAAACCCGGCGCAGATAGGGCAGTTCCAGCCGGGGCACGGTGCGGGTCCAGTCGGCGCCGTCCGACACCACCAGCAGCGGGCGCGGTGCGGCGAGCGCGGCAATTTCCGCGTTGTTCGTCGCGTACCCCGCGCCCCGGTGAATGGGCAGGCCGATTTCGCATTCGCACCCGCCGTAGCACCAGGACGAAACCATTACCACCGGAGCCGCCACTGTCACGCGGTCATCCACCGCCGTGCACAGAAAGGTCTGCGTGCCGCCGCCCGATGCGCCGGTCATGCCCACCCGGGACGCGTCGGCGTCGGGCAGGACGAGCAGGAAATCCAGCACCCGCATGCTGTTCCACAACTGCAAGGTCAGGGCGTTGGGGCTGTCGTGGGTCACCTGCAGGCTCTCCCCGCGGCCAACCATGTCATAGGAAAAGGCAATGGCGCCCATCCGCGCAAGAGTCGCGCCCAGGTGCTGAACGGAGGCGTCAAAGCGTCCCGCACTGAAATGCCCGTGCGGAAGCAGCACCACCGGCCGTTTCGCGTTCCCTTCCGCCGATACGGGACGGTACAGATTGCCCGCAACGAAGACCCCCGGAATGCTTTCAAAATAGAGGTTCTCGACCGAGTACCCATTCTCTACACGACGGCTGTGCAGCACGGCGTTCAGCGGTGTCCGTGCAGGCAAGGGGTCCAGTCCGGCCCCGTGCAGGATGCCCGCGCGAAGCGTCGCCGCACGGACGCGCCACGCAGGCAGGTCGCGGGCATAAGTGGAGACGCGGTCCAGATTGACGTCGCCGCGCTCGTACTTCACCTCGACCGCCCACACCAGCACGCAGGCAAAGGTTATGAGCGGCGCGCACAGCGGGAACGCCGCCCAGACCGTCCACCTTCGGGCCGCGCCTTTGCGCCAAAACCGCAGCCCCCCCACGGCGCACACAGCCGCCGCGGCGGCTATGCCGGCCAACAGCGGCGGAACCATGGCCGTGTCCATGCCAAGCCCATAGGCGAGCAGTTCGGCGTGCGCCCACGCCGACCGCACCAGCACCGCCAGCGCGACCGCCGAAACCAGCAGGAGGGTGCCCGCGGTCCGCTCGAGCAACCCCGTTTTCCGGATGTTCGCATTCTCAGCAGCCATGGCCGCGATTATAGCCGCTTTCCCGAATGAAGGAGAACCACAGAGGACACAGAGGCGCGCAGGGGAAGGTGTCCGCCCCTCCTCCATGCCCCCTGTGGTTCAATTTGCCTCCTGTTCAAGGTGTTGTCCGAGTGCGGCTATGCCGTGCCGGGCACTCTTTAGTACAATGCGTTCCGGACTTTTTACTCACTGTTGGGAGACTTGAAAGAATGACTTCACGCGAGCGCATCCTTATCGCCCTGTCCGGCGGCACTTCCGACCGCGTGCCCATCTCCACCTACGAACTGGTGGGCCGCAACAGCCGCTCCTTCGAAAACAACGACCCCTCCTACGCCGAGCTCATGCGGCTTATCCGGGACAAGACCGACTGCCTTTGCATGTGGGGGCCTGTTTCAAACGAAACCTTTCTCGGTTCGTCCCATCCCGTGGAGATGGACGTTGAGACCGAGCGCGTTGACAATGCCACCATCACCCGCCGCACGCTCCACACGCCCATGGGCGACCTGCGTTCCGCCACCAAGGTCTTCGACAACGTCCACACCACCTGGCAGCTCGAGCACTGGTGCAAGGACCCGGCCGACGTGGACAAGGCACTGTCCATTCCCTACGCGCCACTGCAGTATGACAGCTCCGATTTCGCGCGCATCACCGCCGAGGTCGGCGATGGCGGCATTGTCATGGACAGCCTGTCCGACCCGCTCTGGATGGCGGCGGACCTTATGGAGTTTGGCCAGTACACCCTGTGGGCGCTGACCGAACCGGACCATTTCGCGCGCACCGTCGCATTGATGCACGAGCGCGTCCTGGAAAACCTGCGCCGTCTGCTCGCGGTCAACGTCTGCGACCTGTACCGCGTCTGCGGCCCGGAATACGCCACGCCCCCCTATCTGCCGCCCGAGTGCTTCGACCGTTTTGTCACGCCTTATGTGCGGGAGATGGTCGATCTTGTCCACGCGGCCGGCGCCAAGGCGCGCTTTCATTGCCACGGCAAGATCGCGCGGGTGCTCGACATGATCGCGCAGACCGGCACCGACGCGCTCGATCCCTGCGAAGCGCCGCCTGACGGCGACACCGAACTGGCCGACGTGAAGCAGCGCGTCGGCAGCCGCCTCTGCCTGTGCGGCAACCTCCAACTCAAGCTGCTCGAGCACGGCACGACCGAACAGGTTGCCCATGCCGTCCGCGCGTGCATGGATGCCGCCAAGCGCGGCGGCGCCTACATCATCATGCCCACGGCGGCACCCATCAACTCCCCGCTCGCGGCCAAGACCGTGGACAATTACCGCTGCTTTATCGAAACCGCCCTGGACCTCGGCGCCTACTGACCAAGACTCCGCATGCCGGAAGCTGCCGCTGTCCGGCCTTTGATCGGTCTAAATGGCATTCTCAGCCACCATGCAAGGCTGTTGGCAAAGGGGTCTTAGACGTTGGGCATGGCCGATTAACAAGCAGCCCTATTGGGAATGATTCGCAGGTGCGCTAAATTTGAAGATCCGCGGCATACTCGAGAAAAATGAGCAAGGCTCTTGAATGTTTCCATCCTTTGTGTCACACTGAACTCTGTTGTGTCTGACAGGCGTTGGCTTGATCGGGACCGGAACTTTTTTTGGAGAAGGTCCCTGCCCGGCAAGGCACCCCGCCCGGTCGACGCTATTCGACAGGGTCTGTGGAAGCGGTTCATGCTTGGTGGAATACACGGGCATGTTCGTTTGTTTAAGCCGTGTGGGATTAGTGTGCGTTTGGCGGTAAAAGGGAATTGCAGTGTTTTTCAGTATTGAAGCGTGGAACCATTTGAACAGGCAGTCGATGTCATTCCCAGCCCGCATTCCCGTCAATCGTTGAAGCCGTAATTTAGGGGGAATGCAATGTTGCCACGAACGTCTGTGCGTTTAGAGGACTCACCTGCGGCATCAATCAGTTAGAGCTGTGGGCGCGACCGACCGTGCCCACATGAAGAAAAGCGGCCCTGTGCCCTTTTCTGTTGAACATGCAAAGAGGAGGACCCGTTTGATGTTTACGAGAAACGCCCTTAGACTGGGAGCAGTAGTCCTGGCATGCGCCTTGATGGCGCTGACCCTGGGCGGATGCAAACCAGCACCCGCCGTGATTTCCACCAATCCCGCCGACGGCGCCACGGGGGTGCCCATCACCACCACCGTGACCGCAACGTTCACCGGCACAATCGATCCGGAAAGCGTCAACGCCACCACGTTCACGCTGTACCAGGGGGCAACCCAGGTTCCGGGACAGGTGGTTTACGACGCCGAGACCCAGACGGCGACCTTTACCCCGGCCGCGCCCCTTGCCAAGGGTAGCCTGTACACGGCCACGATTGCCAAGGGAACCGGCGCGGAGAAGAGCGTTTCCGAATGCCTGGAGTGTTACGGGCCCATTCTGGCGGTGCCTGTTGCGGTTGCCATTATCGCCGCGCTCGCCGCGCCGCCCCCCGGGCTGCCGGAAGATTTTGTCTGGACCTTCACCACGGTCGCGGGAAACAAAGTTCCCATCGCGGATGCCGGCCCCGACCAGCAGGTCAACCTGCCCATCGGCGCTGAAACGGTTGCCGTGACGCTGGACGGAAGCGGTTCGACGGACCCTGCAAAAGTCGTCGTCTCCTACTTCTGGACCGGCACCCCCGACCCGGAAAATATTGTGAACCCGACCGTCATTCTGGGCGCGGGTTACCATGTGTTCACCCTCATCGTCGGTGACAATGAGGAAGCGCCCAGTGCGCCCGACACCGTGACGATTTTTGTGAACATCCCGCCGGTGGCCAATGCCGATGCGGGCGAGGACCAGGAAATCAACCTGCCGGCGGGTGCCACCACTGTTCAAGTGACGCTGGACGGCAGCGCCTCCACGGACAGCGACGGCACCGTCGTGGCCTTTGAATGGACGGGCGTTCCCGACCCCGACGACGTCGTCAACCCGGTCGTGACGGTCGGGCCCGGCGTGCATGTGTTCTCCCTCATCGTGACCGACAACCAGGGCGCGACGAGCCTTGCCGACACGGTCACCATCACAGTGAACACGCCGCCGGTCGCCAATGCGGGTCCGGACCAGCTGATAAACCTGCCCCTGCTGCCTCCGGTTGAAGAAAAGGCGTCCTATGCGGGCACGGTGAATGTGACGCTGGACGGCAGTGCCTCCCATGACAGCGACGGCACGATTGTGTCCTATGCATGGACCGGACCGGTGGACCCGGAAGACATCGTCAGCCCGACAGTCACGCTGGGCGCGGGCGACCACGAATTCTCGCTGGTCGTGACCGACGACAGCGGTTCGGTCAGCGTGGCCGACACGGTCGTCATTTCGGTGAACACGCCGCCGACCGCCGATGCGGGCCCGGACCAGCGGGTCAATCTTCCCCTGGCGCCCATAACGTCGGACAAGGCCCTGTATGCCGCCACCGCAGAAGTGACACTGGACGGCAGCGCCTCATTCGACAGCGACGGGACCATCGCGTCCTACGCGTGGGCCGGAACCCCCGACCCGGCGGACGCCGTGAACCCGACGATTGCGCTGGGAACGGGAACGCATGTGTTCACACTGCTGGTCACCGACAACGACGGCGCGGTCAGCGAGGCGGACACGGTCACCATCACGGTGAACACGCCGCCGACCGCCGATGCCGGCCCGGACCAGTTCATCAACCTGCCCCTGATTTCCGCGAACCCGACCAAGGCTTTCGCTGAAACGGTGGATGTCACCCTCGACGGCAGCGGCTCCACCGACAGCGACGGAAGCATCGCCTCCTATGAATGGATCGGCACGCCCGACCCGGCCGACACGATTAGCCCGACAGTGACGCTGGACGCCGGCGACCACATCTTCTCGCTGGTTGTCACGGACAACGACGGCGCGGTCAGCGTGGCCGACACGGTCAGCATTTCCGTGAACACCCCGCCGGTCGCCGATGCCGGCCCGGACCGGCAGGTCAGCATCGCAGTCGGCCAGTCCTCCATCGACGTGACGCTGGACGGAAGCGCCTCATTCGACAGCGATGGCACTATCGCGTCCTACGCATGGACCGGCACCCTGGACCCGGCGGACGTCGAAACCCCGACCGTCAACCTGGGCGCGGGCCAGTACACGTTCGTCCTCACGGTCACCGACAATGACGGCGCGGTCAGCGAGGCCGACACGATGGTCGTCAACGTGAACGTGCCGCCGGTCGCCGACGCGGGTCCGGACCGGCAGGTCAGCATTGCAGTCGGCCAGACCTCCATCGACGTGACGCTGGACGGCAACGCCTCCAGCGACAGCGACGGCACCATCGCGTCCTACGCGTGGACCGGCACCCTGGACCCGGCGGACGTCGTGAACCCGACGGTTAACCTGGGCGCGGGCGAGTACACGTTCGTCCTTACGGTCACCGACAATGACGGCGCGGTGAGCGCCGCCGACACGGTGACCATTTTCGTGAATCTGCCGCCGGTCGCCGATGCGGGTCCGGACCGGCAGGTCAACATTCCGTACGGTGAGCAGACGGTCAACGTGACGCTGGATGGCAGCGCCTCCACCGACAGCGACGGCACCATCGCCGCCTACAACTGGACCGGCACCGTGGACCCGGCGGACGTTGTATTCCCGACGGTCAGCCTGGGCTCCGGAACCCACGTGTTCACCCTTGTGGTCACCGACGATGACGGCGCGGCCAGCGCCGCCGACACGGTCACCATTTCCGTCAATGCGTCGCCGGTTGCCTACGCCGGCAGCAACCGGTATCTAAACCTTCCGCTTGGCGCCTCCACCATGGACGTGACGCTGGACGGCAGCGGCTCCACCGACAGCGACGGCACGATTGTCACGTACACCTGGACCGGCTCCCCGGACCCGGCGGACATCGTCGGCCCGACGGTCACCGTGGGCGCGGGGATGCACAACTTCTACCTCACAGTCACCGACGACAAGGGCGCCGACAGCAACATGTCCGCGGTGATCCTCTTCGTCAACGCGCCCCCGGTCGCCAATGCCGGCCCGGACCAGAACGTCAACCTTCCGTTTGCCATCCAGCTTGGCAAGGCCGACAACACGGTCGATGTGACGCTCGACGGCAGCCTGTCGGCCGACAGTGACGGCAACATCGCTGTCTACACATGGACCGGCGCCGTTGACCCGGCCGATGTCGTGAACCCGGTCGTCAGCCTGGATGTTGGCGAGCACGAGTTCACCCTGGTGGTCACCGACGACCGCGGATCGGTCAGCTATTCGGACACCGTGACCATCTTCGTCAATTCCCCGCCCGTTGCGTATGCCGGCGAGGACCAGAACCTCAGCCTGCCCCTGGGCGACACCGCCATGGACGTGACGCTCGACGGAAGCGCCTCCTATGACTTTGACGGCAGCGTCGCGAGCTACGCCTGGACCGGCACCATCGACCCGGCGGACACCGTGAACCCGGTGGTCAGCCTGACCGCGGGTGACTATGTGTTTTCCCTGATCGTTACCGACAACAGCGGCGCGGCCAGCGTGGCCGACACTGTGGCGGTTTCCGTCAATGCGCCGCCCGTGGCAAACGCCGGACCGGACCAGCTCATCACCCTTCCGTTCCTGCTGTCCACGAAGGCGGCCGCCACAACGGTCGATGTGACGCTCGACGGCAGCCTGTCCACAGACAGTGACGGCACGGTGGCAAGCTACGCGTGGGCCGGCCTTGTCGATCCTGATGATGTTGAGAGCCCGGTGGTCAATCTTCCCGCGGGCGTGCATGAGTTCACGCTTACAGTCACGGACAACGACGGCGCGGTCAGCGCGCAGGACACCGTGATTATCACCGTCAACCAGCCGCCGGTGGCCAACGCGGGCACCGACCAGCAGATCAACCTGCCCGCGGGCGCCAGCGCTGTTGGTGTGTCCCTGAGCGGCAGCGCGTCCTCTGACCCGGACGGCACCATCGCCGCCTACACGTGGACCGGGGCCCCCGATCCGGATGACACCGTGAATCCGGACTCCCTCACCCTGCCCTCCGGAACCTATGTCTTCACCCTGACAGTGACCGACAATCTCGGCGCTGTCAGCGAGCCCAGCACGGTGACCATAGTGGTGAACCAGACGCCGGTTGCCAATGCCGGGTTGGATCAGAACCGCAACCTTCCGCTGTCCGTGCCGTCGAAGGGGGTCGCCCCCGCCACGATGAACGTCCAACTGAGCGGCGCGTCGTCCTACGATTTGGACGGCACGATCGAGACCTACTCGTGGACCGGCACCCCCGACCCGGCTGACTCCGAGAGCCCGATGGTCAATCTTCCCGCGGGCGTGCATGTGTTCACGCTGACGGTCACCGACAACAAGGGTGCGGTCAGCGAGCCCGACTCGGTGACGATCACCGTCAACACGCCGCCGGTGGCGGTGGTTACCGCCACGCCGAACCCGTCCCATGCGGACACGGCGCAGCCGGCGATCCTCACCTATGACCCGACCGTGCTCTACGGGCTCCAGCAGTACAGCGGGGACGCGCTTTCGCTGGACTACCTTGACCCCGCCGATGGCTTAGTCACCAAGTCGCTTCCCGTCGTGCTGGACGGCACCGGCTGGGAGATTCGGGGCGGCTTCGGGTTGGCCGTTGACCCGACCACGGGCACATTCTGGGCCATCATCGAGGCGATGGATCCCAGCGAGGACATACACCTGATCCTGGCCACCATCGACCCGCTTAACGGTGTGGCGCAGTACGTTGCCGAATGGGCCACGGGGCCGCAGCCCTATGACCTCGCCTTCGTGGCCGACGGCACGCTCGTGGCCGTGGCCAATACGCCTGTGGTCAAGGCCTTCGCCGGTCCGGGGCTCTATCTCGTGGACAAGACAGACGGCACACTGACCGAAGTGGTTGAGTTCACCGACTCGTCCGGCTTCGACGCCATCGTGTACATCTCGGCGTTCGGGTTGATGGGCCATGCCTACAGGAACACCTCGGGAGAATCCTTTCTGGAGGGCATTGACCCCGTCACCTTCGACATCACGCCGTTGCCGGCCGCCCTTCCGGCGGAGGCCTACAACTGGCAGTTCCCCACCGCGCTCACGATTGACGCGGACACCTTCCTGCTGTTCCTGTCCGAGGACGTCGACACGCTCGGCAAACTGTCCACCATCGCTGTCGGCCCTGAGGGCGGCGTTGAAACGCTGCTGCAGCCGGAGAACGTGGTTTACGGCGGACTGGCCTTCGGTTACACCAAGACAGCCGTTCCCGAGATTGTGCAGTTGGACGGCAGCACGTCCTTTGACCCGGACGGCGACAACATCGCAACCTACGCGTGGTCGGTGACCTCCGTTCCGGCCGGAAGCGCGGTAACGGGTGTGTCCGACCCCGCCATCGCGAAACCGACCCTGACTCCGGACCTTCCCGGTGACTACACCGTGGAACTCGTGGTCAACGACGGCAAGACCGACAGCGCGCCGGCCACCTACGTGGTCACCTACGAGAACACCGCGCCGGTGGCCGATGCCGGCGTGGATGTGCTGGCAGAAGACAGTGCTTTTCTGTTCGAGGCCTGTCTGGACGGCTCCGCATCCTTCGATGCGGACTTTGACGCGCTGACGTACAGTTGGGTAGTGACAGACGGGAACGGTGACCCGGTCCCCGGCTTCTTCACGCCCTCCGACACTTCCGCGGCCGTTTGCTTCACATTCTCCATGACCACCCCTGAGCCAGGCGATTACACCGCCACGCTGACGGTCACGGAGGACAAGCCCGGCGGACTGAGCGCGACAGACACCGCGACCATTACCCTCGCCGGCATACCGCCGGCAAATTGACCGCCTTGTAACAGACGGTGAACACC
>CAIUWO010000337.1 GCA_903902895.1 Candidatus Hydrogenedentota bacterium | reverse complement strand
CGATAGACTTGCTAACGCTCTCCACGTGCAGGGTGTCCCGCAAACAGAACGCCCTCTCCGCGACCTGGCCACGGAGAGGGCGATATTGTCTGGGATGGTGGAGCAGTGGGGGATCGAACCCCAGACCTCCGCATTGCGAACCCGATTTGGGTCGTTTTTGCGGTGCCGCGTTTACCTCGATTCAACTACACGAATAGTACGTTTCAGCCCCATTTTCAGGGGCTACAACGGGTTCACTCAACTGTGAGTGACCAACCACATGTTACACCCAATCGCGGCGGATTGCAAGCCAGAATAGGGAGTTTCCCTACAATATTCGGGAGTCAGTTGTTTGCCTTGGTGTGGTTAATGTGCGCAAATAAACAAAGCCCCGGCCAGCGTGTAGCCAACCGGGGCACCGTCACGTTGCGTCAGAAACCAAATCCAGACCACAGCGACAGCATCGACACAAAGAACCAAAGAATTATGTCCCAAAATGTCATGACTCTTCCCTTTCTGTCGGCTCCCCGACGTTGTAGCACGGTCGAATCTTCCAGTGATCCTCCGGCAGGTTAATCAGTTTAAAGCAGCACGGGGCGGTGGCGTCTTTTAGGATTGCTACTGCGTTGCGGCCTTGGCACTCTTGGGTTTTTCCGGGGGTGCTCCCAGTTCAAACACGAATGTGTATTCATGTTTCACGCCCTCGTTTTCCACGGGCAATATGAGGCGGATAGTTTTCCCAATGTACCCTTGCCTTGCTTGTTCATCGCCAATGGGAACCATGGGAAGGATAATGTAGTCCTTTACAAGGTCGCTCCACTCCACTTTGTCGGCGGGGAATACCGCATCATTCAGAACGCTTCCCTTGGGAATCATCGTAGGCGGCTGTGCCCGGCCAATATCGATGACCTTCACTGTGGAATGGGAAATCTGGTGGGTAACACCATCTGCGTCAACTATCGCGCCGTCATCCCAGTTCACTTTCAGACTGCCGTCTGTCTTGTTCTTCAAGAGCAAGTTGAATGTCCGCCTGTCGTTGGGAATGCACGAAAGTGACACCATGGTGTCTTCAAAGCTGTAATTGTTGGAGATTGCACCCTCTCCGTATTTGGCGGTGGTAGCCGTTGGGCGCTCGACAGCCTTCAAGGCAAAGCTGTAGTCGCCGTAACGGGTAGCACAACCCGAAAGGGTGGAGCACACCACCACCAGAATTACTGGAACTGCCCATGTCATTCTCTTCATTCTGTGACCTCCTTTGTTGTAACTGTTGCCTTGAACATCAACTGCGGGAAACCGGCCCCAACTACACGGCGTTTCCGTCTGCTCCTTATACAGGTTTCCATCCTTGCTAGAATGTGCCCGTGCTCGACTTCACAGATTCCCTCTTGTGGGAAATTCCCCACATGTGGGAAGGTATACGAATTATGCTCCTCTTTGCAAATGGAACGATTGGCCGACAGATTGGCGGAGCGTCTCAAGGAACTTCGCGGCGACATTCCCCAGCTTCAATTCTGCAAGAAACTGGGGGTCTCAAAGTCATCTCTTCACCGCATGGAAATGGGCGAACAGAATGTTACGCTTGAAATGTTGGATGCAGTATGTGCCCGTTTGAAGTTCGATATCTGTGATCTGTTCCCCCCTTCGGGCAAGCCGAAAGGACGGACGCGGTAGGGTGTCGCAAGGGTGCCGGGCCGGTCGCGTCTCTCTGGACAACTCAGTACCTCACATGTTCCTTTCCATGGCGTTTAGTCTGCATCGCCGTCCGGTGGTGGGCCGTAGCATTCCGGCGGCAACAGGGGTTCGACATTCCCGTAAAGCTCCGCGTTCTGTGCCAAGGCGATCATTTCCGCCATGCCCACTTCGCCGGGGCGACGGGTGAGGTTTTGCTCGATATGCTGCGTCGGCAAGCCGACAGTGTAGCTCAGAAGCAGTTTCGCCGCTTGCACGTCGCCTCGCTTGGCCTTGCCTGTGAGCGATTTCAGCACGGCGCACAAATCGGCGACTGTGACGGCTTCGCGCACGGCATCGCGATAGTCGCCCTCAACGAGCTTGGTCGGTCTGCCCGGCCCGCCCGGATTGCCCGGAGCGAATTGCCCTTTCCCGTTCCTCATGGATTCTGGCCCTCCGTTTTTCTGCCGATTAAACCGCGCCCCGCCTGTGAGGCCAGCAGTCGCGCCCGCAATATCAAAGCGCGCCTCAAAACCACAGCAGCGCGTCTGTTGCCCGCCGCCGCCAAGGCCCGCGCTGCATCCGCCACCCGGTCGCATGCCACGATTTCCTTTGCCCGCCAGCGGTCTAGGTTGGCCGTGGTGTTGCGTTCAGGGTCTGGGCCGAATAATATCGGGGCGGGGCTTTCTGGACGGCTACCCGGCAGTGCGCGATTACTGGCGGCGGGTGTGACGTTCTTGCGTTGCTCTTTACCCATGGTGGGCTTTCCATTTCTGCCGTCATCGACGGCGGTTCTGATTTACCGGAATAGAAAAGGCTGGGTTGGCGGCATCCCATGGCCCGCCCCAAAGCGGGCGTTGGGTGCCCCCTGCCTTTTGCCCATTTTCCCTGTATAGAGGTTTTGGGTATTGGGCAATGGTAATTTAGGCTTACTGAATGTGGGCATGTTGCCCCCTCACCGTCCAGCCTACTGCTTCACCCTTGTATGCCTTGTTTGTAAGCGTCTTGGGCGAGCAGTCCAAAGCGCACCCCAAAGAATTGAGCGGCACGCCGTCGGCGCGCGGGTCAACACCCAACCGGACGGCGATCTCGTGAATGTGCTGCTCGACAGACCGTGACTGGGTTTTAGCTGGACGGCCCGCCGCACCCGCTACCCGGTCATCGGCCCTCCATTCCCCTACCTCATGGATTGGATACTTCCACGTCAGCAGGACCGGGGACGGGGTGGCGAATTCGCGGAGAACCCATTCGAGACAGTATCGGCCCCCGGTCACGCCAGCACCCGCATCGGCTTCAGTGAGCGTTCCTATCGCGTCGGCGTCCCTGCTCCACACGCCAGACCCGGCTGCGCGGTCTATCGCGGCCTTGCCCCCTTGTAGTCCCTTGCTGAAATGGTGCGTGTAGAGAATACTGGCCCCGGTCATTTCCGAAAGCGTGTCCATGGCCGACACCAAATTGCCAATGTCCCTCGCGGAGTTTTCATCCCCGCCGTTCAGCTTGTAGATCGGGTCAATGAGAATCGCGTCAACCGCCCCGTGCTTTTCGACACACTGGGCAATGGCGGCTTTCAACTGGGACGGGTCATCGCGTTTACCGCGACGGTGCATGATGATAAGTCCCCCGTCTGGGCTTATGTCGATTTGCTCGGCAACAGTGGCGACACGGTGAAGCATGGATGGTCTGGATAGTTCCATATTCACGAGCAGGACGCGGCATTTCCTGCAACTACGGCCCAGCCAACAGCCGCCCGTATTCAGGGCGAGCGCAAGCCGGGTGAACAGGAATGTTTTCCCGGCCTTGGACGGCGCGGCAATCTGCATCTTGTGTCCCTGCCGAAGAATCCCTTCTATGAGCACCGGGGCACGTTCCGGCAGTCCGCTTTTTTGCACCTCTATGAACACGTCAACTCCGTCATCTGGTGGCGCTTTTACCTCAGTGTGCGGTATACTTGTCATGCAAAAGTTCCTCATTGTCCGGGTCATCGCCAGTCAAAGCGGCCCGGACATTTTTTCATTTGAGAATCGGTTCGCATTTCGGCACCCGCCCGAAGTCCAGAGCGTGTGACGGTTCCAGCGCGGCCAGCAGTGTGCGACAGCACCGGACGGTTTCGGGGTGGTTGACGCCTTCACCCTCAACGAAGTTCTTGAACTTGAATAGCAGGCGCTCGACCTCGATCTGCTTCGCGAAGTCCGTAATAGGCTTGACCCGTTCCATCGGATAGGTCATGTCATGGGCGACTGCGGCCAGCGGACAGCGGGCCAGAATGCGCGGCCTCACTTGTTCGGCGTCCCAGTCCCCCATCTTGCGAAGTCCGGCCAGTACTTTGGCCAGATAGGGCGGCAATGCCGACAAGTCATCGGGGAGCGCGTGAACAGCCTCAACAACCTCGTGATGGACAGACCGGCATGGGTCCATCGCGCCGTGCGCAAGCTCATACGCGGCCACTTCGGCAGCTTCGCCCAGCGCGAAGATAGCCGGGAGCGGCCCGGTCAGTTTCCGGGCGCTCATGGCGTTGTCCGCCTACACAGTGCCAAGGTCACAGGTTTGGAAGAGAGCGTCAATGGCCCATGAACAGCAGGGATTGTGGTTGTTTCCTGTTGTGCGTGGGCACCCAGTAACAGGGAGACTCCCGATTGTCGCCACGAAAAGCACCTGTACAGCCCTATGAGGCGTTCGGAAATTCGGTAGTGCCGCCTATCGGCCCGAAGGCTGTATGCGTCCTGACGGCCCGCACAAGTTGTTATGCCGGGCGTCATCGGGCGGGCCTGTCGAATTCGCGCTGGGCGCGGGTCAAGTCGCTCTGTAGCTTTTCCTCGGTCCGCATGGACTTCGTTTTTGTGGTGGGCATTGTGGGCGGTCTCAACCGCTCGATGGTCTGTGCGGCCAAGGTGCGGCTAAACGTGTCCAAGGCCGTGCGGGTCGTGTACCACCTTCGGCCCATGCGGACGGCCTCAAGGCGGGTTCCGCCGATTCCGGTCAACACCCAGCGAAACACAGGTGGGTATGAGGGGCGGTGCGGCAGTAACTTCGGGACTTCGGTCAGTTCGATCAAATCTTCCATGACATTACACTCCGTCGGAAAAGAAAGAGCCGGATGCAACTTGTGGGACGGTCGCATCCGGCTAGGTTCAGGCGGAGCATCGCGGGCTATGGGCCTGCGCTATGTCTGGCAAGGTTACTTGCCTTGCTGACTGGACTCTTTCGGTTTAGTGACTCTATATACGATGCTGCGGTGTGGGTCTCCAACAGCAGCCTTGGCTCCATTTAACCGCTCTGCGTACCTAAGCAGAGCAAGGCGGTTCATCCCTCGATTTGCGTCGTTCAGGATGCGGATATTGCCCTTGGCGGTGGCCGCGTTTATCCGTATGCGTTGGGCCTTGATGGCATCGCGCAATTTCTCAGCGGCCAATTGGTTGGGAATTTCCCAAACTTCGTTGCCGTGTTTCTCGACAGTCATTTCCATTCAAGCGTTTCCTTTACCACTGAAAACAATAGCAGATATTCGGATACTTTGCAACCCCCCGTTATGGTTTTGTTTTTGGCGTAACGGTGCGACATGTTCACCCCGCGAAGTCATTGGCGACAACCTCCGGCGATTCCCCAAACTGGACGCGGGATACCGCCCCGCTCTTGTCATGCTTGGAACATCTCGCCCTGTGCCCGTGGGCATTCCATCCAAGAGTATTGAATGTCCTATCCAGCAGGGCGCGGGCCTCGGGTGGTGTTGGCACCGTGACAACCTTGACGTTCATGCAGTCCCGCCCATAGCTCATGAGGGGGAAGGTTTCACAGCCGCCGTCATTCTGCATGCAGTATGGTTTCATGGAGTATTGCCCTATCCAATCTTTGCCATAATAGCGGCGGCAAGGTCGCCGTTGAGTTTCGCGTAGTGGGCGGACATATCAATCTTGCTGTGCCCAAGAACGGCTTGCACCGCATCCAGTGATGCGGCTTCACGGATTCGGACAGCGGCGCTGTGCCGGGCCTCATATGGGCAGAATTGGCGGAGCAGCGGAATCTCAGTCACCCCCGCTGCCTTGCGTTCAACGTTCTTCTCTTTTCGGTCCCGGTTGACGTAGGACACAGCGCGGGCAAGGCATCGCCGGAATGCCGCGTGTTCGTAGTGGTCGCCCGGTACGACCTTTGGCCTCTTGACGCGGTTGGTGCCGATATTGTTGCCGTATTTGTCGGGCGTGACGCGGGCCTCATGGCGGCGGTCTACTGTCTCTTTGGTGGACTCTGCCGGGCTGAACAGATAGGCGTCATCGGCCCGGAGCAGAAACGGCTTTAGAACGGTTTGCGCCTTCGGCCCGAAGTGGAGTACTCGGTCTTTCCCAAGGTGGGCGGTCTTGTGCTCATTCAGTACGACCCGCCACACGTCACCATTGCGGTCAATGTCGCGGGGCCGAAGGTTCAAGATTTCCGAAGGCCGGGCACCGCACAGGTACATCACCTCCAAGGCGGACATAACCGGCGACGGCAGGTACTTCCTCACAGCGTCTAATTCTTCCTGCGTGATAGCTTCCCTCGTGCCGCTTTCCTTTGCCGTACTGAACCCTTTGCGCAGTCCCTCCACGGTGGTCAGTGCCTGCCACACGGCCACGGGTAACAGTCCCTCGGAAGTCGCCCACTTGTACATGCGCCGAATGGCCTGTATTGCCTGATTGGTGTACTTGCGGGTCCACCCGTGCCGCCCCCCCTTCCCTGTCGCCGGGTCTGCGGGTCGCCCCTCGACCATGGTGGTCCGCACGGCTTTGAGCAGTTGCGGGGTGAAAGCGATGGCGGGCAGGGTGCCGCATAAGTCGAGCAGGGGCTGCAACCAGATTTTCAGGCGCTCCACATTCTTTGGACAGGCTGCGTAATACTCCCGTGCATACACCGTATAGCGACTTGCCAATTCCAGCACGCGGATATCTTCGGGGGACGGTGCGGGTGCCTGACAGGACCGGGACATCCATTCGGCAACTGCTCGCCGGTAACGGGCCTGTGCCTCGACGGCTTCGGTGCCGAGATAGACTTCTCTCCCACTCAAGTAAACGCGAAATTGCCCACTGGAATTGTGGAAACCCATCTTGGGTAGACGGGGTTTTCGGGGGGTGTTTCCTGCTGCCTTCATGGTGCCAAGCCTCCTGTTTTAGGGAGTCTCCCTAACTTTTGAGGTCACTTGGCACCACAGCACTTGCTATGGGTAACGCCTAAGTACAGGCGTGTCCAGTTTTTAAACTGGTGGAGCAGTGGGGGATCGAACCCCAGACCTCCGCATTGCGAACGCGGCGCTCTCCCAACTGAGCTACTGCCCCAGAGCAACGGTATCTTAGCAGAGAAAGGGCCTGCAATTCAATCGTCGGGGCGGGCGTAATTCGTT
>CAIUWO010000336.1 GCA_903902895.1 Candidatus Hydrogenedentota bacterium | reverse complement strand
GGCCTGCTGCCGCCCGAGGCCGCGCTGCGCAGGGATGTGAAGCGGGTGGTTGTGGAGAGACTCGACGCGCTGGGGCGCGTGTTCATGTCCAAAGGCATTCCCATCGCCGTGTGCACCATTCCCTTTCCCAGCCCACAGGCGCTTTCCGCGACGGAGCGCGGATACTACGATTTCGACGCCCGTTCCCATTGGAACCACCCCTGGCTGTCCTATGCCGCCTATGTGCGCGCCGCAACGCTGCTCAACGAAGAACTGCGCGCCTGGTGCGCGCGCGACGGCCTGTGTCTGATTCCGCTCGATGCCGTCTTTAAGGACGGCTACGGCGTCTTTACCGACCTCTGCCACATGGACGCCGCGGGCGTGGAGCGCAAGGCGCGGGCCGTCATGCAGTCACTGGTCACAAAGGCACAGCCCCGGCCATAACGTGGACGCGGCATCCTGCCGCGTTCGTCGTTTATCCGCGGCGCGCGCAAGCGGCCCGGTCAGTTCCACAGCGGCGCCGGTTCCGGCAGGGATGCGCTGGCGGCCACGCGCACAGCCGCAACACCAATCCACGCGTAGCTTGTGTCTGGGTTGTGGTCGATGAGGCGCAGCCGCACACGCGTGGGCGCGTCAACCTGAACCGGAATGGGCGTTGACTGGAGGGTATGCAGGCCGGGCGGCAGCGCGCGGCCAAGGACGCGGCCCGTGTCAGCCTCGATGATCTCCGCGCACAGGCTCTCACCCTCGGGCGTGGACGCGCTGCGTCCGCCCTGGAAATCGAGCACCACCATCTTGTCCGCAGGCTTCAGTTCAAAGACGGGGGAGAGTGCCTCGCCCGTGGCCTGTTCGTGGGCCTTGCCCAGCGAGTTGAGCGTGGGCTCGGTGAACAGGCTGGGCACGGCGCAAATGGAGAAGGCCTCGCCCTTGAGTTCCCAGCCCTCCAGAGCCTCGGGACGGCGCAGCGTGAAAATGGTGCGCGGCTGGCGCCGCTCGGCGGGCACCTCCCAGGGCGTGCCGTCGAGCAGCGAATCGTCGCCCGGCCCTTCCGCCGTAACCGCCACCACGCCCAGCGCCGGATTGGCACCGAGCGTCTCAACGACCAGCGACTGCACCGGCTTCAGCGTGCGCAGGTCCAACTCCACCACGTTCATCGTGCACGAGCCGGTGATGACCGGCAGGCAGGTGGCCCAATACTCCGGCTGCGGGAACGCGGGCGGATGCGCCATGGGCCAGTCGGTCTCGCCCGGCTTCAGCATCGGCAGCAGCGCGTGCCGGTCAGTGCGGCCGTGGCGCGCGGTCGTCCAAATGTCGCCAAATACCTCCGCCGACGGCCACCAGTCGAGATCGCCCGGCGTGCGCAGTGTGCGCGTGTACAGCACCGCGCCCTTGTCACTCCGCACCGTCATGCGCGCCACCTCGGCGAACATGTCGTGGTTCTCCAGGTAGGGGATGACCAGCACATACAGCTTCTTGACCATGCGCCCGCCCAGGTCGAGCGTGAACGAGGGACAGCCCATCTTCCACGACACGGGCACAAACTTACGCTGCGGCAGCGCAAACTTCACCTGCGGCAGTTCAGGCGGGGCCAATTCGGTCTGCCCTTCCAACTTCTCCAGCGCAGGCGGCGAATTCGACCACGGCACATGGGGGAACCCCGGGAAATCGCGCAGCTTGCGCCAGTCCGTGTCCGGCATGAGTTTGTCTTCGGGCAAAGGTATTTGCGCCATCCGCGAAGCCGCATGCGCGGC
>CAIUWO010000335.1 GCA_903902895.1 Candidatus Hydrogenedentota bacterium | reverse complement strand
GTCCGTGTCCTTGTAGCCGTACCGCATCGTTTCGGTCTTGCTGTCGACGGTCACGCTGGCGGTCTTGTTGGCGAGCCGCGTCTGGATGGAGTAGGAGGAGGTCGGCGTGTTGTTTTTGTCGTTGCTGGGGTTCACGCCGCGGATGGTCTGGTAGTCGCCCATGACCACGTTGCCGCCGGTGATCACCGCCAGCGCGTTATTGTTGCCGTTTTGGTCCACGCCATAGATCTCTTTGCCGCTTACCACCTTGTTGGCATAGGTCACGTCGCCGGCAATGTAGGTGTTTCCCTTCACGAAGATCTGGCCGGTGCCCCTGACCACACCGCGCAGCATGAGGTCGCCCTCGACGGCGATCTGGCCGTTCAACTGGATCGGGTTCGCCGCAGTGCCCGTGAGGATCAGGTTCCCGGTGTACTTTCCGGTGGCGGCCAGCGTGGAGGCCGCACCGTTTCCGGCTGCTGGAAATCCCGGACCGGCGAAGACGGATCCGGTGGGGACGCCGAAGGCCACGCCGCCGGTCACAGAGCCCTCGAGCAGGTCCGAAATGGTGTGAAACTCGCTTGCGTCAACCACCTTGTTCCCGTTTTCATCGGGGAAGGGGGCCGGGAATGATTCGGGCAGCAGCGCATCCTTCATCTTTTTCGGGTCGGTCGGATAGTTCTTGTACATTTTGCCGCCCTTGAGGGGCGCGCCGTCACTGTCCAGGGTCGTCATGACGGAGAGGGCCTCGTGGGGCTTCATGGTGTTGATTCCGGCCTGTTTAAGCTTGAATTCCTTCGGGTCACCGGGCGGGTAGAACGGATAGCCGGCCAGGGCGTTGATGTTGGTGATCTCGGAGTTGGACATGGCGGCCCGGGTGTAACTGTTGATGACGTTGCCGCGCGTGTAGACCGTGCCGGCCACGTTCGAATCGGCAATGTCGCTGGAGGGCCGGTACATCAGGTTCTTCAGGGAGGCCACCTTGATGCGGTCAAACGTTTCCACATCCTCGGCCGTCGTGTTGTTGTCCAGGAACACGTTTGTGAATTCCGCGTGGCACAGGATGCAGCTTATGTTGTTGGCCAGCACGGCATAGTCGAAGCCGACAAATGGGGAACCGCCCACAGTCACCGACTGCTGCGCCGTGCGCGACTGGGAGCCCACCTGCGCCGTGGCGTTGATCATCAGGTTGAAGCCGTTTATGTTGTCCGTGCGGGCCACGCTGACACTGGTCACGCGGATGCCCCGGGTCGCGTCCAGCACCAGCGGGTTTGACGGGGAGACCAGGTACACGGGGGCGGCGTTTTTGGCCACAATGCCGTTGATGAAGGCCAGGTAGGTGGCATAGTTGCCGGCCACCCCCGCCGACTTGTCCGACGTGGCGGTCGCAATGTACCGGTTCCACACGCGCTCGATGGCGGTGTCAATGCCGGCCTTGCAGGCCTCCTCCAACTGGTACTGGTTGTGCGCGATGTCGGTCTGCGTCTTGGCGGTAATCGCCTGGCGCGACACCAGCAGCACGGCGCCCAGCACAATGACGATCATGATCATGGTCAGGACCATCGCCATGCCCCGTTCGGAATGCCTGTTCTTGCCAGTTGCCATCGTTCAATCCTCCAGCGTCCGTCCCTGACGGACCGGTCCGGGTCAGTTCATCATGAAAATGTTGCTTGCCAGACGGTAATGCAGCATTCTTGTCTTGGACTGTTCCAGCCGCATGGTGGCCACCATGGCCACCTGAAGCATGCCGCCGTCGGGCGACAGCGTAAACACCATATCGGCCAGGTGGCCGCCGCTGCCCAGCACCTGCTGTGTGCCGTTGGGCAGTGTCATCACCAGTTGGCGGTCCAGCACGCCGTTGCTGTTCGTGTCCTCGCCCGAATTGAGCTGGCCGTTGCCGAACTGTCCGCCGTCAATGCCGGTGTCGGGCAGGTCCTCGTCCACAAACCGTATGGTCGTCACCCCCGAGAAGGCGGTGCCGGTCATGTTTGTGGGCGTGACGAAGGTGATCGTGGTCGGGTTGACCAGCGTGAGGGACTGCGCCGCGCCGGGGGGCAGGAGCACGCCGGCGCGGGGGCGCTTGACCGCAGACTGCACCTGGTCGGACAGGGCCCGCATGGAGGAGCGGAGTTCCTCCTGCAGCGTGGTCATGCGCCGGGTCAGATCAACGGATTTCATGGAGCCCCGGGCGGCGACGAACCCGAGCAGGGCGACGATCACAAGCAGGGCGACGGAAATGGACAGTTCGAGCAGCGTGAAGCCCGCATGGTGCCGGGAACTGCGCCTCTGGTCATGGGTCATGCTT
>CAIUWO010000334.1 GCA_903902895.1 Candidatus Hydrogenedentota bacterium | reverse complement strand
TTTCGTTCGTAATGCCCCGGGTGTAGATGTTGCCCGGAACCAGTTCCTCGCCCGTGCCCCCCACGACCACCTCGGTGCCCGGGCTGACGCTTCCGGCGACATCGGAAACCGTCACCCGCACGGTGACGTCCTGCGTCGTGGTATAGTCAAAGTCAGCCGGGATTTTCAATGATTGAATGTCCGTTGGCGGGTTTTGAGTGCATCCAAGTACGGTCAGCGCCCAGACGGTCAGGACCGCCGCCGCAGCCCCCAGGACATTTTTGTTGCGCATGGTTGTTGCTCCTCTGTGAATTGTTTCGGCGCGGCGTCGTCGTTTCAGGCCAGCAGGCGCCTCTTGTGGGTGTCTCCGCAGCCAGTCCCCAAGAGACATCCCCGTGCGCGTGGAAAAGGCACCTCTGTTCGGATCGCCGCCCTGACCAAGTATCTCTGCATTAACAATAGCGTGGGAAGTCCACTTCTGGCATCAGGAAGATCCTGAATTGCAGCCGCCAAATCCCTTACCCCCTGTCCGTCGGGAATGTTTCCAGGCGCCGCTGAAAGCCCAAGCCCCCCTTGGGGGTGTCGCGAAGGGCCGGGGCAGGCAGGCTACTGCGCTCAGGCCGGCGAATGCCGGTCGAGAAAGGCGAGCATCTGCGACATGAACAGTGGGTGCAGGATGGCGGTCAGATGGTCGCCGCCGGGGATGTGCACCAGCTCATGGTTGGCCATGACACCGGGCAGTTTGTCCGACGCCTCACGGATGCCGTCGCGCGCGCCGACCAGTGTCAGTGCCGGAACGGTGTTGCGGCGCAGCGCGTCCTCCTCCACGGTAAGCGCCTCAAAGGTCCTGAACACATTCACAATCGCGTCCAGGTCATTCGTGTTTCGCATGAAGAAGTTTGACAGGAAACAGTTCAGCCACGGCGCGTGTTTGTTCATGTCGATCCAGTGGGTGATCGGGTCAAAGCTCCGGTCTTTCTCGATCGCCCGCACGATCTCCGCGAACAGCGCACGGTGCTCGTCGTTCAGAACGCCCCAGCCTGCCGCGCAGATCACCCCGCTCAGCAGGCGGTCCGGGTGGCGTTCTATCGTTTTCAGCACGATGAACCCTCCCATGGAGTATCCCGCAATGTGCGCCTTTTCGATGCCGAGATGGTCCATGAGCCGGATGATGTCGTCCGACAGCGCCACGCCGTACTCCCGGGGATCGTGGGACTTTCCGCTGCGGCCATGCCCCCGCACGTCCATTGTGATCACACGGTAGCCGCGCCTTTTGAGGCGCCGGACGCATCCGGGCCAGCGCCAGTTGAGGTCCGACTGCACCGCGAACCCGTGCACAAGGATGACAGGCGTGCCCGAGCCCTGGTCGGTGAAATGGATGGGCACACCGGCGGAATCAAAGGTCTCGCCCGAAACCCGGAAGAACAGCACGAAGAGCAGCGCCCCCAGCAGGCTCAGCAGGAGCAGCAATACCGAAACGAGAATGGCCATGAACAACCCTCCGGTTGGATGTGCTGACTCATGGTACCATCAAAGACAGCTCTTCCGGTACATGCGATGCCGTCCTTTTCGTCCTGTGGCGGTGAAAACGCAAACCGCGGCTGCGCCCTCGCTTCCCGGCGCGATGTGCCACTTTCGGGCAATTATGCTATCATCCGTTTGTGCGGCGTTGTTGGGTGCGCGTGAAAGAAAAGAGGACAGCCATGGGTCATGTGAATCTGGTTACAGGCGGTGCGGGGTTTATCGGTTCCCACCTGTGCGAGGCGTTGCTGGCGCGCGGGGAGGAGGTGCTCTGCCTGGACAATTTCTTCACCGGACGCAAGACGAATATAGAGCAGTTGCTGGGGAACCCGCGCTTCGAACTCATCCGCCACGACGTCATCAACCCTGTTGTGCTTGAGGCGGACCGCATCTTCAATTTCGCCTGCCCGGCGTCGCCGGTGCACTACCAGCACAACCCCGTCAAAACCATCCAAACCAACGTGATGGGCGCGATGAACATGCTCAACCTGGCGCGCGAGACCGGCGCGCGGGTCCTGCAGGCGTCCACTTCCGAAGTTTACGGCGACCCGGCCGTGCACCCCCAGGTGGAGAGCTACTGGGGCAACGTGAACCCCATCGGCCCGAGAAGCTGCTACGACGAGGGGAAACGGGTGGCAGAGACGCTCTTCTTCGACTACTTCCAGCAGGACCAGGTGGACATCCGGGTCATCCGGATCTTCAACACCTACGGCCCGCGCATGCTGGTCAACGACGGGCGCGTGGTCAGCAATTTCGCCGTGCAGGCGCTGCGCAACGAGCCCATCACCATCTACGGCGACGGCTCGCAGACACGCTCCTTCTGCTACGTGGATGACCTGGTGCGCGGCATCATCGGCATGATGGACTGCGAGGGCTTCAACGGCCCGGTAAACCTGGGCAACCCCGGCGAGTTCACCATACTGGAACTGGCCGAGATGGTCATTCACATGACCGGCTCCAAGTCGGAACTGGTGCGCAACCCCCTGCCCACCGACGACCCCACCCGGCGCCAGCCCGACATCGCGCTGGCCCGCGAGAAACTGAACTGGGAACCGGCCGTCCCCCTGGCCAAGGGATTGCGAAAAACCATTGACTACTTCGACGCGCTGCTGTCCGCGAAAGACAGGGACTGACCCGCCTTTCGGCAGTTTGAAAGGCGTGTCTGTCCCTGCTTTTCGCCGGCGCGCGGGGAGACGACAAGATGAGCGAACTGGTCCGCGTGAGCTTCACGATTGAACAGGAACTGTATGAACAACTGGAGGCCATGCTCGGCGTGACGCCCGGCGGAAACCGCTCCGAGTTCATACGCGACCTCATCCGCGAGCGCCTCGTGCGCGACGCATGGAAGAACAACGAGGAGGCCGTCGGCACCATCACCCTGGTCTTCGACCATGACACCCGCGACCTCGCCCACAAGCTCACCCACCTCCAGCACCACCACCACGACGCAATCCTCGCCACCACCCACGTCCACCTCACCGAGGACCTGTGCGCGGAAATGATCATGATCCGCGGCCGTGCCGCCGATATCGAGGCCCTCGCCAACGAGCTGCGCCGCCACAAGGGCGTCCTCCACGCCGACGTCTCCATCGGCTCCTCCGGCAAGCCGCTCCAGGAAAAGCCCGGCCCGCACCGTCACCGCGCGCTTCGGCATCCGCATCCGCACTGAAACTATGGTGCCGGCAACTGGCGCGTACGGGTGAAGCGGAATTGTGAAGGTGCAAACTAAAGGCCCGCCCCGGGTGTCAATCTTGCCGGGGCGGACCATGTTGCTTCGTTTGCGACCAATGGATGGCCGCGTGTTACAGCTTGCGTCCCTTGACCGCCAGCAGTGCGAGCAGCGCCAGGCCTGCCAAGAGCGTGTCGCCAAACTGCTTTTTCAAATCGTCCAGCGTCAGCGCGCCCTTCCCCGCCTGGCACCCGGCGCACCCGCCTGCGGGGCCGGTGGATACGGTCAGCGTGACGTCGCTTCCGGTCGTCACATCGGTGCCGCCCACCGGGTCCTGGGCGATCACCTCGCCGGGCGGGACTGTTCCACTGGCCTCCTCCACCACGGTGAAGGTCAGGCCCGCATCGGTAATCGCCGTTTCCGCGTCGGCAGAGTCCAAACCCACCACATCCGGGACCGCGACGGTGGGGGCCGTGGCGCCATATTCATAGGCGCCCATGTCATAGCCCGCCCCTGCGGGGCGCGAAAGGCCCAGCAGGTCCGTGGCCGGCGCGCCCGACGCGGTGCCCGTGTCGATGCAGGGAGAACCCGCCTGCAGCGTGACAAATCCGGAAACGAAGAGCGGATTCGTCGAGATGTTTCCCGTGCCGGTGTGTCCGCCCTGCACGCACGAATAGGTCACCGTTGCCGCGGCTCCGGTGATTTCAGCCACCGCGTCGCCCCAGGCGATGCAGTTCTTCAGCGTCGGTCCGGCAATGTTGCCGTAAATGGCGCTTCCGCCCGCGTTCGCGATGTTGCCCGCGAAAGTGCAGTTCGTGAAGAGGACCGCCGAGTTGTCGTTGTTGGCGGCACTGCCCTTTACCGCCGTGTTGTCGGTGATTTGGCAGTTCGTGAAAGTGGGCGCGCCCCCCGTGTTGTGCAGGGCACCGCCGTCGAATTTCGCGGTGTTGCCGGAAAACACGCAGCCCGACACCGCCGGCGACCCCAGATAGGTGCCAATCGCGCCGCCGTAGCCGTTCAGCGCCTCATTGTCCACAAAGTCGCAGTCGATCACCGTGGGGGACGCAGAATTGTTTGCCATTCCCCCGCCGTCGGAATAGGCCTTGTTGTTGCTGAAAACACAGTGCGCCACCACGGGCGCCGTGCCCGCGTTGTACATGCCGCCGCCGCTGAAGCCCGAATACCCGCGGGTGATGGTGAATCCGTCCAGCGTGGAATTGTCGGCGCCCGTGGCCCCCTGCGAGCTGTTCTCACCGTCAATAACAGTCACATTCGAGACCCAGTTGCGCTGGCCGCGCGATGTTTCCGTGCCCGCGAAGCCGCCGTAGATATGGACGTTTTCCGCCATGCTCACGGCCATTCTGTTGGAAGTGGGGTTTGTGTAGGTGCCCCGGGCCACCCATACCTCGCCGCCGCCGGCCAGATCCGCGGCGTTCACGCCGTCCTGAATGTCCTGAAAGGCGCTGGCCCAGGACAATCCCGTGGGTGCTCCGGCCGCGGAGGCCGCGTTGACGCGGAAGGTGCCCGCCGCCATGGCGGACGACACGCCCAGCAGCAGGGCCAGCGCCATGACCGGCAACACACCCCTGCGCACGGTGAACAGATTGTCTTGTTTCACATTTTTGTCGCACAGCATAACCGCACTCCTCTTGGTAATGTCACAAAACATCAATGACCTGACCAACAGGCAGGCATTCGGCGAAATTCCCGCCAATGGCGTATTCCGCCTGGAATAGTGGTTTCTGCCGAAATGCCCACCCTGAAAACCCATAAAAGGAACAGTGGGGGCTGTGCCGCGCATCTTGCGGGTCGTCCGGCAGGCGTGCCCGCCGATGCCGCGCAAGCGGGGCGCTTCGACCCAACGCTGACCTATCCCCAGTTTGGTGCCACCTGCAAGGTGACCAGATGCCGTAGCGCGTCCAGGGCGTATTCCAAGCGCACACCCTTGTTCCTGATGTAGAAGAACCCCATGCGCAGCAGGTTGATGACGCGCGTCCTGCGTGT
>CAIUWO010000333.1 GCA_903902895.1 Candidatus Hydrogenedentota bacterium | reverse complement strand
CCGGCGGAGCGCTGTTCAAATTCCTCTTTCCCCTTGGCGACGGTCGCCATCGCCTGTTCCTGCACCGCGTGCATTGCGGCCGCGTCGACGCGGCAGTTCTCTTCCGCCTTGCGCGGGTCAGTGCCGTTCAGGTATTCCTCAACGTTCGTGTACCCGTCGCCGTCAGGGTCGGTATTGCCGTCATCCAGGCTGTTCGGGTCAAAACCGCGATCCTTCTCCCATGTGTCCGGCATGCCGTCGCCGTCCGTGTCTTCGACCGGCGTGCCCTTGTCCAGTTCGGGCCAGCCGCCCACATCGGTTGGCGAGTCGATGATTCTGCCGGTCCCCGTGCGGACCTCCTCCATCAGCCGCGTGTCCGCGCTGTCGCGCTTGGGCAGCGTGGCGCCGCATTCGGCAACGACCCGCTCGAACGCTTTTTCCGCCGCGTCGGTGGCCACTTCCGGGCAGGGGAACGCGTCGGGCACGATGACCGTGGAAAGGAAGGCCTCCGGGTCGGCTCCCTCGGGGGGCCGCACGAAGACACGGTTGTCGGCGGTGGCTTTTTCGTTGCCCTCGATAACGTTGCCCGACAGGTACAGCCGGGCCATGTCGTCGCCCGGCTCAAAGAGCCGGCCGCGGACGCTCTTCCGCGTCGAGGGCCCCGGCTTGGCGTAGCAGTTTATGTAATTCATAAAGCACGGCGCCTCGCGCGTGTAGCCTGCCTTGAAACCCCAATCGTAGAGGACATTGTTGCGGAAGTCGAGCAGCAGTTTGTCGGCCCGCGGGTTGCGCGAGGCGCAGTGGGCGTAGATGCAGTGGTGCATGGTCATGCCGCCGTCGCCGCTCAGGATGGAGCCCTTGCTGTGCTCGCCCTTGGGATGGAACGACTTCGACAATGCCTCGGCGATGATGCTCCACTGCACGGTGAGGTTGTGCACGGTGCCGAAGGAACTCATCGTCTCGTCGATGTCCCACGACATGGAGCAGTGGTCGAGGATGCTGTTATTGCCGCCGAAGATGCCCACGGACATTTGCTCCTTGCGCGTGGTGTCACCCGAACGAAAGCGCATGTGGCGGATAATCGCGTCGTTGGTGCCCAGCACGAACTGGTAGTCGCGCAGGCAGATGCCGCCGCCCGGCGCACTCTGGCCCGCCAGCGTGAAGAACGGTTTTTTCGCACACAGGTCAGCCTTCAGCGCGATGGTGCCGCCCACCTTGAACAGGATAATGCGCGGTCCGTCGGCGTCGATGGCTGCGCGCAGGCTGCCCGCAATGGGCGTCTCGCCGGGTACATAGTCGTCCAGCGTGGTCACGTAGATCACCCGCCCGCCGCGGCCTCCGGCTGTGACCGCGCCAAAGCCCTCCGCGCCGGGGAACGCGCGCAACAGGGTGGTGTCGTCGCCAAAGGCGGCAAAGGCGGACAGCAGGCAACACAGTATGGGGAGCAGGCGTGTCATGAGGCGGTTCCCTTCGTTACTTGGCGGCTTCGTTCCATCCCGGGAGCGAGACGGTGGCGCGGTAGTTGGATTCGTTGCAGAGCGGGTTTCGCACTGGCTTGTAGAGTCGGCCCGGTTTGGGGTTGTCGTCCTGCGTGTAGACCCAAAGCTCGTCCGGATCCCAGACGACGATTTCGTCGCGGCAGTCGCCGGTCACGTCGAGCACGGCGTAGCACATGTCGGGATGGCCGTCGGTGGGGAAACATACCACTCGGCGTCCCCACCCGTCCCACAGGCCGCCGTCGTCGGGATTGACCGAGAGCGCGACCAGTTCGCCCGGCTGGCCGGTCCAGTTGACCGGCTGAC
The DNA here is from genome assembly GCA_903902895.1 of Candidatus Hydrogenedentota bacterium. GTDB lineage: Bacteria > Hydrogenedentota > Hydrogenedentia > Hydrogenedentales > CAITNO01 > CAITNO01. The sequence goes on along the minus strand of CAIUWO010000333.1, from coordinate 720 downwards.
AGAGGCTGCCGTGCTGGAAGGGTTCAAAGTCGGTGAGCAGTTTCCCGTCGGCGTCGAAGATGTGGATGATGCCCTGGTTGCCCCAGAAGTTGACCGTGACCGTTTCGAGACCCGGCAGGTCGGGCCGGAAATCTGCCGTGCCCGGGTTCTGCACGTGGCCCAGGAACAGGTGGGACATGATTTTGCCTTGCAGATCGATTTGCAGCATGCCCTCGTCGCTGCCGGCGATGAGCAGCTGGGGCTGGGCGTCGGTTTCATGTGTTTTGACAACAGACACACCGTCGCAGTGGTCCTGCAACGTTTTGTCGAGCGTCCACAGCACTTTGCCGTCATGGTCGTACAGCGTATAGCCGACGGCGATCTCGTCTTTTCCGTCACCGTCCACATCCATCGCGTAGGGATAATGACCCGTGTTGCAGGCGCCATCCCACAGGGGCTTCAACTGGTCATCCATCACCCAGAAATGGGTGTAGCGGTCCTTGACCACGATGTCCGCGGCATGGCCGGTGCCGCGGGTGTCGCAGAAGAACATGCTGTCGCCGAGGATGCGCGGGTACTTGTTGTATCCCTTCTTGGAATCCTTGGGTGATTCGGGTGTGGGTGCCTTGCGCAGCACCTTGCCGGTCGCGCCTTCGGCCACAATGATCTCCTGGTTCATGCAATAGATGACCTCGTTGTGTCCGTCACCGTCGAGGTCGTGAATCTGAAAGGCCACGTCGT
>CAIUWO010000332.1 GCA_903902895.1 Candidatus Hydrogenedentota bacterium | reverse complement strand
GGAGAAGTGGCGGTGGGCCAGGGCCACGGCGCTGGCAATGCGCGACGGCGGCACGGCCTTGGGCGCCTCGCCCGTGAGCAGCAGCACGCTGTCATAGCCCATGTTCTTGAGGGCAACGCATTCCGCCCCGATCTGGTCGTCGGTGAGCGTCACGCGCTCGTCCTGCACCCCGGAGCAGACGGCGAAGCCGCAGTACAGGCAGTCAGCGGCGCACAGATTGGAGATGTAGATGGGCGCGTAGAGGCCGATGGTGCGGCCGAAGTGCCATCGTGTCAGGCGCTGCGCCTCGCGCGCCATCGCTTCCAGATGGGGCCTCGCGGCCGGCGACAGCAGCGCGGCGAGATCGCGCAGGGTGCGCTCCCCGCGGCCCAGCGCGGCCAGCACGTCGGCCCCGGTCACGTTTTCATACAGGGCGCCCACGCGCTCGCGCGGCCATTGCCCGATTTCGTCCACAAAACTCATGGCAGTATCACTTTTCGAAAAGGAATCCGGTCAGCGGCGATGAGGCCTCGGCGCTGCCGCGCTCGGGGCCGAGCCCCGCGCGCCAGGCCATGCGTCCCGCCTCGACGGCCATGGCGAAGGCCCGGGCCATCGCGCCCGCGTCGCGGGCGTCGGCCAGCGCCGTGTTCACCAGCACCGCGTCCGCCCCCAGTTCCATGCACTCGGCGGCGTGCGACGGCGCGCCCAGCCCGGCGTCGACAACGACGGGCACGTTGGACTGTTCAATGATGATGCGGATCATGTCGCGGGTGCGCAGGCCGCGGTTGCTGCCGATGGGCGCGCCCAGCGGCATCACCGTGGCCGTGCCGAGCTCCTCCAGCCGCTTGGCCAGCATGGGGTCGGCCTGGATGTAGGGCAGCACGACAAAGCCGTCCTTGATGAGGATTTCCGCGGCCCGCAGCGTCTCCACCGGGTCGGGCAGCAGGTAGCGCGGCTCGGGGGTGAGTTCCAGCTTTATCCAGGGCTCCATGCCCGCCGCGCGGGCCAGCCGGGCCAGGCGGACCGCCTCGTCCGCGTCGCGCGCGCCGCTCGTGTTGGGCAGGATCAGCTGGCGTTTCGGGTCAATGGCCGAAAGAATGCCTTCCGATTCCGGCGCGGACAGGTCCACGCGCCGCAGCGCCACGGTCACGATCTCCGCGCCGCTCTGCTCGATGGCCTCGCGCAGGGCCTGGGCCGAGGGGAATTTGCCCGTGCCGATCATCAGCCGGGAACCAAAGCGCCGCCCGGCAATGACCAGCGCGTCGTCGTTTTGGATGGAATGCATGGGGGTGTCCTTATGACCAAAGGGACAGCCGGTGACGGCTGTCCTATGGGGCGGTATTATATCCGGTTGTCCCAGGCGGCGGGTAGTGTCCCAAGCGGTGGTATGATTTCTTGGCAACGGCAGGATGCCCGAAAGAAGCGGGGAGCATGGCCGCCGTGACCTACTTGGGAGACTTTGAAGTCAGCAAATTGCCCGCGCCGGTGATGACCAGTAAGACGTGAAGCGCCAGATGGCGCGGATTGAGGGGTTCCGCATCGCCCCAGCCAAGGACGTTCCGGGCGAACAGGTCCGACAGGCAGAACGCTCCAACACCCAGGCAGGCATAGCCGGCAACAAAGCGGCGGAGGAGTCGAAGGCGGTTTGTCTCTTGAAGGAGTGGATGCACGCCGCAGGTTCTCCCGATATGGCCTACCTTGGCCGGCCCGTGATCAGTCCGCCAAAGAAGTATCCGAAGCCCAGCACGCGCTCGCAGTGGGGGCAGGAATACATGGTTTCCTTCTTGAGAATTCCATAGACCTCCCTGCGCACCTCGTTCTTCTTTTCCGAATCGAATCCCTTTAGGATGACCGGCTCTCCGCAATGGGGGCACTTCGCCATATCCGTTCTCCCTTCAGTCTCTTGTCCAACCCGTCAACGCCATCGCGTGAAGGTTCTGACGGCCTTTACTTTCAAGACCATTATGGCCGAGAATGCCGAGATGGTCAAAACTCGGTCCACGCTACTACTATACCCGCGGACAGGAAAATTGTCATGAAAAAGTGCATTTGTCTGGGAGCAGCCTTCTTAATGTCATCCATCGCGACCGCGTCCGCATTTCCCGACCATGCGGCGCTGGAGAAGGGTCCGTGGAAGGTGACGCCGCTGCCGGGGCAGCCGGGCTTTGTGTTCACCATGTACGGCTGTCCGGGCGAACTGGAGGCGCTGAGGCAGATGGTGGGCGTCATGCGGGAGAAGGGGCTGGGCAACGGCTTTGATCCGGGGCCCACGGCGAACGCCGCGTCCAAGCCGCTCTTCGAATATCTGGCGTCCATCCACTGGCCCATGATCTGCTATCCCGGCTTCGGCGATTTCCAGATCAAGGACGGCAACGCAAGGCTTTCCGACGCGGACGAGGCGGCCATGCAGGTGCTCGATCAGGCGGGCGACTTCAGCGCCATCCAGTTGGGGGAATGGGGCTACTATTTCCACAACCTGTCCTGCGCCGAATCGTGGTGGCGCGACGTGTACGGCCCTGACTTCGACAGGATGAAGCAGTTCATGAAGCCCAAGGGGCTCGCCGGCTACGACACGCGGCCCAAGGACAAGCGCGAATGCTACGGGATTGTGAAGGACTATTTCACGACCCGCCAGCGCGCCATGCGCGGGCGCAACATGAGCGTCACCGGGCACTCGCACTACGAGGCCTACGCGGGTGAATGG
>CAIUWO010000331.1 GCA_903902895.1 Candidatus Hydrogenedentota bacterium | reverse complement strand
CGAGTCCCCGATTAAAGCGGCCCCCCTCTTTTCCAATTCATCCTGTCCATCCTGCCCATCGATGTAAATAAGCCTTCTGCCCTCCCCCTTCCTTGCGTCTTCGCGCCTTGGCGGCTTTGCGTGAACCCCGCCTCCATCCCCTCCATCCCCTCCATCCCTGTCAATATGTCCTCTGCCCTTTTCCGTGTCTCCGTGTTCCGTGGTCAACTGCCCTTCTCTTCCGCCCTTGCCTCTCCTTCTGGATTCTGCCTTCTCCGGCGTCGGCTCCGCCGCACCGGCGCCTTTCTTGTCGCCGCCCGCGCACCCTTGTATAATCATGCACCAGCGGAAAGGGAACCAAAACATGGCCGATACGGAATGCCTGAACGTGTTGCGTCAGGGCCCCCATGCGTGGAACGCATGGCGCGGCCCCAGCGACTACAAAAAGGTGGACCTGTCCGGCGCGCTCCTCCAGCGCATGATGCTCTCCGGCGCCAACCTCGACGGCGCCAACCTCAGGGAGGCCCGGCTCGACGGCGCCACACTCGACGGCGCGTCGCTGGTCGGCGCAAACCTGCACAGCGCATGCCTCTTCGAGGCCGACCTGACCAACGCCGTGCTCAGCCGCGCGCAGCTGGAGTTTGCCGACCTGCGCAAGGCCGCCCTGGCCGGGGCCAAAATGGACGAGGCCAATTTCCGCGAGGCACGCATCGGTGGCGTCTCCTTCGAGGGCACCGACCTGCGCGCCGCCAGCCTCGACGGCGCTCTCATGAGCAACATGAGTTTTCGCAACGCCGACCTGCGCCACACCGGCCTGCGCCGCGCCTACCTCTACGGCGCCGACCTGCGCGGCGCCGACCTGCGCGGCGCCGTCTTCGTCGGCGCCAGGATCGAGCGCGGCAATTTCACCGGCGCCAATCTCGAGGGGGCGAACCTGGCCGATGTCGACCTCACCGGCGCCTGCCTCGACCAGGCCAACCTGCAGGATATGGACCTGCGCAAGACCTGCCTCAAACAGGCCTGCTTCAGAAAGGCCTGCCTGCGCGGCGCACTCATGCAGCATGCCGCCGTCAACGGATGCTCCTTTGCCGGCGCGGACCTGTCCGGCGCCCAGCTTGAGGGCGCAGACCTTGCCGAGGCAAATCTCGCCAGCGCCGTCCTCACCGGCGCCAACCTCACCGGCGCCAGAATGTCCCATGCAAGCCTGCGGCACGCGGTGCTCGTGGACGCCAACCTCCGCGACGTCCAACTCGTGGCGGGCGACTTGTCCAAGGCCGAGGTGGGCGGGGCCAGTTTCGGCGGCGCCAACCTGGTCGCCACAATGCTGCACGACCTGCGCGGCTGGGACACGGCCCTCTTTGAGGGCGCCTTCCTCACCGGCGCGATTCACCCGCCCCAGGGCTTCAGGCAGGCCGTACGCGGGCGCGGCGCCGTCCTCGAGGGCCCCGTCGCCGTGCTGCGGCAGGGCGTCGGCGTGTGGAACGCATGGCGGCGCGCCAACCCCGCCGCCGCCCTCACCCTGCAGGGCATCGACCTCACCTCCACCGTGATGCTCGGCATCGATTTTCACGGCGTCGACCTGCGCCAATGCGACCTGTCCGGAACAAACCTCAGCGGCGCCAGTCTCGAGGGGGCAAACCTGCAGCACGCCCGCCTGCAAGACGCCAAACTGACCGAGGTCCTGTTCAAGGACGCTGACCTGCGCGGCGCCGACCTGACCGGGATCAATCTGCGCGCCTTCGACCTGCGGCACGTCCAACTGCGCCAGGCCAACCTGTCCCGGGCCCTGTTGGGGCGCGCCCTGCTCTGCGGACTGGACCTGTCCGGCGCCGATTTCCGCGGCGCCGACCTGGCCGAGACGGACTTGCGCGCCGCAATTGCCGCCCGCGCCAATTTCGCCGGTGCCAGCATGCGCAACGCCCTCCTGATCGGCACTGATTTCAGCCGGGCCGACCTCAGCGGGGCCGACCTGACCGGCGCCGACCTGACTGGCGCCAATCTCACCAGGGCCAACCTCACCGGCGCCCTGCTGGAAGAGGCCAGCCTCAAAGGCGCGAACCTCGAAGGCGCCCTCTTGAAGGGCACCAAGCTCGACGGCGCCGTTTCCCGAATCTTCTCCCGCCTGGTAAGCAAGAAACGCCCCTGACCCGCGACCGCCCCAGGCGTCCGCATCGCTCTTTTCGGCCTTTTCAATTTAATATGCATGCCGGGGCAAATAATCGTACAATGGCCCCGCGAACATCCGGGGCTGGACCACGGGTGCGCAGGCTCCCATCGTCGGCAAGGTGCAAAACATAGGTGCCCCCATGCCAGAACACGCCCATTCGCTGCTGTTGGCGCTGCTGCCCATTGTCGCCGTCGCCGTGTTCTGGTTCTACAGGCTCTACCGAAAACTGCACCGCGAAATGTCCGAGCGCGTCCGCGCCGAGCAGCGCTTCCGACTGCTCGTCGAGCGCGCCCCATTTCCCATCGCCATCTCCGAGCCGGAAACCGGTGTGGTCCGTTTCTGCAACCGGCAGTGGATGAGCGACTTCATGCCCGATGCCAAGGCGGACGAAAACGCCTCCACCCGCGACCACTACGAGGACCCCGTGGACCGGACCCGGATTCTGCAGATGCTTGCGGAGCGGGATTTCGTGCGGGACTATGAGGTGCGCCTCAAACGGCGCAACGGAAAGACGCGCTGGGCCTGCCTCTCCGCCGCCCTCATCGATTTCGGCGGCGACCGGTCGCTCCTCGTCACCTTCAACGACATTACCGAGCGGAAAAACACCGAGCAGGAAAATGAGCGCCTCATCAAGGACCTGCAGAAGGCCCTCCAGGATGTGAAGACGCTGCGCGGACTCATTCCCATATGCGCCTACTGCAAGCGTGTGCGCGACGACGCCGGATTCTGGCTCCAGGTGGACGCCTACGTGCAGGAGCACACCCACGCCGAGTTCAGCCATGGTGTCTGCCCCGAATGCATCGAAAAGGCGTGCAGGGACCTCGCGCCGCCCGAAGACACGCCCCCGGCAACCGTGCAATAGCGCCGCGCGGCGCGCCGACCGCGCCCCTTTGCCCTTCGCCTCAGTCCGCCGCCCCGCCAAGCCATTCCTTCACGGTGTCGACCGTCGGCGGGACTCCCGGGGCCGCCGGGAAATTCATCCCCGTCTTGACCGCCTTGGTCGCCGCGGCCGCCAGCTTCGTGTCGCCCACAAATATCGCCCCGGCCATGCGGCCGTCCTGGAAAAGAAAACGGCAGTAGCCGCCGTCCCGCTCCTCCGCCACCTCCACCACCCCGTCATCCGCCGCCTGCACCATCCCCCCGCTGAACAGCCCCACCCCCAGCACCTTCAGCGTGTTGGCCCGCGGGATGCCGCCAAACTCCGTCACCACCCCCGCCGCGTTCATCCCCGCAATGGCCCCCTGGTGCCGGGCCGGGTCCCACAGGCCGTACAGCGTCCCGCCATGCTCCGCCACGTCGCCCGCCGCGAAAATGTCCGGTGCCGAAGTCGCCAGGCACGCATTCACCACCGTCCCCAGGTTCACCGTAATGCCCGCCGCCGCGGCCAGTTCCGTATTGGGCCGCACCCCCGTCGCGATCACCACCAGCCCCGCCGGGATCACCGTGCCGTCGGCAAGGCGGACCGCTTCAACCCCCTCGCTGCCCGTAATCGCTTCTGTCTTGGCGTTGAATTGCACGCCGATGCCCGCCGCGCCCACATAACGCTCCAGCACCCGCCCCGCCGCCTCGTTCAACTGCCGCTGCAGCAACCAGCCGCCGCCTTCGAGCACCGTCACCCGCGCGCCCCGCTTCGCCAGCGCCCCGGCCGTTTCCAGCCCCAAAATGCCGCCGCCGATGCACACACACGCCATGCCCGGCCGCAGCGCCGCCAGAATCCGTTTCGCGTCGGCCACCGTGCGCAGCGCGCCCGCACCCGGCAGCGCCGTGCCCGGCACGGGCGGGATAAACGCATGCGCGCCGCAGGCAATAATGAGCCTGTCATAGGACAGCCTGGTCCCGTCACCCAAAACCACCGCCGAATCCCCCACCGACACCGAAACCGCCTCCGCACCGCGCAGCAGCCCGATACGGTTCTCCCCATACCACGCCTCCGGATGAATCGGCAGCGCCTCATCGCCAATCTCGCCCGCAAGATACCGCGTCAGGTTGAGCCGGTAATAGGGCAGCTCCGTCTCCCCCGCCACCAGCGTTATCTCGGCGTTTGCACTGCTCTGCCGCGCCGCCTCCGCCGCCGAAACACCCGCAATCCCGCCGCCAACAATCACGACGCGCACGGACTTGCCCTGCGCCGCAACCGGCGCGGGCCCGTCATTGATCAGTTCAAACTGGTCCGAGTCCGCCCCGCACACCGGACACTCCTCCGGCGGCCCATCCCCCTCGTGGATGTACCCGCACACAAGACACTTCCACCGCTTCGGCGGCGCGGTCGCCGCCACGGGCGCCGCAGGAACCGTCTCCGCCTGCGCCTCAAAATCAGAACGGTCCGCACCGCACACCGGACACTCCTCCGGCGGCTCCGGCCCGTGATGCACATACCCGCAAATGAGACACACCCAGACACGCTTGCTTCCATTGCCGGACATAAAATCTTCCTTAGTTCCTGCCGATCTTGATACGTCGGCAATACCGTTTCCTCATCCAATCAATAGAATAGCACAGGGTCGAGCTCAGGCTGTCTTTATGCGCTTCCCCCTTCAATCCATCCTGTCCATCCTGCCCATCGATGTTAAAATGCCCTCTGCCTTCTGCCTTCTGCCTTTTCCCTCTTCCTTGCGTCTTCGCGCCTTGGCGGCTTTGCGTGAACCCCGCCCCATCCCCTTCATCCCTGTTAATATGTCCTCTGCCTTTTTCCGTGCATTTCCGTGGTCAAAATGCCTCTCCGTTCCCCTGCTTCGCTTCCCCCTTCAATCCATCCTGTCCATCCTGCCCATCGATGTTAAAATGCCCTCTGCCCTCTGCCTTTTCCCTCTTCCTTGCGTCTTCGCGCCTTGGCGGCTTTGCGTGAACCCCGCCCCATCCCCTTCATCCCTGCTAATATGTCCTCTGCCTTTTTCCGTGCATTTCCGTGCATTTCCGTGGTCAAAATGCCTTTCCGTTCCCCTGCTTCGCTTCCCACTTCAATCCATCCTGTCCATCCTGTCCATCGATGTTAAAATGCCCTCTGCCCTCTGCCCTCTGCCCTCTGCCTTTTCCCTCTTCCTTGCGTCTTCGCGCCTTGGCGGCTTTGCGTGAACCCCGCCCCATCTCCCCCCATCCCTGTTAATATATCCCCTGGTCCTGTTCCGAAAAGCCCGCAAAGGAATCGCCCCAATGAAACGCCTCCACGCCCTGCGCCTTTCAGTCCTGGTCCTGGCCGCCTGCCAGGTCTTCGCCCTGACCGGTTGCCTTTCCATGACCCGGGGCGAAAGCGCCCGGGTCACCTACGAGAACCGCGACCGGGGCTACCGCGTCCACGTGCCCCCGTCCTACGACGCGCAAACACCCGTCCCCCTCGTCGTGGCCCTGCACGGGGCGGGCATGACGCCCCTGCTCATGGCCTTTCTCACCCGCTTCAACGCCCTGTCCGACCGCGAGGGCTTCATTGTCGTCTATCCCAAAGGGCTCGACCACAAGTGGAACGCCGACCTGAACGCCCCCGGATTTCCCGGCTATGACGAGCCGGTGGACGACGTCGGCTTCGTGGGCCGCGTCATGGATGAGGTGGAGCGCGACTACACAATCGACCCGCGCCGCGTCTACGTCACCGGCGCGTCCAACGGCGCCCTGCTGACCCACATCGTCGCCTGCAAACTGGCCGCCCGCGTGGCGGCCGCCGCCCCGGTGATGGGCACCATCGCCGAGCACGCCCTGCCCGACTGCAAACCCGACCGCCCCGTGCCCATCCTCATGGTCAACGGCACCGCCGACCCGATAGTGTTTTGGCAGGGCGGCGCGCTGCCCATCATAAAACCCGCCCGCGTGCTTTCCATCAACGCCACCGTGGAATTCTGGGTGAAACACAACGCCTGCAACCCCGTGCCCGAAACGGAAACCCTGCCCCATCACGGGTCACAGTGCGGCACCCGGACGCAGGTGGATTCTTACCGGGGGCCCACCCCGCAAAGCGACGTGGTCTTCTACACCGTCGAGCGCGGCGGCCACACCTGGCCCGGCGGCGCGCTCATCCAGAAACAGTGGACCCTCGGCCGCGTCAGCCGCGACTTCAACGCCACCGAAGTCATCTGGCAGTTCTTCAAAGACCACCCAAAGAACGAATAGGGGTCGCGCCTTACTCCGTCATTGCGAGGAGGGCTTCAGCCCGACGAAGCAATCTCTTGCTCACCAACGCCAGATGTCCAGCCCATGGTTCCAAGAGATTGCTTCACTCCGTTCGCAATGACGGCCGGCAGGGATGCCGGCGCTCCTCACCCCGTCATTGCGAGAAGGGCTTCAGCCCGACGAAGCAATCTCTTGCTCACCAACGCCAGATGTCCAGCCCATGGTTCCAAGAGATTGCTTCGCTTCGCTCGCAAGGCTGCCGGCCGCAACGCCGGCGCTCCTCACCCCGTCATTGCGAGAAGGGCTTCAGCCCGACGAAGCAATCTCTTGCTCACCAACGCCAGAT
>CAIUWO010000330.1 GCA_903902895.1 Candidatus Hydrogenedentota bacterium | reverse complement strand
TTTGAGGTACGCCGTGACCGGCGTTTCCAGGTCTGCCAGAATTTCCTTGCAAACCGGCACCACGGCGTTCGGCCGGGCGATCTTGCGGAATTCGTCAAGGCTGGGATAAATCATGGGGATGTTCCTTATGGGTCATGCCGCAGCGGGCGGCCGCTTCGAGTCAACAGTAAAAAGGGGATCAGACGGAGTTCAGGCGTTAGCGGCTGGGCCGCGCCATCGCCAGACCTGTTGCTCGATGCGGAACATCGTGTCTCCTGCCCCCTTGCGGGGGATGCTCGCCAAGACCTCCGGTTGGTCCCCCCTTGAGGGGGGGGGCCGAAGGGCCGGGGGGTGTATACCCCAAGGCAAACCAATCGGTTACTAGAATCGCACAGGCACGCCGTGCGATGCAAGATCAGTGTGCGGCAGACATTCCTGTCTGCCTCCTCCGCGAGGCGTGCCGACATTCCAGTCTGCCGGGCAGGCAGGAATGCCTGCCCCACATTGCCGGCCGCTTCAAAACCGGACCGGCACGCCGTGCGATGCAAGATACTCCTTCGCCTCGCGGATGGTCGTTTCCTGGAAATGGAAGATCGAGGCCGCCAGCGCCGCGTCCGCGCCCCCCTCCTGCAGCGCCGCCCGCAGGTGGTCCAGCGTGCCCGCGCCGCCGCTGGCGATCACCGGAATGCTCACGCTGTCCGCGATCTTCCGCGTCAGCTCAATGTCATAGCCGTCCTTCGTCCCGTCGCGGTCCATGCAGGTCAGCAGAATCTCGCCCGCGCCCCGCCGCTCCGCCTCGATGGCCCACGCCACCGGCTCCAGCGCCGTCGCCCGGCCGCCGTCGCGCCCGCCGTGGCTCTTCACATAATAGCCCCCGCCCTCCTCGGGCGGGCGCTTCATCGCGTCGATGGCCACCACAATGCACTGCGCCCCGAAGCGGTTCGCCGCCTGCGTGATGAATTCCGGGTTCTCGATGGCCGGCGTGTTCACCGACACCTTGTCCGCGCCCGCGTTGAGCATCTTGCGGATGTCCTCAATCGTGCGGATCCCGCCGCCCACGCACAAAGGCATGAACGCCTGCTCCGCCGTGCGCCGCACCACGTCCAGCATCGTGTCCCGGTTGTCCGTCGACGCGCGGATGTCCAGGAACACCAGCTCGTCGGCCCGTTCCTCGTCATACCGGCGCGCAATCTCCACCGGGTCGCCCGCGTCGCGCAGGCCCAGAAACTTCACGCCCTTCACCACGCGGCCGTCGGCCACGTCCAGGCAGGGGATTATTCGCTTGGCTAACATAGTACTTCACTTTCCAAAAGGTTCGTTGTCCCCGTATTCTACACGCCCCGGCCCGTCGGGCGCACCTGCGGGGGTGGCGGGTGCTTGATGTGTCTGCCGATGGAGGTCGGAAACGGCACGACAACACGTTCATTGACAAGCAGATGATGCTGTGCTAGCCTGCCACCGTGCCAAGTGTGCGATGCGTGCCGGTGAACGGACTACCGCTTGCAGTCGCAATCGGACAACTGGTCCGGGTCCTTATTCTAAAGAGCTTTCAAAATGAGACTAACACTGCTATACTGCAGCCATGGCAAGACCACGGCAAATCGACCCAGAGCTGGTGCAGAAAGCTCAGACCGTTGTCGCGCAAGCTACGGATCTGCAAGAGTTGAGGGCGGC
>CAIUWO010000329.1 GCA_903902895.1 Candidatus Hydrogenedentota bacterium | reverse complement strand
TGAGCTTACCCCCATCTTTCGACAGGTAGCGGTGCAAATTAAGATGTCGCAGTACAGTAGTACGCACGGCACTTTGGATGCTCTTCTAGACTCAATTTTAGCAAGCACCTTGGCTTGAGTCAAGGCTCGCCACATATCGTGTCGGCGGTCGACTGAGCCCGAACGGGCCGCCGAGAATGGGCCGGCAGATAGCTCGTCGGAGGCGGCCCGTTCGGGCGGACGTTGCGGCAACGACTTCCCTTTCGTCAGATTCTTCTGTGGCACTCTGCGGGTGTTTGGTTGCCCAATGAGCTGTGCCGACGTGCATGGTTGTAGAAGCGGAAATACCGTGAGAGCCCCGCGTGCAACTCGTGCCCATCGGCGTACTCGCGCAAGTAAATATCTTCGTATTTCACACTGCGCCACAGCCGCTCGATGAACACATTGTCGAGCGCCCGACCTCGTCCATCCATGCTGATGCGCACACCAGCGTTGCTCAGGGTTCCGGTAAATTCCTCGCTCGTGAACTCACTGCCTTGGTCGGTGTTGAAGATGCCCGGCGTACCCTTTTTCAGGGCACGATTGAGGGCGGCTACGCAGAAGCCGCTCTCCATGGTGTTGGACACGTCCCAGGTAATCACGTAGCGGCTGAACCAGTCCATAACGGCGACAAGGTACATAAATCCACGCCGCATTGGGATATAGGTGATGTCCGCGCTCCACACCTCGCATGGACCGCCAATCTCCATTCCACGCAGTAAATACGGATAGATCCGGTGTTCCGGGTGCGGCTTGCTCGTGTGGGGACCGGGCATCGTGGCCTGTAATCCCATCACGTTCATCAGGCGGGCAACCCGTTTGTGGTTGACACCAAAGCCTTGCTTGTTGAGCTCGTCGGTGATGCGCGGCACGCCGAAGAAGGTGTGCTTCACGTACGCCTTGTCGATACGGCGCATCAGCTCCAGATTCTCCGCCGACTCGCTGGCGTTCGGCGTGTAGTAGGCGCTGGAGCGAGGCACAGCTAGTAAAGCGCCCTGCCGCGAAATCGACACATGAGGATGACTGAAATCGACCCATGTTCGACGTTCCTTCGCGGGTGCGCTCAGTGCTTTTTTTGGAGGAAGTCGACCTCCATTTTCAGCCTGCCGATTTCCTGGTACAAAGGGGCGGTCAACCCTTCCGCGTCCGCCGCGCCTCCTGAACGGCCCCGCTCGAACACCTGAGGGGCATTCTCCGCCAAATGCTTCTTCCACTGCGCGATTTGGGTGGCGTGAACCTTATAGCGAGACGCCAACTCGCTCAACGAGTGCAACCCCTTGAGCGCCTCCAGCGCCACTTTCGCCTTGAACTCTTTCGAATGATTCTTCCGTGTTTGACCCATTTCGTGGACTCCTTGTCGGACTATTGTCCGGGTGGCGAAAGGCCAGCGCAAGCCAGCCAATCTTTACTTAGCCACTGTCCAAAAAATGGGGGTAACTTCAGATCATTTCGGTGGCCGCTGTGGCGAATCGCAATACGGACTATGATCAAAACGATGTTGCCCAGCTTGTTTCGTTTCTAAGTGGCATCCAGTCCATTATTGAAAGCAAGCGCAAGGAAGAATTGCTGCGCAAGAGTGAGGAGCGTTTGGAGCAGGCGTTGCGAGGCGCGGGGGAAGGTATTATAGATTGGGATCTTCTGACCGACC
>CAIUWO010000328.1 GCA_903902895.1 Candidatus Hydrogenedentota bacterium | reverse complement strand
TTAAGGAGCTGGAAATAAATAAAGGTTGCACTTTATTGATGGGGCGTGTATATTTCCTGCTATGGAACTGCTTGACAGATTGGCGTTGAAGTTCGCGGCAGTGTGGCCGCTTTTGGATGAGCGCGCGCGTCGCATAATGGCCGCGAACGAGGCGCAATGCTGGGGGCATGGCGGAGTCTCCATTGTGAGCCGGGCGTCGGGTTTGTCGCGAAAGGCGATTGCCAAGGGCGTTGCGGAGATTAAGGCGGGTGTCGCCCTGCCCGAGGGCCGCATTCGCCGGGTAGGGGCCGGGCGCAAGAACATCACGGTGAGCGACCCCGGGCTGGCGGCCGCGCTTGACCAATTGATTGAACCCGAAACGCGCGGCGATCCGGAATCCCCGCTTCGCTGGATATGCACGAGCACCCGGACCGTGGCCGCGCAATTGAGCAGGCGGGGCCACCCCGTCAGCCACGCAAAGATTGGGCAACTGCTGCGACGGCAGGGCTACAGCCTGCAGGGCAACCGCAAGGGCGAAGAGGGCGAGGACCATCCGGACCGCGACGCGCAGTTCCGGCATATCAACCGGGAGGTGAAGCGTGCCCTGGCTGCGGGCAATCCCGTTATTTCCGTGGACACCAAGAAGAAGGAACTGCTTGGAAACTACAGCAATAGCGGGCGGCAGTGGCGTCCCGAGAAGGATCCCCTCAAGACGAACGGGCATGATTTTCCCAGTCCGGCGGTTCCCCGCGCCTATCCCTACGGCGTGTATGATTTCGCCCGCAACACGGGGTTTGTGAACGTGGGCACAGATCATGACACCGGCGAATTTGCCGTCGCCTCCATCCGGGGGTGGTGGCGCCACGAGGGGCGGCGCCTGTATCCGCACGCGCCCTGCCTGCTCATCACGGCCGATGGCGGGGGCAGCAACGGGTACCGCCTGCGGATTTGGAAGCTTTCCCTCCAGCGCCTGGCAAACGAAACCGGCCTGTCGATTTCTGTCTGCCATTTTCCTCCAGGCACCAGCAAATGGAACAAAGTGGAACACCGCCTGTTCTCCTTCATTTCGTCCAACTGGCGCGGCGAACCGTTACGGGACTATGAAACGATAGTGAACCTCATTTCCCACACGACAACCGCCACCGGTTTGAAGGTCACCTGCCGTTTGGACAGAAGAAAGTACGCAACGGGACAGAAGGTGACGGATGTGGAAATGCAGAGTGTAAACGTCAAGCCGGGCAAATTTCATGGCGAATGGAACTACACAATCCGTCCCCATTCCAATCAGCCAATATGATACCTTTCTTTATTTCCGGCGCCTAAGAGCGGCCGCCGGGGCGGCGATCTGGCCAGGCTGGAGACGCTGACTCAGGCCTGCGTCATGCGCCGGGGGGGTGCGGACCCGCCCTCACTTAAAGACCGTGAGGCCAAGGACTTCATTCAGAAGTGTGTCGGGATACTGGAACGCGGGGAGGTGATGCGCCCGGACAGCGATGTCTTTTCGCGAAACATCCGCTGGACTCAGTTTCTCATAGAGGAGTACCAGCGCGACAATACTCTTTTCAGGGGGTTCGACGCGACAGGGTGCGGCGGGGCCGTCGGCCCGATCACGCACTTTAGCGCCGAGGGGCGCAGATGTCTCCGCCGGGCACTGACGGCGCTCGCCGCCGCGCGCCTAGACGACGCAGAGCGCTTCTTGGGCGAGATGGACGAGTGCGGGATCATCGGGGTTCTGGAGGCGGCGTCCACCACGCTGAATACGGCTCTGATCAACCATGTGAAAAAGATGCGCGTTTCCGAGGGCAATCAGGAGAAGGCCGCGCGTGCGATCACTGCGGCGCTGGAGGCATCGCCCGGCGAGTTGAATACTGACCTGATCAGCCGTGTGAAAAAGATGTGCGCCCCCGAGCGTATGGAGGAGGAGGACAAGCGCGCGATCTCCGCGGCGCTAACGACCGGTTCCAATGTGATAAACAAGGCCCGGAAACTCTGCGAACAGGAAACGCCGATCTCTGGGCGCATGCACGAGGAGGACAAGAGCGCGATCATCGCCGCACTGAAGGTCGCGTCCACAGTGATGAGGACGGCCCTGACCAAAGGTGAGCTGGAACTGACACGAGCCGTACACGCCGCCAAGCACTTGGAGGAGGTGAAGAGACTGCTGGTCCAGGAGGACAGACGGCCGGTGTTCGTGGCGGTGGAGGACGCGGCCAATGCGCTGGAAATGGCGCTGATCCTGAGCGCACGCAAGACCCGCGACTTCACTCGGCTGCAGGAGAGCTACAGGTCTGCGGCACTCAAAGCACTGAAGCACGCATCTGGCAAGCTGAATATCGCCCTGACCAGCCGCGGGAGTAACGTGTCAACTATCGACCCCGCTGCGGGGCGTTTCCTGCACAAGGACAACATGCATACGATCAGCGAGTCGCTGGCAAACGCATCCGCGATGGTGAAGACGGCTCTGATCCATCACGTGGAGCAACAGTCAAAAGGCGACAACGCCACCGGACGCATGGAAAAAGCAGTGGACTTTGTGCGGAAGGAGGATAGACAAGCTCTCATCCGGGCGCTGGAAGATGCCTCCAACGTTCAGAAGATGGCTTCCTTGGCAGCGGTGCTGGAGGAAGCGCTGATGGCCGATGCGCCAAGCATCGCCCGGAGGACTGCCGAACTGGACGGGTGCGGGACGGACGCGGTAATCTCGTTGCTGAAACACAGGTCAGGGGCTTTGAAGAAGGCCCTGTCCATACTTACTAAAAGACTTACACACGCCTCCGCCATAATAGAGTGCCTGGCCAATAAGGTCCGCGTGTGGGATCAGGATGAGATAGATCAGATCGTCGTGGCGTTGGAAGAAGACGCCTGCAAATGCAAGGCGGAGAAGACCATCAAGGCACTGGAGAAAACCACCAGCGAACTGGAAACTACTCTGAAAAACATCGCGCCAGGCCCGTCGCTGCCCAAGACTGCGGGCGACGGGTACGTGATCGTTGAGCATTGGAGACGCGCTCTCATCGCACTGGAGAAGTACCTGACCCCTCCAACGATAGAAGCGCCTCCCGCTTACTTCAAGACCAGGCGCCTGAAGAGCGACGAAGCTGACATCCGCACCAAGATTGCAGATCTGGAGGACGCGTCCGATGCGCTAGAAGGTGCTCTAGAAGACGGCGCGCTGAACGGACGCAGCCTCGAACGCAAGGCTGACCGCTACCGGGGCGCAGTCAGCAAAGCACTGGAAGCGGCGTCCAAAGCGTTGGACGCGAGACCGTACTTTAATAAGATGCGCGAGACAGATCGGAAAGAGATCGTCGCGGCGATGGAACGAGCATCCGAAGCGCTGACGTTGGCACTGCGGGATTGCGCCCGAACACCGTCCTTTTCCACCGCAGCAGCTGCCGCCGAGAGGCTGAGAGAAGTGAGACGACAGGTAGTCGATGAGGACAGGCGTTCCGTCATGGCTGCGGTATATGCCATGTCCAAATCTCTGGGAAAGCCTCTCTCCGGCCGCACGGCGGAGTGCGGGACCCTGGCACAAGGCGAAGCAGAACCTTGTATGAGTTTTCTGAATAGTCAGAAAAGGCGTGAAGTACTGGCCGCACTCGGAGGGGCGGCCAGTACCCTGAAGATGACGCTGACCATCGTGTCGCTGCAAAATACTCTGGCGGCACTGGATGCCCGTACAACAACCCGCGCGGAAGAGGGTCCTAGTTGCCTGACGTTGGATGATGACGCGAAGACAATCCAAACGGTGCTGATGGGCACATCAAGAGCGCTGGAGGCGGTCGAGAGTATCTCCGATGAAGATTCACCCCTGAAGCACCTTTTCTCAACGAGCTTTGCAGGTACAGAAGCCCTTCGCGTCGCTGTAGAGGCCTTGGACGCAGCATCTAAGGCCCTTGAAACGGCACTGGCACACCGCGAAGAGGAGCCGTCATTCAGCGCCCGCCGCATCGTTGAAGGCAAGTACCGGAATGTCGCCGTCGATGCAGTCCAGGCACGGTTGGCAGACGTCGTCCCGCGAAGACCCCGGAATGCAGAAGACCTGCCTGCAGTCGTCGAGGCGTTGCAGCGCACATCCGAGGCACTTCAAACCCCTCCGGAGCACAGCGCACAAAAACCATCCGTTCTCGCCGCCTATGAAAGCAGAAGCAAGCGCCTCGCAGACGTCTTTGCCGAAGCGCTCCGCTCCACGACAAAAGCATCGGAGATGTGCACGATAAGCGGTAAGCAAGGGCGTTCACCCTCCGATCGTGCCACTAAACGACATCAAAGCGCAGCCGTTATGAGCGCAGCCGTCAAGACATTGAAACAAGCTTCCAAACTCCTCATAACATCCCTGAAGCCCCGTGCAAAAGCGCAGATTTTCAGCGAGAGTTATTTCACGGAAGGCAAATGTCTTAAAGCCGCCCTCGACCAATTCCTCGGCCCAAAAAAGGCGGGCCTTTCTCAGAAGAATTCAGAAAACGCCAAGTCCGGTCACTCGGAGCAAACACGTCCGGAATTCTGGCGCCAGATGATGGCAGCTTTGGCCGTAAGGGAGTGGAGCGAGTCAGTGACACTTTCTGTTGGTGGGGTTGCCAAGAAACTGAGGAAAATATTTGAGTCAGTGGAGCCCTGCGAAATACGACCCGCATCTCAAGAATGTGCGGGAGGGTGGACAGTCTCCGCAGAATGGAAAGTATGCGGAGATGCCATTGAAACGGCCTCATTTCTGCGCCACTATTATGCGCAATTTCATTCTTCTTCGCCGGTCCTTTTCAATGGCGAAGGGCTAATCCCTGCGGATTCTACAGAGAAGCTGCGAACAGGTCTGGTCGATGAGCATAACGAGGATCAACACCCAGCGCCAGGCACCTTCCGAGACCAGGATTTGTACGTGGCGCTGCATTTCCCCAGGGGAGACGAGATCCCGTTACTAACAACCATCATCAATTTCTTGAGGGACCATTCGTTCATACTCCGGCTGGAATTGAAGATGGTGCTGGAGTATCTGTCAGAATCGGGAAACCTCACGTCTATCAAGTTCCTGCACTCAAACGCATCCAGCGTGCTTGCGTATCTAATTGAGGAGAGTGTCGCCGAGACGCCATTCTTCCGTTATATTCTCCGCCAGCATCTCGGTATGACACCGAAAAGGGCCCGCAGGGTGCTTGAAAAAGTTGCTGAAAATGCGAGGGGCCAGCTGGACATACTTGCTTCCACGGCTGGGTGGCCGATATCGAGGGAAAAGGGTTCGCCGAAACTGGCAGACCGCGATCAAACCGACAAGGCCACACCACCCAAAAGAAAACAGCCCACCATAGAATACGAAAAGAAGAAGAAGTTCTGACAACCGCTTCAGAACTTCGGCACTAATAGCACCACATTCTTTCTCGGCGCAATAGACCCACTCATACCCTCGGCGGTCACACGCTCTCCGATCCCCTCTAAACACAACAAGGGTTGTGCATCTCTGCATTCATGTCTCGCATGAAAATTTGCGCCCGATTACCTGTGGCATTGTCGTGTGGAGGACTGTGGCGCCGACACGCTCCGCCCCAGCCGAATGGCCCGAGTTCCCAGTGCAGACGCCAGAAATGTGGTTTCGCATGAAAATTTGCGCCCGACAACCTGTGGCAGAGTCGTGTGCGGAGCGCGGTGCTGAAGCACCAGCCCAAGAGACAGTTGAATGCCTGTGGACCTGTGGAACTGTGGTGTCGGCGTTGCGAAATAGGTTTCGCATGAAAACTTATGCCAGATCACCTGTGGCATTGTCGTGCGCAGGACTGTGGCGCCGAAGCATCCGGGGACAGCCGAATAACCGCAGGAAATGTGGTTTCGCATGAAAATTTGCGCCCATTCATGTGTGTCACAGTCGTGTGCGGAGCGCTTCCCTGCGGCAACGGTTAAGGTTTGTGTAGACGATGAGCGGCCTAGCGCGCCGCGCCGATCTTTCGAAATTTGAATACGACATGGCCAAGCCGGCGGGCTTGGCCGTCCAAGTTTTGCATTACGCCGCAACTAACCGCGGCAAGACGGGCGTCGCGGCACTGTGAACCGTGACGATAGCCCGGCCCGAAGAACCCCAACCGCCGCGCCTCGAAAAGGCGGCAAGGAAGATCGAGTCTATGAATAAGTTAGTTTTCAGGCTAGCACGCCTGCGCAAGAGGGTTGAAGCCCCCGATGCGGATGAGTGCGCGCAGTTCGCCGCTTGTCGCGGCGACACAGACCAAGGGTCGCCCCCTGCCGGGGTGGCGGCTGAACCCATCACGCCGGGGCCTCTAGGCGCCCGAGCTCTTACCCACACGCAGCAAAGAAGGGTGATGTGCCATGACTGAAATGCGAATTCAAAGCGGAACTCTACAGATGGCGATCGTCAAGGAAGGTCATGTCCGGCAGATCGGCCGGACGAAGAAGACCTGCCGCATCGTCCATTACCGGCTCGGCCGGTGCGATGGCGAGATCTACATCATCATCGACGGGGTTGTGCCAGGCCCTGGCGGATCGACCACTGCGCGCCCCGCGATAACCCGAAAAAGGAGAACCAGCCGGGCCGCGTGCCCACCCCGGCGCATCCGATACCCAGTCCAGTCGGAACGTGACATCTCCAGGCAGGGGCTGTGCCACGGCTTCTCACGCAACCGGCAACAAACCGCCACATTTTGCTTGCAGGAGCTCGTTGTGGGTGCCATGCAACAAACAGAACGACCGAACGCGCTTCGTGACGAGGGCAACGTCGAAAAGCACGCCGCACAGAATCAATAGACACTTGAATGAGTATGTGCTTTCAGACAGCCAAACCCGGTTGGTTTGGCTGTCCATGGGATGCGGGCAGGTTGGCCTTGTGGCCAACCGCCGCAATGTGGTTCAGCAACCGTAACAGAAGGACGAGACATCATGAAGATCCAGATCAAGGACCGAAAGAATTTCCCCCTCGGGGCGATACGACGGGTACGCCACGTGGAGACGCAGCTGGTGCGCCGGGAGCGGAAGGATGGCATCGCTGAGTGCAAGCTCATCCAAGACTTCGCCCTCTACCCCGACTGCAGCGAACGAACCGTTCCCGTCAGGCGCACCATTGACCTGCGGAACGAGTACGACAGGCGCCTGCTGGGCGAAGAGGGGGGCAGAGTGGACCACCCGCTGGAAGGCGGCATCATCGACATGGAAGGCATCTACGAGGCGTTCGCAGCAACCAACCTATTCGCAATTCACTGCAGGCCGGTGGTCGGTGGAGCCGCAGTTATTTTGAGCAAGGACCACTTCTTTAGAGTCGCAAAGAATCAGTATTCCTGAGGTGATGGAGCCAACCGCGCATGCGGCCCGCATGCGCCACGGCCCGGGCCGACTTTTCGGCCCGGGCCAAAGCCGGTGGACGGGAACGTTGGCAAAGTAACCCGAGCAGAGAACGGAGAATTTCTACAGATGGATCACAGAGTGTATTACGAAGCGATTCGTCAGCAGGACACGCTTACGTCACGTGCGCGGGGGCTGTGCCACGGCTTATCACACAACCGGCAACAAACCACCACATCTTGCTTACAAGAGCTTACCGCCAAGACGCAGGGCGCGCCGTCCTGGACCTGGTCAAGCGGGGTGCATTGCCCGGCCTGGCAATTGTCAAAGGCTCGCGCAAGCCGGTTCTTTATCGCCGCAAGAGGCCTTGCGACGACCAGCCGGATGAATAAGTGCGCGCGCCCCGGGTGAGGTGGGTGAGGTGTTTTCAGCCGCTCCAGAAAGCGCCATGGTCTCCGCTGGCCGGTACAGGGCCATTGCATAGGAATCGCGTAGACCACTACTTGTAAGGGCACGGTGTGTGCCCCCAGTTGAAACCCTGGTCATTGCCCTGTACGCGCCATGCGAGCGTTTACGGGGCCAAAACAAAGGAAGAGCGAATGAAAGAAGAGCGAGACCCAAAGACAGATGGCGCGGCCGCTGCGCCCCCGGCAGTGGGTACTACCACCGACAGTGAACAGGCATCGGCAGGACCGAAGCCGCGGGC
>CAIUWO010000327.1 GCA_903902895.1 Candidatus Hydrogenedentota bacterium | reverse complement strand
CGCTGCCGGCGCCGGTGCTGCCGGCGCAGCGGGCGCTGCCTTCACCAGGTCCATGCCGCACTTTGGACACTTTCCCGCCTTGGCTTCACGGACCTCCGGGTGCATCGGGCAGGTCCAGACTTCGGCCGCGGGCTGCGCTGCCGCCGGTGCCTCCGTCTTCACGGGCGCCTCCTTTGCGGGACTCTGCACCGCGGACGGCGTGGTCACCGGTGCCTCCTTCTTCGGGGCCTTCGGAGTGCAACCAGCGACCAGCACCACCGCCAAAACCAGTACTAAAATGCTTGTGAGTTTCATCGCAAGTCTCTCCCTGTCGGACCGCTGTCCGATTGTTGATACGCCCTCATCCAATGCTTCCCATCATGCGTAACAAACAACAGCGAAGAGAAAACAATTTCAAGCTATTCCTTTCTTGTCTTATCGCCTTTCTACTGTTTAAGCAACCTTGTCTTACCCGACAGGTTTTTCACGACCATGCCCTGAATTTCCCAGCGAACTACAAAAGACCAGCGTCCGCATTGGTATAGGTCAAAGCCCCCCCCCGTGGAGCTGTGTCGAATGCCTTCAGGGGAGCTCAATACCACCCTATACACCTCACAAAGTAACCGCGGGAAGGGATGTGCCAGACATCCCCGGCCCCCATTTTCCACCGTTGTCCACTGTCAATTATCCATTGCCCCCAGCCCATCGCCAACTGTCACCGGCCAATCATCCCCCTGACAATCATCAACTCAACGATAATTGTTGGCCACGTCCCGCTCGATGCTGACGTAGGTTTTGCGGTAAACCTCGCGCAGCGCGTCCTCAGCGTTCTGGCCCCGCCCAACGGCCTCCAGCAGCATGACCATCTTCCCCCTGCCATAACGTGACCAGAGCGTGTCCACCGTCGCGTGGGACTGGAGATAGGCCAGGCCCACGGCGTCCTTGTCCATCTTGCCCAGGTGCGTTGCCTCAAGGCTCTTGAGCGCCTCGGGGGCGCCCTCCCGGTACAGTTTCTGAAGGGCGTGAATCCGCTCCGAATCCAACGGGCGCGACAGCGTTTCGGCCAGGCCCTCATTCACCCACCAGGGAGGATTGCCCCCCGCAATGTGCTTGACCACCACATGCACATATTCATGCGTCAGCCGGCGCCGGATTTCCTCAACCGGCAGCCACGCCCCGTTGCCGTCCGCCAGCGGTCTGCGAATCTTTCCATCGTACAGCGCGCCCACGTAGTCCGCCGTCTTGGTGGCCTCGGAAAACTGCTTGGCGTCGTAAAGGATGACGTGGATCGGGGGCGGCGGAAAGACGCCGCCAAAGTCGCGGCCAATGTCGATGTAGGCGCGGTCCAGAATCCCGATCACCTTCGCCCGCAGATCGCTCGGAATTTCCGCCGGGTAGCTTACCTGGAAATGACGCGACTTGTACTTGTCAAAATCGTTTTCAACCGACTGCTCACGGAAGGCCTTGTCGTACCGGTCTTGAAGTTCGGGCCGCTTGGGGTCCACCTCAAGCACATAATCCCATTGCGCCCGCGCGGAGGACAGGTCATTGTCCCGGTAATAGGCGTATCCAAGCATTTCGTGCGCGGTCAGTTCACCCGGCTTGACGGTAATCGCCTTCTCAAGCCGTTCGATGGCCATGTTCACCTCGTCCAGACGAAGATAATAGGCCCCCGCCTGCACCAGCGGACTCATGTTTTTCGGGTCCACCGCCGCCGCACTGTCGGCATGGCGCGCCGCGGCGCGAAAATCCCCCTTCTTCGCCAACTCGCCCGCCAGATTCTGGTGCGCGTTGCATAGATTGCGCCCCACAACCTCCTTGTCCCCGCCCCCGGCCTGCGCCTTTTCAAAATAACCTATCGCCGTGTCGTACTCGCCCAGGTTGTACGCCTCCACGCCGGCATTGTTGAAATCAACCGACACGTTTCCCTCGGCAGCCTGAACGGCCGCGGCAAGGGCAAGAAGGCACACCGCCAATATGCTACGGTACTTCAGTGTCATGCGTCCCCGGAAAGGGCTATGGCCTCAATCTCCACCTGGATGTCCATCGGCAGCCGCCCCGCCTGGATGCAGGTGCGCGCCGGAAACTCTTGCGTGAAGAATTCCTTGTAGACCTCGTTAAACCGACCAAAATTGTTCATGTCCGCCAAATACACGTTTACCTTCACCACGCGCTCCATGCTCGAACCGCAGTCCTCAAGCACGTCCCGCAGGTTCACCAACGTGGCCCGGGCCTCTTCTTCAATGGTCCCGCGCAGCACGCCGCTGCCATCCTTCAACATTGGCCCCTGTCCTGAAACGAACAAGAACGGCCCCGCGGCGACAGCATGCGAGTACGGCCCGGCTGCGGGAGCGCCATGCGGCGCAAAAATGCACTGTTTGTCCATGTAACATTCACCTTCTGTTAAGCATGATTAACAATACCACGCCGCCCGCCAAACCCGCAAACATAATGCGCCCCAACACCGCAAGCATGACAGGCCGATTCTGAATTCAACACAGGCACCCCGCCTGCCCACATGCAATAATGCCCGCAAACCATTGGTCTACTGCCCCGAGGGAAAGACTATGCTGAAGCAGCTTCCCTTTCCGATCTCGCTCTCCACTTCCAGGCGGGCCCCGTTCAATTCGGCCAGCCTCTTTGAGAGCGTAAGCCCCAGCCCTATGCCCCGCGCCTTCGTGGTGACAAGGGGGTCAAAGATATTTTCCAGCAGCTCTTTCGATATGCCCACGCCCGTGTCCGCCACGGAGAGCACCACGGCCGCGCCCTCCGCGCGGGCGGTCAGCATCAGACGCCCCCCGTCGGGCATGGACTGAAGCGCGTTTGCCAGCAGGTTGTCAATCACCTGACCCATCTGCCGCGAATCGACATTGACGCCAGGCAACGCGTCGGGTATGTCCGTGCTTACCTCGACACCCGCTGCGGAAGACTGCCGCAGCAGTGACGCACCGACGAGTTCCCCCACCGAAACGAGCCGTTTTTCCGCCGGACGGTTTCTCGAT